>NZ_JAAFYZ010000155.1 GCF_018274385.1 Catenulispora pinistramenti | reverse complement strand
ATCTTCAGCCCCTCACCCCTCCCGAGCCCCCGCCGCCAAAGCCGCCCGCGCCGGCACCCACGTCGCCACCGCCGCCAACACCGCGCCGCCCCCGAGCACCGCGGCCAGCATTCCCGGCGGCATCGACACCCCGGCTGTGCCGCGCGTCATGCCGCTCGTGTACGTCGTCAGCACCGCGACCGCCACCGCCAGCGCGAGCCCGGTCGCCACCAGCACCGCGACCGCCGTCTCCCAGCCCAGCATCCGCTGGATCTGGCGCCGGGTCGCCCCGGTCAGCCGCAGCGCCGCGAACTCCCGCCCCCGGTCGCTGATGCTCATCGCCAGCGTGTTGACCACCGCGATCGCTGTGAAGGCGACGATCAGAGCGAGCGTGACGTAGCCGAACTTGTTGCTCGCGTCCTCGTTCGAGGCCTGAGCCGCCACCCGGTCCTTGATCCCGAGCCCCGGCTCCGCCTTCAGCGCGGCGACCAGCGCGGCCCGCGGCACCCCGGGCGCCTTCACCAGCAGCTCATCGTCCAGCGGCACATCCACATGCGACGCCAGCAAATCGTGCGCCAGCACCAGATCCCCGAAGCCCAGCTGCCGTGAGTAGAGCGCGACGATCGTCACCTGGGTGGGCGTCCCGTCGGGCAGCGTCATCGAGACCTGAGACCCGAGGTGATACCCCTGCCCCGAGGCCGCCGCCGCGGTGGACGGCCCCGTGAACTGCGCGAGACTCCCGCTCGTGACGCCGAGGTCCAGCGTGTCGGCCAGGCCCGCCGGCGTCGCCCCGAGCACGTTCCGGTCGTTCAACCCGGTCCGCACCGTGGCGTGCAGGACCTGCGTCACCGTCGTCACGCCCGGCACGGCCTGCACCGACGCCGCCGCGTCCGCGGGCACCTTGCTCCCGACCACGTAGTCGGCGACGTTTCCCGCCGCCCGCTGCGCGGTGGCCGCATCGGCGACGCTGGTCTGCGAGAACAGGATCGCGCACGCCATCGCGGTCATCAGCGTCAGCGGCGTGATCACGGACGCCAGCCGCGGCGCGGCGGCCCGCAGGTTGTTGGCGGCCAGGTATCCGCCGACGCGCGACCACCGCAGCGGCACCCCGAGCACAGCTGCCGCCGCCCGCGCCACCCACGGCCCCAGCAAGGCCAGCGCGATGCACCACAGCAGCACGGCGTTCAGGCAGACCGGTTGCGAGGCGCCGTCGCTGTGCAGGATGGTCAACAACACCGTCAGCACGGTCGCGCCGGCCACGGCCAGCAGCCCGAACAGGACCCTGATGGCCGACATCCGCGGCGGCTCCAGCTCGGCCTCGCCCAACGCCTCCACCGGACGGATCCGCGTCGCCCGGCGTGCCGAGATCCGGGCGGCGGCCCACCCGGCGAACACCGTGGCCAGCAGCGAGGCCAGCACCGGGAACACCGACAGCACCACCGGGACGTTCGCCGGGATGATGCCCAGCGACACGAACTCGTTGTGCAGCCACGCCCCGAGCGGCAGCCCCGCGACCGCCCCCGCGACTCCCGCGACCAGCCCCACGGCCAGCGCCTCGCCGCCGATCATCTTGCGCACCTGCTTGCCGGTCGCGGCCACCGCGCGCAGCACCGCGATCTCCCGCTGCCGCTGCTGGATCGACAGCACGAAGGTGCCGACGACTACGAGCACTGCGACGATCACCGCCGTGCCGCCGAGCACCGCGCCCATGCTGATCAGCCGCACCGAGGCGTTGGCCGAGTCGGGGAACTCGGCGGATCCGCGCGCGTCACCGGTGTGGACGACCGGGGCCGGGACGATCCCGGTCGACGCCGACGAAAGCAGGGCCTTGACGTCCTTCTCCGTGGACCCAGTGTCCGCCGCCGGAAAGACGCCGATCGCGTCGACCTGGCCGGTGTGGCCGGCGAGGTGGCGTGCTTCGGCCGTGTCGAAGTAGATCGCGGCCTGGCTCGCAAAGCCCTGTGCCGTCACGCCGACGACGTGCACGGAGACCGTCCCGCTCGCGGTACGCAGCGGCGCGGTGGAGCCGACGCGCAGGTTCGTCTTCGCGGCCGTGGACGCGTCCAGCACCACCTCGTCCGATGCCGTGGGCGCACGCCCGGAGCCCAGCGTCAAGCCGGACAGGGACGCCGATTCCCAACCGTGGCCGAAGGAATCGCCGGTCGGACCGCCGGGAAGATGGGCCGCGAACAACACCTCGGTAGCGACCGACTTCACCGACGGCAGAGCCTTGATTTGATCGGCGAGGTCCGCGGACACCCACACGTGGTCGCTGACCGGCTTGGCCTTCTTCCTGACCCGGCCCTTGTCCTCGATCTCGACGGCGTGCACGTTCTGGTCGCCGGTGACGACGATCGGCGCGGCGGCGAAGCGCTCCGGCTTGACGGTGCCGACGATGCCGGTGACCAGCAGCGTTCCGCACCCGGTGACCAGCGCGGCGGCGGCAAATAGCGCGATCAGGGCGCCGACGAAGCCGCCCTTGCGATGGCGCAACGTGGCGATGGCGAAAGGAAGCATCATCAGGCCCACGCCCCCAGCCGGATCATGCGCTCGGCGACACCGGCCGCGGTCGGGGCGCTCATGGAGTCGGCGATGCGGCCGTCCGCGAGGAACAGGACGGTGTCGGCGTAGGCGGCGGCGACCGGGTCGTGCGTGACCATGACGATGGTCTGGCCCAGCGCGTCCACGGTCTCGCGCAGCAGCACCAACACCTCGCGCGCGGTCATGGTGTCCAAGGCGCCGGTCGGCTCGTCCGCGAAGATCACCTCCGGATCCGCGATCAGCGCCCGGGCGATCGCCACCCGCTGCTGCTGTCCGCCGGAAAGCTGACCGGGCCGGTGACTCGTGCGCTCGGTGAGACCGACGCGCTTGATGACCTCGGCGAGCCGCGCACCGTCCGCCCGCTTCCCGGCCAGGCGCAGCGGCAGCGTGATGTTCTGGGTCACGGTCAGCGACGAGACCAGGTTGAACGCCTGGAACACGAACCCGGCCCGCTCCCGCCGCAGCTCGGTCAGCTTGGTCTCGCTGAGCCCGGACAGATCGGTACCGCCGAGCTTCACAGTCCCGGCCGTCGGCCGATCCAGCCCCGCCGCGCAGTGCAGGAACGTGCTCTTGCCCGAGCCGGACGGCCCCATGACCGCGGTGAAGCCGCCCCTGGGCAGCCCCACCGACACCTCCCGCAGCGCCGCGACCGCCCCGCGCCCTTTGCCGTAGACCTTGCTGACGGCGTCCAATGTGATGGCCTCGTTCATACCCACCAGCCTGCCGACCTGCCGCGACGTTCCCCAGAGACAGCGTCACCAGGCACCCGTGACATCGTCACGGGTACTGTCGTGACGTGATCCGACTGCTCCTGGCCGAGGACCAACTCGTGGTCCGCGGCGCCCTGGCCGCCCTCCTGGAACTGGAGCCGGACATGGAGGTCGTGGCCCAAACCGCGACCGGCGACGAAGTCGTGCCGCAGGCCCTGGTCTTCGCCCCCGACGTGGCCCTGCTGGACATCGACATGCCCGGCACGATCGACGGCATGGAGGCGGCCGCGCGGCTGAAGCAGAAGGCGCCGACCTGCCGCACCCTGATGCTCACGGCCAACGGCCGCCCCGGCATGCTCCGCCGCGCACTGGAGGCGAATGTCGACGGCTTCCTCCTGAAGACGGCACCCCCCGAGGAACTGACGGCCGCGATCCGCACAATCGCCGCCGGCGGCCGGGTACTGGACCCGGCCCTCGCGGTCACGGCCTGGGACCTGGCCGACAACCCACTGACCCCGCGCGAACAGGACGTCCTGCGGGAGCTGGCGGGAGGCGCGGAACCACCGGAGATCGCCGCGACACTGCACCTGTCGACCGGAACGGTACGGAACGTGCTGACGGCGATCGTGGCGAAGCTGAACGCGCGGAACCGCACGGACGCGGTGCGGATCGCTCGGGATGCGGGGTGGGTTTAGGCCCCCGCACTCGCCACGGCATGACACGGCGCGAGAATTCCTCCGCGGCTCCTCGTTCTGAAGAACTCCCTACCGCGGCACGTCAGCGCGCAGCAGATACCAGCCGTCGTCCGGACCTGCCGCCAGTGTCCCGCCGCACTCAGCGAGCCGCAGTGTCAGGCCGCCGATTCCCGAACCACTCGACTTGCTGTACCCGGCACTCGGTCCGGCTGCCGAACCACCAGCCACCCCGTCGTTCTCCACCTCCAGCCGCACCGCGCCCTCAAGCACCGTGACCGCGATCCGCGCGTGCCGGGCCGCGCTGTGCCGCAGCACGTTCGTCACCGCCTCGCGCAGCACCACGCCGAGTACCGCTCCGGCGGCGGGCGGCACCGGCAGTTCGTCGCCCTCGACTTCGACCGCCACGTCGGCCGCCGCCAGGACCGCGGCTGCCGAGGCCAGTTCGTCCCCGAACGACAACTCGCCCGCGCCGCCTGTCAGGGCCCGAAGTTCCCGCTCACCTTGCTCAGCCAGGCGCTCCACGTCGCGGATCTCCGCGCGGCATCGATCCGGATCCGTGTCGCGCAGCCGCACGGCCAGCTCCGCTTTCAGCAGGATCGCGGTGAGCCCGTGCCCCAGCAGGTCGTGCAGATCCCGCGCCGCACGCAAGCGCTCCCCCACCACCGCCGCGCGCGCCAGGCCGTCGCCGGCCTGCTGCAACTCGCGGACCAGACGGGCCAGGCGCAGCATGCCGTAGACGACCAGGCACGTCACCAGCGCGTTCAGCATCGCCGAGACCGCGCTCGCCCCATCACCGGCCGCCACGAAACCGCCGACCCCGAGCGCCGCCGCGACCACCGGCACCCCCAGCGGCAACGGCAGCGCGATCAGCAGCGAGCCGGTGAGGAGCCCGAGTGCGGCGATCCAGTTCTGGCCGAAGGCGTGCATCGGTGCGAACGTCAGCGCCGCGAACAGCACCAGCGCCGCCTCGCTGTGCCGCTTCGCCTCCCACACCGAGTACACGACCTGTAGCGCGCACAGCACCGCCAGGACCAGCAGCGCCGGTGCGATCAGCGCGGCCGGGACATATAGCAGTGTCCGTACACAGAACGCCGCCAGCAGCACGCAATACAACGCAGTCGCCCGCCGCAGCTCCGGCGCGTCCACCGGCACGGCCGCGACCGGCGTGGCCGGTACCGAAGCCTCGACCGCGAAGCGCCCGTCCCCCTCCAGTCCGGCCGCGAGGCGCCCGCCGCTGGCGCGCACCCGCTGCGCCAGGCCGTCCAGCACGTCCGCCCCGAGCGCGGCGGTCCGCACGCCGTCGCTGACCACTCGGAGCCTCACGTGCCCGCCGGCCTCGCCGGTGACGATCTGGCAGTGCCGCGCGTCGCCGACCCGCACCACGGCCGTGACCGCCTCGCGCAGCACCGTGGCCAGCACGGTCCCGGCCGGGCCCAGCGGCTCGGTGTGGCCGGTGACGACGTCCGCCTCTATCCCGGCCGACTGAAGCAGGGCCCTGGCACTGGCCGACTCCGGCGCGAGCGACAGGCTGCGCAGGTCGGCGGCGGTCGCACGGGTCGCGGCCAGGGTCGCGCGCGCGTCGGTCAGCAGGACGATCAGAGCGTTCGGATCCGCTTTGGCCGCCAGTTCGCGGATGCGGGTCAGCCCGGAGGACAGGTCGGCGTCCAGACCCGAGGCGATGCGCAGGCGCTCGGTCGTCACGGCGGCGGCGGTCAGCGTCAGTCGAGTGCCGTGCACGCGGGCGGCCAGGGCGGCCAGCGTGGTCACCGCATAGAGCGCCATCCCGCCGAGCAGCACCATGATGCACATGTCGACGACGTCGCGCACGTTGTCCGTCCGCACCGCCTGCACCCAGGCCGCGGTCGCGAGCACCGGTGGCACCAGGACCCACAGCCCTTGCAGGAACACCGCACCGACCGGCACCGCCAGCAGCCCGATCGACGCGCCGCCCGGCACCACCGCCAGGAACCCGCACGCCAACTGCGCCATGGCCCGAGGCCAAGTCGCCGGCCGGAACTCCAACACCACAATGGCGACGCACGCGACGACGATCGTCACACCGGCCGCCGGATCGGCGGGAATCCGCCCCAGGGCCTTGGCGAAATGGACCGACACCAAGGCCGCGGCCACGGCGAACACCAGTCCCCGCGCCAGCCGCGGCATGTTGTCGTTCCCCGTGAACCCCACGGGGTCATGGTAGGGCGGCGACGCGCAGTAAGGGGCTCATGACTGATCTGCGCACAGACGCTGAAGTGACCACCTGACGAAATGCCGCGCCGAGCCGGAGGCCTTCGCGAGTAGGGTCGGACGGCTTGGGGAGGGATATTGCCCGCGACCATGGATGCCGGCGTGACCGCCGAAGACATCCGCAGGGACACCGTGTTCAGCCGCATCGGCGGCGCCTTACGCGGCCGCGACTTCCGGTGGTGGTTCGCCGGGCAGATCACGTCGGCGTCCGGGGTGATGGCGCAGGGGGTGGCGCTGTCGTGGTGGATGTTGCAGAAGACCGGCGACGCGGTGTGGCTCAGCGTCCTGACTTTCTGCACGATGGGCCCGACGCTGGTCGCCGGCGCGTGGGCCGGTGCGGTGGTGGACCGCGCGGATCGCCGACGGCTGCTGATCGCCACGCAGTCGGTGCTGATGGGGGTCGCCGCGGCGCTGACGGTACTGGCGGCGACCGGGACGCTCGCGGTGTGGAACGTGCTGGCCGCATCGCTCGTGTCCGGGTGCGTCATGGCGATCGACTCCCCGGCCCGGCAGGTGTATGTGGTGGACCTCGTCGGAGCGGACGGGGTGGCCAGCGCGGTCGGGTTGTGGGAAGTGGCCATTAACGCCTCGCGGGTCGTGGGGCCCGGTTTGGGCGGCGCGCTATTGGCCGGGCCCGGCGCCACCGCCTGCTTCGGAGTGAATGCGGGTTCTTATCTGGCGCCGCTGATCGTGCTGCTGCGGATGAAGGCACGCAGCGCGCCGAGGGTGTCTCGCGCAGAACGCAAGCCCGCGCGCGGTGCGGCACGTGACGGCGTGCGCTACGGATTCGGCTCGCCGGTGATGCGCGCGCTGCTGCTGATGTCTGCGGCGTCCGGCCTGATCTTCAGCATGGGCGTCTCATTACCGCCACTGGTCCAGCGGGCACTGCACCAGGGCGGCGGCGGATACGGCGCGATGATGGCGGCCTTCGGTATCGGCGGGCTGCCCGGGGCACTGCTGGCCGCCGCACAGCCGGAGCCGACCGGTCGGCGGGTGCGCTTGCTGGCGTTGGTCACGGCCGCCGCGGTGGTGGGGATCGCGATATCCCCGACCATGCCGATCGCGGTGGCGGCGATGGGGATCCTGGGCCTGACGTCGATCTGGTTCATCGCCTCGGCCAACACGCTGGTGCAGTTGCGGTGCGCGCCGGACATGCGCGGCCGGGTGATGAGCCTGTGGGGTGTGGCGATGACCGGGACGGCGCCGATCACGGGGTTCGGCGTCGCGGCGGTCATCCAGTATGTGGGGCCGCGCGAGGGGTTCTCGGTGGCGGGGATCGCGCTGGGCGCTGCTGCCGTGGTGGGCTGGCGAGCGCTGCGGGCCTGACAGTCGCCCTTGACAGTCGCCCCTGACAGTGAGGTGTTGGACCGCGGGTAGTGAATCAGCACACGCACAACTCCGGCCACGTACAACTCGGCACACACGCGACGGGACCAGCCGCCGGCCTGGGAACACGGCGGCTGGTGTCGGTTGGGGCCCGGAGCGGGCCGCGGCACCCGGCGCGAGTGGGGTGGGGTGGGTGATGAGCGCCGGCTGCCGCGGAGCCGCGGCCTGGATACCGTCAGATCAGGATTCGTACATCACGGCTCATCGTTCAGTGCTGCGCCCCCGGGCGGACCGGGTCGATCGGCCAGCCGGTCGGCCAGGTGGGAGCGCCGCTCGGCAGGCTGGTCGGCAGGTGGGACGGGAGTCCGCTCGGCAGTCCCGTGGGGAGCCCGGTCGGCAGATGCGTGGGCAGGCCGCTCGGGAGTCCAGTCGGCAGATGCGAAGGCGCGCCGGGGACGCTCGGCAGGTGCGTGGGCAAAGTAGTCGGCCAGGTGGTCGGCCAGGTAGTCGGCCAGGTAGTCGGCCAGCCGTCACCGGGGTGCGGGGTCGGGATCGGGAACGTCGGGACGTGGCCGTCGCGCGCGTCCTTCTCGGCCTGCGCCAGGCGATTGCAGAAGTCCTGCATCCGCGTCTGCGCCTGGCTCCGCTGTGCGTCCAGCCGCGACTGGATCTGGGCGACCTCGGCGGCCGGCACGTTCGCGGCCTTGGCCAGCTTCTGCAGCTCCGCAGCCGTCAGGTCGTGGCCCTGGTCGTCGCGGTCGCCGTCCTCAGCGGCCTTGCACAGCCGGAAGCTGTCGTCACCGAGCAGCCTGGCCCCGGCCGCGTCGAGCGCCGCCTGGTCGTCGCGCAGCGGCGCCGCCTTCGCGGGCGCTGAGCCGGTGGGGGTGGGGACGCCGGGCACCATGGTGTCGGCGTCCTTGTGGCTGCCGGCCAGGCCGGAACCGTTGAGCGGCGAGTCCTTCGGGGCCGGGAAACCGAGCGAGTGAGCCTTGGACTGCAAGGTGGACGGCAGCGAGTTGGTGGCGGCGGCGGTGGCCGCGCCGACCATCGACACGCCGCAGACGGCGACGGCTATCTTCACCGTCACCGCCTTGGCGAGAAGGGCTTTGCTGAACACGCGTCTCTCCTTGGAGGGTGTCGCGGAGGCGGAGTGATGCGCGCAGAACACGGCACGGGCCGCGTCCTCGCCAGAGAGCTCGGCGGTCAGGGCCGGACCGGCGGCCGCGTCGAGCAGCCGGCCCACAGCTGCCAGATCAGGCATGGTCTCGAACCCTGATTCCGTCGGCGGGGCTCCCGCGGCGGCACCCGACGCCGCGCCGGCGGCACCCTGGCCGCCCGCGTGGTCGAGCAGTTCCTCGGCGGCTCGGCGGCCCGGTCGCCGACGGCCGAGGGCCCGCTGGGAGTTCCCTGTCGTACGCATCGTGCCCGAAGGAGCGATCCGGCGCCTCATCGTGTTACACCCGCCCTCGAACCCGTCCGCGCTATTCCTTTGACCGGCGACTTCTCCGGTTCCGCGGCCTTGTCGAGCCGCTTCTTCAACGTCCGCAGGCCGCGCATCGCCGCGACCCGCACGGCCCCGGCGCGTTTGCCGACGACCGAGCCGGCCTGTTCGGCGCTGAGCCCGGCGACCGCGCGCAGCAGCACCGCCTCGGCCTGGTCCCGGGGCAGCTCGGCGATCGCGGCCAGGGCTCGGCGGGTGGCCATCGCGGTGAGCGCGTCCCGGGCGGTGTCGTCGGTGGACCGTTGCTCGGGCAGCACGGCGACCGGTTCGTCCAGCGTGCGCCGGTTACGACGGCCCTCGTCGATGGCGCGGTTGCGGGCGATGCGGAACAGCCACACCTGGAACGCTCTGGCGTCGCCGGTGAAGCCGCCGAGGTCGCGCGAGGCCTGTAACCAGGTCTCGGAGGCGACGTCCTCGCAGGCCGCGGGGATCAGGACTCGGAGATAGCGCAGCAGCGGCGGGTTCAGGGCGCGCCAGAGCACGGTGAAGGACGCCTCGTCGCCATGTACGGCGCCGTCGAGGGCGTCCGCTATGTCTTGCCCATCCAGCATTGGGGTCCTTGATACGGAGGTCTCGGACCCACCCCGCCGGGCAGCCTACCCGAGCTACCCGAGGATGGCTCTGAACCGGTCGGCCGCGAGGTCCAGCTGCTTCACGATGAGCGCCTTCACCTCGTCGGACAACGGGGTGTCGGGGCGCAGCGCGAACTCGCGGAGCTGCGGGACCAGCGGCGCGTACTTCGCCGAGGCCTTGCGGACCTTCGGGCCGGTGGTGTGGATGATGCCGACGCCGTTGTCGGTGAAGTCGGAGAGCTTGACCACCCGGGCCCACGGGTTCGCTTCCAGGCTCTCCACGACGTGTTCGCGGTACTGTTCCTGCTTGTCGCGCGCCGGGTCGTAGTGCGGGTTGGTGACGGCCGCGATCAGTTCCGCGACGCGCGGGGTGAAGGCCCGGCTCAGTACGACCAGCGCCGCTTCCCGTTCGCCGGCGGCGCGTTCGGCGTCGCTCGCCAGATCGGCGAGGTCGCCGGGGTGGTCCTCGACGGCGTCGTGCAGCAGCGCCGCCACGACCACCTCGGGGTCGCGCACCTGGTAGTGCCGGATGATGCGGATCGCGACGCGAAGCAGATGATTGACATACGGTTCGCGGACCCGCTTGTCGGCGGCGTGCAGCCGGGAGGCGACGCGTTCGGCGCGCTGCATCGCGGCGCGCTCGTCGTCGGGGAACGCCTCGCTCTCGACGTCGAACAGCACGCGCAGTCCGGCCTCGCCGTAGACCTCTGTCACGGCGTGGATGGGCATGACTTTCAACTGGCCCCGCTCGATCCCGTCCATGGCGGCGAATGTAGCGGGGTCAGGTGACGTGGATCCAGCCGAGGGGCCTTGGTCCCAACCGAGGGGGCCGGAAACGGCTGCGCGGAGCGGCTAGTCGTTCAGCTTGCTCTGCCAGTCGGCCGGGACGCGGCCCTTCGGCCCGGGCACCGGCTGGTCGGCCGGGTGGCTGTCCGGCGGCGCGAGGGCCGGGCCGGACTCGTAGAAGTTGTCGTTGCTGAAGTCGTAGAACCAGTCCTCGCCGGGCTCGAAGCTGGTGATCATGGTGTGCCCGGTGCTGGCGGCGTGCTTGCGGCCGTGCTGCTCCGGCGAGTTGTCGCAGCAGCCGATGTGGCCGCACTGCGTGCAGCGGCGGAGGTGGACCCACCAACCGCCGTTCTCGTCGCACTCCACACAACCGGTGCCGCTCGGCGGGACGCTGGTTTCGACTCCAGGGATCGACATGTCCCCGACGCTACCCGGAGTGCGGCGTGCGCGCTTGTCATGCTGCTCACGAAGGCAGCAGCCGCACCGGGATCCGGGTCTCGGCGATCACCCCGCCGACCGCCTCGATGCGCAGCGCGCCGCCGGTCGCCGAGGAGCTGACGGCCTCGACGAAGTCGGTGCCGTGGAAGTGCAGTCCGACGAGGTCGTCGACGCCGTAGCCGGCCGGGAGCGCGCCGGAGAGCAGGGCGTCACGATAGACCGGACGACGCGAATCCTGGCCGTCGTAGTGCGGGCACAGGCTGCCTTCGAGCAAGCCCAGGCCGTCGGCGAGGACCTGGTACGGCAGGCCGAAGGAGTCGGTGGTGCCGCCGTGGAACCAGCACAGCGCACCGGCGCTGCCACCGGTGAGGACCGCGCCGTCCTCCCACGCCTCGCGCAGGATCGTGTCCAGGCCCTGGCGCCGCCAGACGTCGAGCATGTTCGCGGTGTTGCCGCCGCCGACGGTGATCAGGTCCATCGACCGGACGAAGGCTCGCAGATCGCTGACGGTGCGGTTGAACAGCCGGAGGTGGAACGGCTCGCAGCGGTCGGCGATGTAGGTCTCGTAGAAGGAGACGATGTAGGCCGGGTCGTCGCCGGTGGCCGTCGGGAGGAACAGGACGCGGGGGCGTTCCTTGCCGGTGAGGCGGAGGACGAACTCGTGGTGGGGGTCGGTGCGGCGCTCCATGAGAGCCCGTCCGGCACCGGTCGCGACGATGTGGCCTGCCATGATCGGCAGCCTAACGGGATGCTTCGGGGAGCGCCGAAACGAACCGGCCGTACGGTCGGGGCATGGTGACTACGGACATGACGACCACGGACCTGGTGACTTCGGACATGACGACCACGGACCTGGTGATGGTGACCACGGACCTGGTGACTCCATGGTGACTCTCACTTCGCGCGCCGACATCGAGGCGGCGCTGGCCGATCCGCGGCTGGTTCCGTTGCCGGTGGAATCCGGGCCCGAGGGGACGATGGCGTGGCTGCGGGCCACGGTCGCGCGGTTCGCGCACGGCGAGGTGCACGCGCGCCGCCGGGCGTTCGTGGAGGCGGAGCTGGCGCGGATCGACGTGGACGGGCTGCGCCGTCTGGCCGTCGGCATGCCCGGTGACGATCGCACGCGGGTCTTGCGCGCACTCGCGGGGGCGATGGGGCTGGACGTGTTGGATGATGCGGCGGTCGAGGCGTTGTGCACGGTTGCGGACAACTACTTCGGTGGGGAGGATCCGGCGGCGGACAACGCCGTGCGACTGCTGCTGCCGCTGATGCGGACCGACGATCCGGAGCAGGTCGCCGACCCGGAGCAGGCCGACGATCCCGAGCAGACCGACTATCCCGAGCAGGCGGCGAACCGGATCGGGATCCTCATCCAGGCATGTGACGCGACCGCCGCGTTGATCGCCACCGCACGGGACGGTTCGGGCGACGTCCACACGACCCTGCGCACCGCGCCGCCGGTACAGGTCATGCGCCGGATCGCGGTCGCCGACCTAGTCGTCGGGCTGGAGGTCGGAACGATCGAAATTCCCGAGGGTGCGTCAGTGATTCTGGAAGTGGGGCCGGTCGGGCTGACGTTCGGTCACGGCCCGCGCGTCTGTCCCGGCCGGGCTCTCGCCGTCGCGCTGGCCGAGGGTGCCGTGGAACCCCCGCGTCTGCCGGCGTAAGGGGTGCCTACCCGCTCGGCGCAGTCTCACCGTGCGGTCCGCCCATAGTGGGTGTTGTCTGGATTCATGTCCATGAGCTCCTTCGGCGGCTTCTTCGACCGCTCCGACGATCCCTTCAACGACCTGCTCAATCGGTTCTTCGGGATGTCGCCGGAGTTCTCGCCGCCGCGGGTCCAGCGCGTGCCGATCGGTCAGCTGCTGACCGAGTCGGCCCGGGAGCTGATCTCCACGGCCTCGCACCGCGCGGCCCAGGACGGCAGCTCCGACCTCGACACCGAGCACCTGCTGTGGGCGGCCACGCAGGTGGAGCCGACGCGCGGAATCCTGGCCGCGGCGAACGTCGACCCGGACCGGCTGGCGAAGACGATCGAGAAGTCGCTGCCGGCGTCCGGTTCCACGCCGTCGGCCGAGCCCGGGCTCACGCCCGCGGCCAAGCGCGTGTTGATGGAGGCGCATTCGCTGTCGCAGGCGTCCGGGGCGACGTACGTCGGGCCGCAGCACATCCTGGCGGCGCTGACCGAGGACCAGGACTCCGGTGCCGGGCACGTCCTGAGCAACACCCAGGTGGACGCCAAGGACCTGGGCAAGCGGATCACGAAGGCGTCGCGGGCCGAGGGCATGCCGGCCGGGCCGGAGCAGCCGACGGACACGCCGACGCTGGACGAGTACGGCCGGGACATGACCGAGGACGCCAAGGCCGGGAAGCTGGATCCGGTGGTCGGGCGGGCGGACGAGATCGAGCAGACGGTCGAGGTGCTGTCGCGGCGGACCAAGAACAATCCGGTGCTGATCGGCGATCCGGGCGTGGGCAAGACGGCGATCGTGGAGGGGCTGGCGCAGCGGATCGTCTCCGGGGACGTGCCGAAGACGTTGGAGGGCAAGCGCGTCGTGCTGCTGGACCTGGCCGGACTGGTCGCCGGGTCCAAGTACCGGGGCGAGTTCGAGGAACGGTTGAAGAACGTCATCGACGAGGTCGGGAAGGCGTCGGACTCGACGATCCTGTTCATCGACGAGCTGCACACGGTCGTCGGCGCGGGTTCGGGCGGCGACAGCTCGATGGACGCGGGCAACATCATGAAGCCGGCGCTGTCGCGGGGCGAGTTGAACGTCATCGGGGCCACGACGATCGACGAGTACCGCAAGAACATCGAGAAGGACGCGGCGTTGGAGCGGCGTTTCCAGCCGGTGCTGATCGCCGAGCCGACGGTCGAGGAGACGGTGCAGATCCTGGAGGGACTGCGCGACCGCTACGAGGCGCACCACGGCGTGAAGTTCACCGACGAGGCACTGGCCGCCGCCGCGCAGATGTCGGACCGCTACATCTCCGACCGCTTCCTGCCGGACAAGGCGATCGACCTGATCGACCAGGCCGGGGCCCGGATCCGGCTGCGCAACCTCGGAAAGTCGACCGAGGCGATCGAGCGCGAGGACAAGCTGGCGAAGCTGACGCGGGAGCGGGACGAGGCGGTCTCGGCGGAGAACTACGACCGCGCGAAGGATCTGAAGAACCGGATCGACGAGCTCAACGACGAGGTCGCGACGATCGAGGAGCGGCGCGAGGGCGCGCTGAAGGTGACGGAGAACGACATCGCGGAGGTCGTGTCGCGGCGCACCGGGATCCCGGTCGCGCAGCTCAACGAGGACGAGCGGACCCGGCTGCTGAAGCTGGAGGACGCGCTGCACGACCGCGTGGTCGGGCAGGACGAGGCGGTCACGGCGATCGCCGAGGCGGTACGGCGCTCCCGGGCCGGAATGGGCGACCCGAACCGGCCGACCGGCTCGTTCCTGTTCCTCGGACCGACCGGCGTCGGCAAGACGGAGCTGGCCAAGGCACTCGCGGAGCTGCTGTTCGGCGACGAGGACCGGCTGATCCGCTTCGACATGAGCGAGTTCCAGGAGAAGCACACGGTCTCCCGCCTACTCGGCTCCCCGCCCGGATACGTCGGCTACGAGGAGGCGGGACAGCTCACGGAGAAGGTACGGCGCAAGCCCTACTCGGTGATCCTCTTCGACGAAGTCGAGAAGGCGCACCCGGACATCTTCAACACCCTGCTCCAGGTCCTCGACGACGGCCGGCTCACCGACGCCCAGGGCCGCACCGTCGACTTCCGCCACACAGTGGTCATCATGACCTCCAACATCGGCAGCCAACTGATCCTGGCCCACTCCGGCGACACCGACGAGATCCGCGACCAGCTGATGGACCAGGTCCGCAGCTTCTTCCCCCCGGAGTTCATCAACCGCCTCGACGAAACAGTGATCTTCCACAGCCTCGGCAAGGGCGAGATGGGCAACATAGTGGACCTGATGCTCGACGGCTCACGCCGCCGCCTGAAGGCGCAGCAACTCGGCCTGGAGGTGACGGAGAACGCGAAGCGGTGGCTGGTGGACCGCGGGTACAAGCCCGAGTTCGGCGCCCGGCCGCTGCGCCGGACGATCCAGTCGGAGCTGGACAACAAGGTCGCTTCGCTGCTGCTGGCCGGGGACACGAGTCCTGGCGACACGATCGTGGCGGATGAGACGGACGATCATTTGGTGTGCAGTGTGCGGCACGAGGCTGAGCCGGCGGGGGCTGGGGCGGGGGCTGCGGCTAAGTAGGGCAGGCTGCCAAGCAACGCGAAGATCACGCAAGCCGCACCAGCCGCGTCGGCCCCACCAGCGGCGTCAGTCGCACCAGCCACACCAGCTGCTTCACCCACACCTGCTGCTCCAGCCGCGTCAGCAGTACCAGCGCCATACCAGCCGCGTCAGGCCACGCCCGGCGTGATCAGCCCCGTCTCGTAGGCGACCACCACCGCCTGCGCCCGGTCCCGCAGGTTCAGCTTCGCGAGGATCCGCGCCACGTGGGTCTTGACTGTCGCCTCCGACAGGTGGAAGCGCGCGGCCAGCTCGGCGTTGGACAGGCCGCGGCCCAGGAGGCCGAGGACTTCGCGTTCGCGTGGCGTGAGTGTCGCAAGGTCCTTATGGAGTGCTTCGGTGCGGGGGTTCACCGTGGGGACTGCGAAGCGCTCGACCAGGCGGCGGGTGATGGCCGGGGCCAGCATTGCGTCGCCGGCGCGGACCATGCGGACTGCGGCGACGAGGTGTTCTGGGCTTACGTCCTTCAGGAGGAAGCCGCTGGCGCCGGCTGTGATGGCCGCGTAGACGTACTGGTCCAGGTCGAAGGTTGTCAGGATGATGATGCGGGGTGGTTCGTGGGCGGTGGGGGTGTCGGCGAGGAGCAGGCGGGTGGCTTCCAGACCGTCCATGCCGGGCATGCGGATGTCCATCAGGACTACGTCGGGGTGGGTTTCGCGGGATACGCGCAGGGCTTCGTCGCCGTTGGCCGCTTCGCCGACCACGTCGATGCCTTCGGACATCAGGATCATGCGGAAGCCGGTGCGGACCAGGACCTGGTCGTCGGCGATCACCACGCGGAGGTTCGCGCCGCTCTCGCCGGCGTCGACCCGGCCGCCGCTGACGCCGCCGCCCCCATCGCTTACCCCGCCGCCGTTGACGCCTCCATAGCTAACACCGCCATGACGAACGCTGCCGCTCATGCTCCGGTCCCCTCTCGCAGCGGGATCACGGCGCTCACCATGTACCCCCCGGTCAGTCGTGGCCCCGCGCTCAGGGTGCCACCGTAGACCGCCAGCCGTTGGCGCAGGCCGACCAGGCCCCGGCCGTTGCCGGTGGCGGCTGCGGATGAGGGTGTGCCGCCGGTGTCGACGACGTCCACCTTCAGTCGTTGTGGCGTGTAGTCCAGTGTCACGCGGATCAGCGCGCCGACCGCGTGCTTCACCGCGTTCGTCAGGCCCTCCTGGACCACCCGGTACGCCGCCAGGTCCGGGCCCGACGGGAGCGGGATGACGTCGCCCTCGATCGCCAGGTCGACGCGGACGCCGCCGTTGCGGATCCGTTCCACCAGCGCGGGGATCTGTTCCAGGCCGGGCTGTGGGGCGAGGTCCGCGGTGCCGGCCGGGTCGCCGCCCTGCGAGGTCATCGTCAGCAGGCCCATGACGTGGCGCAGTTCGGCCATCGCGGCGCGGCCGCTGTCCTCGACCGCCAGCAGCGCCTCGCGCGCCAGGTCCGGGGACTTGTCCAGGACCTTGCGGGCGGCGCCGGCCTGGACCACCATCACGCTCACGTTGTGCGAGACCACGTCGTGCAGTTCGGCCGCGATCCGTGCGCGCTCCTGCTCGACGGCGCGCAGCATCGAGGACTCGCGTCCCTCTTCGAGGTCGTGGACGCGCTGTTTCCAGTTCCCGATGGCGTTGGCGCCCAGAACGATCGGGATGAGGAACAGGAACGGGACGAAGCCGCGGGTGACGTTGGGGATCTGGCTGCCGCGGGTGGCGGCGAGCAGGATGGCGCCGAGGCCGAGGCTGTAGACCATGGCCGCGCGGTAGGGGCTGTAGATGGCGGCGCTGTAGGCGGCGATCAGGACGGCCATGAAGGTGAAGATCGCGGTGTCGTTGCTGTCCGCCACGTTGGCGTGCAGGAGCAGGACCGCTGTCTCGCAGGTCCAGAACGCCGCCAGGGGGTAGCGGCGGCGCAGGCTCAGGGGCAGGGCCGTCATGATCACCAGAATGGTGTCGCGGGGGCCGACCTGGATCAGGTGGTCGACCGAGTAGAAGGGCCCGTGCTGCGCCGGGAGGGTCACCGCGTGGTGGTAGCCGCTGTTCAGGATGCTGAAGATCATCGCCAGGGCCAGCGCTATGTCGGCGGCCCAGGCCCAGCGGGTGGGCGCCGGTGCCGCGCCCGTACGGCGGCGCAGTGCCGCCCACGCGCCGGGGACCAAGCGCCGGTCCTCGTCGTCCCTGTTCACCGGCTCAGTGTCGCAAGAACCCGGGCCGGTCCACATCATCCGCTCCGTCTACAGGCCTACGCCTGTGGGATACATCCCCGGGATGACGAGGCCGGGGCATCAGCTCAGGGGTGTACCGGGTTTCATGACTCCGGCCGACGCGGGCGATCACGGTCCGTCCATAGGTTCGTGGCCATGACGAATCCGTCGAGGAATCCGCCGAGTCCATCGAATCCGCCGAATCCGCCGAATCCGCTGATGATCGATCTGCGCGAGGCGACCAAGAAGTACGACGACGGCCCGCCCGCGCTGGCCGGCGTCACCCTGTCCGTGGCGGCCGGGGAGTGCCTGGCGGTGCTCGGGCACTCCGGCAGCGGCAAGTCCACGCTGCTGAACCTGATCGCCGGGCTGGACCGGCCCAGCAGCGGCACCGTGACGGTCAACGGGACCCGGGTGGACCGGCTCGGCGAGGCGGGTTCGGCCAAGTACCGGCGGGCCTCGATCGGGATGATCTTCCAGTTCTTCAACCTGCTCGACGATCTGACCGTGCTGGACAACGTGCTGGTCCCGGCGCAGCTGGCCGGGATGGGCAAGGCCGAGGCCAAGCGCCGCTCCGCCGAACTGCTCGGCTCGCTGGGCATCGACCGGCACGCCAAGGCCTACCCGCAGCGGCTGTCCGGCGGGCAGCGGCAGCGGGTCGCGGTGGCCCGGGCCCTGATGAACCGGCCGGCGCTGCTGCTGGCCGACGAGCCGACCGGCGCGCTGGACTCGCACTCGGCCGAGGACGTGCGCCGGCTGCTGCTGGACCTGAACGCCGAGGGTCAGACCATCCTGCTGGTCACCCACGACGTCGCGTTGGCGGCCAGCACCGCGCACCGGACGATCGAGCTGGTGGACGGCGCGGTGGCCCGGGACGTGGTCAACGATGCGGCGCGGGGGGACGCATCGCTGACCACTCCCGCGAACGCCGCCGTCACCGGCCCGGCGGGAGCGGTCCGATGACGCTCCACAAGCCCCTCCCCCGGCGCCTGTTCGAAGCCGGCTTCCGGGCCGTGGCCCGCCTCCTGCTGGCGGTGACCCGATGAGCGCCCTGGGCAAGGTGGTGCGCTCCGGCGTCGGCCGGCGCCGCGTCCAGTCCTTCGTGATGGCCCTGACCACGCTGGCCGCCGTCACCTCCTCGGTCCTGTCCCTCGGGCTGCTGACCGTGGTCCAGTCCCCCTTCGACCACGCCTTCGCCAAGCGCGACGCCGCGCACCTGGCCGTGCAGTTCGACGGCGCGAAGGCGACCGCCGCGCAGGCCGCCGCGACCGCGCACGCCGCCGGGGTCACCGAGGCCGCCGGCCCCTACCCGATCACCACCGCGCTGGACTCGGTCATCGGCCCGGACTGCACCGAGAGCATCGGCCCCGGCATGACCTTCGCGAACACCGCCGCGCCGCCGGTCACCGTGACCACCCGGCCGAACCTGACGGCCGGCACCGGGCTGGACCAGATCGTGCTGGACCAGGGCGCGTGGCCGACCGGCCCGAACCAGATCGTCCTGAACAACTGGCCCAGCGACTGCCTGGGCAAGTCCGTCGTGTTCAGCGCGCTGCCCGGCAAGCCCTCGTTCAAGGTCGTCGGCTTCGCCAACTCGCTGACCGACACCGCGACCGGCTGGACCACCGCCGACGGCTTCGCCCGGCTGACCGGGGCCGGGGCCAAGACCGATGCGCAGATGCTGTACCGGTTCGCCGCCGCCGGGACCGACGCGCGGATCGCCGCCGACCGGCAGGCGGTCGCCGCCGCCGCGCCGGCCGGCTCGGTCGAGGGCGCGCAGTCCTACCTGACGGCGCGGACGCAGGCCACCGGCAACGCCAAGTCCTTCGTGCCGTTCCTGATCGTGTTCGGCGTCCTCGGGTTGTTCCTGTCGGTGCTGATCATCGCGATCGTGGTCAGCGGCGCGGTGGTGTCGGGAATCCGGCGCATCGGGATCCTGAAGTCGCTGGGCTTCACGCCGGGGCAGGTGGCCCGCGCTTATGCCGCCCAGGCATTGATCCCGGCGACGATCGGCGTGGTGGGCGGGACCGTGTTCGGCAACCTGCTGGCCGTGCCGGTGCTGAAGGGCACCAGCAACGACTTGGGCGCGGGCGGCGCCACGATCCCGGTGTGGGTCAGCCTGCTCGTTCCGTTGGGGACGTTGGCGATCGTCGCGCTGACCGCGATGATCCCGGCGCTGCGAGCCGGCCGGCTGCCGGCCGTGCAGACGCTGGTGGTGGGCCGCGCGCCCCGGGCCGAACGCGGCCGGGCCGCGCAGCGGCTGGCCGCCCGGCTGCCGCTGCCCCGCTCGATATCGCTGGGATTGGCCCAGCCGTTCGCCCGGCCTGCCCGGACCGCGCTGGTCGGCGCCGCGGTGCTGTTCGGCGCGGTGAGTGTGACGTTCGCGATGGGGCTGGAGACCGGGTTCAGCAAGTTCCAGGACCAGCGCGGCGCCGGCTTCAACGCCGCCTCGCTGATCGTGGTGCCCACCAGCGAGGACCCGGAGCAGGGCGGTCCGCCCGGAGGCATGTACGGCCCCAACGACCCGCGCACTCCGCATCTGGACGCCGCGAAGGTGTCCGCCGCCCTGGCCTCGGTCCCGGGCACGAAGGCCGCGTTCGGCTGGGGCGACAGCGGTGCGTCCGTGGTCGGCGCGCCGACCGGTGACATGACGACCGTGGACACGGTCTCCGGCGACTTCTCGTGGACCGGGATGGAGCTGATCTCCGGCCGCTGGTACTCCGGGCCCGGCGAGGCGGTGATCAGTGACCGGCTGGCCACGGCGATGGGGACGCACGTCGGCGACGCGGTCACGGTGGTGCAGGAGGGCGAGCCGCTGACGCTGAAGATCGTGGGTGTCGCCTTCGACACCCACGACAGCGGCCGGTCCGTCCTGGTCGACAGCGCCACGTTCGCCGCCGCCGGGCTGACGCCGCGGATCGACCAGTTCAACGTCGAGCTGGCCTCCGGGGTGAGCGGCCCGGACTGGGCCGCCTCGGCCGCCGTGGCCCTGTCGCCGCTGCACGCCGACGTGGACAGCAACCAGTCCGGGAACGCCTCAAACGTGGTCGTGGTGATGAGCGCGCTGGTGGCCACGCTGTCGCTGATGCTGTTGGCGGTGGCGGCGCTCGGGGTGCTGAACACTGTGGTCCAGGACACCCGCGAACGGATCCACGACCTGGGGATCTTCAAGGCGCTCGGGATGACGCCGCGCCAGACGGTGGCGATGGTGCTGACGTCGGTGGCGCTGACCGGGCTGATCGCCGGGCTGATCGGGGTGCCGATCGGCACCGCGCTGGAGAAGGCGACGCTGACGCCGATGGGGAACGCGGTCGGCATGCACCTGCCGCCGAGCGTGACCGACACCTACAGCCTGGGACTGGTCCTCCCGCTGCTGGCCGGCGGGGTCGTCATCGCCCTGCTCGGCGCGCTGCTGCCGGCCGGCTGGGCGGCGCGGTCGCGGACCGCCACCGCGCTGCGGACGGAATGAGGCCGGGAACCGTCGAGCAGGGGAACGCGAGTAGCACACGGCGACAAGGCTGCTCTCGGGCATCGTGAAAGGAATGCCGGCCCGCTGAGGTTGATACCCTCGGAAGGGTCGGCATTCCGGCGTTTGATTCTGAATTTGCCAGTCCACAATGGCGTGAGAGGCAAAGCATGGCGGTCAGTGTCTTCGACCTGTTCTCGATCGGCATCGGCCCGTCGAGCTCGCACACCGTGGGGCCGATGCGAGCGGCCCGGATGTTCGCCAAGCGCCTGGACAACGAGGATGTGCTGCCGAAGGTGGCGCGGGTCCGGGCTGAGCTGTTCGGCTCCCTCGGCGCGACCGGCCACGGCCACGGCACCCCGAAGGCGGTGCTGCTCGGGCTGGAGGGCCAGGTCCCGGCGACCGTCGACGTGCGCGGCGCGGAGATCGATCTGGTGCGGATCCGGGAGACCGGACGGCTGCGGCTGCTGGGGACCGAGCGCGGCACCGGCTCCGAGGTCGCCTTCGCCGAGGACCGCGATCTGGTGCTGCACCGGCGCAAGTCGCTGCCCTACCACTCCAACGGGATGCGGCTGTTCGCCTACGACGAGCACGGCGAACCGTTGATGGCCAAGACGTACTACTCGGTCGGCGGCGGGTTCGTGGTCGACGAGGACGCCGTCGGCGCCGACCGCGTGGTCCTGGACGACACCGTGCTGAAGTACCCGTTCCGCACCGGCGCCGAACTGCTGGACCTGGCCACGCAGACCGGCCTCAGTGTCAGTGGCCTGATGCTGGAGAACGAGCTCGCCTGGCGCACCGACGCCGAGGTGCGCACCGGCCTGCTGGAGATCTGGCGGGTGATGCGCGAATGCGTCGCCAACGGCATCGCCACCGAGGGCATCCTGCCCGGCGGCCTGAAGGTGCGGCGCCGGGCCCCGGGCTTCGCGCGCACGCTGCGGGCCGAGGGCAACAAGGAGATGCACGCCAACGAGTGGGCCACGCTGTGGGCGATGGCGGTGAACGAGGAGAACGCGGCCGGCGGCCGGGTCGTCACCGCCCCCACCAACGGCGCCGCCGGCATCATCCCGGCGGTGCTGCACTACTACACCGCCTTCGTGCCGGACGCCGACGAGGACGGCGTGGTCCGGTTCCTGCTCGCGGCCGGCGCCGTGGGCATGCTGTTCAAGGAGAACGCCTCCATCTCCGGCGCCGAGGTCGGCTGCCAGGGCGAGGTCGGCTCGGCCTGCTCGATGGCCGCCGCCGGCCTGGCCGAAGTCCTCGGCGGCACCCCGGAACAGGTGGAGAACGCCGCCGAGATCGGCATGGAGCACAACCTGGGCCTGACCTGCGACCCGATCGGCGGCCTGGTACAGATCCCGTGCATCGAGCGCAACGGCATGGCCGCGGTGAAGGCCGTCACCGCCGCGCGGATGGCACTGCGCGGCGACGGCCGGCACCACGTGTCGCTGGACAAGGTCATCAAGACGATGAAGGACACCGGCCGCGACATGTCGGTGAAGTACAAGGAGACCGCGCGCGGCGGGCTCGCGGTGAACGTCATCGAGTGCTGAGACGCATCATCGAGGGCTGATGACCGTCAGCGGGTGCTGACGGTCTTCGTGGCACCTTCCAGGTCGGCCGGGCCCTGGGTGGACAGGATCGCGGCCACCAGGTAGGCCTGGGCCTGGTTCGTTGTCTCGAACTCGAGCCCGGACGGCCCGTCGGCGAGTGGCTTCCGGGGGACGAAAGAAGACTCCATAGCGCCGTCGATCAGCACCGCGGACATGCGGTCCGCGAACTGAGTTGTGAAGCCGGTGAAGTCGTTCGCGCCCGCCGTGTCGAACCTCAGGCTGACTTGCCAGCGGGTGCCCCAGGTACCGCCCATGTCAAGGCGCGACACCTGGGCGTCGGCGACGTGGTAGCCGACGCCCACCGGATCGGCGATCCAGGCCGCCGGTTTCCCGTCCAGATCACAGGACCGCCATGGCGCGCCGGTCCGCACAGTCGACACCGTGCACGTCCGGGACAGCGGCACCTCGCCAAAATGGTCGAGCACTGGACGGAACTGAAGGATGCCGGGCTCGCCGAGCGTCTTCAACCGGTCCAGGTCGGCCGCGTGCCCGGTCACCTCCAGCCGCCAGGGGCTGTGCCGCACCGTGACCGTGACGTCCTTCAGACCTTCGATCGACGCCCTGGTGTGCACCCAAGACTCCACGGAAGCGTCCGTGACCTGCGACCCCACGGATCCGGTCTTGGTCTGGAAGGTCACAGACACCCGGTCAGCGCTCCGGTGCTGGCCGCCTCCTGTCGCCAGCACCGTCGCGCCGCCGATCCCGCCGACCCCGATCGCCGCGGCCACCAGGGCGAACAGCGGACGCCGCCAGAACGGCCGCCTCGTCACCGCCGCCTCGGCGATGCGCTGGGCGTCGAAGACCGGCGGCCGGTGCCGGTCGGCCTCGACCGCCAGGGCCCGCGACAGGGTGTCTTCGAGCTCTGTCATGACGTCGCCTCCTGTTCCCGCACTGCCATCGCCGCGCGCAACTTGGCGAGCGCCCGCGCCGTCTGGGACTTCACCGTGCCGACCGAGATGCCCAGCACCTCGGCGATCTGCGCCTCGGTCAGGTCGTCGTAGTAGCGGAGCACCAGGACGGCGCGCATCCGCGGCGGCAGCTCTCGCAGTGCTCTGATGACCTCGTCGTGCCGGTCCACATCCGGGTACCTGTCGTGGGCGGCTCCGTCGTGCTCCAACAACGACAACGGCAGTGGCCCGCGGCTCCGGCGCCGGCCGTGGTCCACGGCCAGGTTGGCCAGGATCCGCCGCACGTACGCCTCCGGGGCGTCCATCACCGCCACCCGGTCCCAGTGCCGGTAGGCGCGCTCCAGCGCGGCCTGCACCAGGTCCTCGGCCTCGTGCCGGTCGCCGACGATCAGCACCGCGGTGCGGAACAGCGCGGCCGACCGGGCCGCGACGAACTCGACGAAGCCCGGGTCCACCGAGGGCGGGGGTCTGCGTTTCATGGGGAGTTGAACCTCGTGGCGGCCGGAAAGGTTGCATCATCGCTGAAACCCGCTCCCCGGGTCATCCCCGGCCATCCCCCTTCGGTAGCGGCTGACCCCCGACCGCGCTTGGCACCCGACCGTGCTTGACAGCGGAGGCTACCCGCTTGCATGGTTAGTTACATGAGTAATGAACCGAGGGACCGGTGATGGACGAGGGCCGCCCGCTCTTCCAGCAGATCGCCGAGCAGATCGAGTCCTCGATCCTGGACGGCACGCTGGCCGCGGACACGCAGGTGCCCTCGACCAATGAGCTCGCCGCGTTCCACCGGATCAACCCGGCGACCGCGGCCAAGGGCGTCAGCCAGCTGGTGACCGACGGGATCCTCTACAAGAAGCGAGGCATCGGGATGTTCGTGGCGAGCGACGCGCGGCGGCGCGTGCTGGACCGGCGGCGGGACGCCTTCGCCCGCGACTTCGTGGAGCCGCTGCTGGCCGAGGCCCGCCGGCTCGGGCTGAGCCCGGCGGACGTACAGGACCTGATCGAGAAGTGGGGAGCGGGACGATGAGCGCCGTGGTGGTCGAGGACCTGACGATGCGCTACCGCGGCCACACCGCGCTGAACGGCCTCAGCCTGGCCCTGGAGCCGGACACCGTCCACGGGATGCTGGGCCGCAACGGGGCCGGCAAGACCACGCTGATGCGCATCCTGACCGGGCAGGAGTTTGAGACCTCCGGCCGGGTCGAGGTGTTCGGGCAGCCGCCGCGGGAGAACCCGGCGGTGCTGAACCGGGTGTGCTTCATCCGCGAGGCGCAGCGGTACCCCTCCAACTACAAGGTGCGCGAGGCGTTCGCCGCCGCCGCGATCGCCTGCCGGAACTGGGACCAGGCCTACGCCGACCGGCTGGTGAAGGACTTCGAGCTGCCGCGGGACCGGCAGATCAAGAAGCTCTCGCGCGGTCAGCTCTCGGCGGTGGGCATCATCATCGGGCTCGCCGCCCGGGCTCCGCTGACCTTGTTCGATGAGCCGTATCTGGGCCTGGACGCGGTCGCGCGGCAGATCTTCTACGACCGGCTGCTCGAGGACTTCGCCGAGCGCCCGCGCACCATCGTGCTGTCCACACACCTCATCGACGAGGTCGCCGACCTGGTCGAGCACGTGGTGCTGATCGACCACGGCAAGGTGCTGATGGACCAGGACGCCGACCAGCTGCGCGGGCGCGCGGTGTCCGTCAGCGGTCCGGCCGAGGCCGTCGCCGCCTATGCCGACGGCGTGCCGGTACTGCACCGCTCCGAACTCGGCGGCCGGCTGCGCGTGGCGCTGGCCGAGCGGCCGGGACGACCGGCCCGGGACGTCAGCGTCGATTCGCTGACGCTGCAGGAGCTGATCGTCCTCACGACCAACCAGGGGGACCGGAAATGACCGAGACCATCAAGGCACTGCGCATCCAACTGCTGAAGCCGGGTGTGACGGTCGCCGTCCCGTGGTACAGCATCGGCATCGCGATCCTGATCGTGACGGGCTTGTTCGCGGTGGTGGGCGACACCACCGCGCCGTACAGCGGCCGGACCACCGGGGCGCTGTGCGCGTTCTACGCCTCCAGCATCGGCGTGCAGCCGTGGCTGATGAACCAGCTGTTCCCGTTCTCGATGGCACTGTCCGTCACCCGGCGGGCGTTCATCCGGGCCACCGCGCTGCTGATCCTCGGCGAGGCCGTGCTCGCCGGGCTCGGACTGGCCCTGCTGAACAAGATCGAGATCGCCACCCACGGCTGGTTCGTCCACACCCGGGTGCTCAACCTGCCGCACATCCACCAGGACGACTTCTTCGCCCAGGCGCTGGTATACGGCGTGCCGACGATGGCCCTGACCACGGCCACGGCCTTCGTCGGCGCGGTGTTCCGGGTCTTCGGGCAGTTCGGGCTGTGGGCGCTGGGCGTCGGCATCGCGTTCGTGTCCGCCGTGGTCGTGGCGATCCTGATGCTGACCCACAGCATGGGGCACGTCGGGCACTTCTTCGCCTCCCAGCCGATGCTGGCCGACTTCGCCCTGTACCCGCTGGCGCTGGTGGCGCTGTTCGGGACCGGGTGGCTGGTGCTGATGTCGCGGGCCCGGGTGTAGGGGGCCGGAGGTGTCGAGCGGATCGTGGAGCCATGTCTGCCTGCTGTCGGGGCAGGCCGCGGGATGCCTCTACGAAGCGATGTGGCTGCTGCGCCGCGAAGTGGCGGAACGGCCCGCGAACCAGCCTCGGAGGGGACTCAGAGCTCTGGCCGGAGGGGATCAGAGCTCGTCGGCGGCGAGGTCGAACTCGGTGCTGTGCCCCTCGAAGGCCGCCAGGCCGGGTCCGCCGCCCCGGTAGACGACGCGGTACCGGCCTGGCGGCGTGCCGGGCGGGACGCGCCACTCGATGCGGACCGTGGAGACCGTGGTGTGATCGCGGGACGGGAGCCGGGTCCAGTGCAGGCGGGTCGACCAGTCGCCGTCGTCGGCGATCCGGTGCCAGTACAGGCCTTCGCGGCGCTGGACCTCGTAGTAGGTGCCGCCGCGCCGGGGGTCGTGGGCCGGATGGACGGCGGCGAACTCGACGACCAGGGCTTGGTTGTTCCAGAAGAACGAGGTCTGCCGGCCCAGGTCGGTGTGCGGGGGCGGGGCGTCGGGGGC
>NZ_JAAFYZ010000154.1 GCF_018274385.1 Catenulispora pinistramenti | reverse complement strand
ACCCCCGTGACCAACGACCCCGGCACTCCCAGCACACCCGCCTCCCGACCCGCCCGCCTGGCGACCACCGGCCGTGGCCGCGCCGTGCTGACCGACCCGCGCCTGAACCGCGGTACCGCCTTCACCCTCGCCGAGCGGCAGGCGCTCGGGCTGGTCGGGCTGCTGCCGCAGGCCGTCGTCACGCAGGATCAGCAGGCCGCGCGGGTCTATGAGCAGTTCCGCTCCCAGCCGACCGCGCTGGAGAAGTACGTCTCGCTGGCCAGCCTGCGGGACCGGAACGAGGTGTTGTTCTACCGGCTGGTCACCGAGCACCTGGCCGAGATCCTGCCGATCGTCTACACGCCGACCGTCGGGACCGCGATCCAGCACTACAACGCCGAGTACCGCAGGCCGCACGGGGTGTACCTGTCGGTGGACGAGCCCGGGGACATCGAGCGCTCGCTGTGCGCGGCCGGGCTCGGGCCCGAGGACGTGGACCTGATCGTGGCCACCGACGGCGAGGCGATCCTGGGCATCGGGGACTGGGGCGTCGGCGGCATCGACATCGCGGTCGGCAAGCTGGTCGTCTACACCGCGGCCGGCGGCGTGGACCCGGCGCGGGTGCTGCCGGTGATGCTGGACGTCGGCACCGACCGGCAGGATCTGCTGGACGATCCCGGCTATCTGGGCAACCGGCACAAGCGCGTGGACCGCGAAGCGTATGACGCGTTCATCGACGCCTACGTCCAGACCGCGAGCCACCTGTTCCCGAACGCGCTGCTGCACTGGGAGGACTTCGGGACCGCGAACGCGCACCGGATCCTGGACCGCTACCGCGACCGCGTCTTCACTTTCAACGACGACATCCAGGGCACCGGCGCGGTCACCCTCGCCGCGGTCCTGGCCGGGGTCGCGGCCAGCGGCCAGGCACTGCGCGAGCACCGCATCGTGGTCTTCGGCGCGGGCAGCGCGGGCGTGGGCATCGCCGACGACCTCCAGGCCGCGCTGGTCGCCGACGGCCTGTCGCAGGCCGAGGCCACCGCGCGCATCTGGTGCGTCGACCGCTACGGCCTGCTGACCGACGATCAGGACACGCTGCGGGACTTCCAGGTCCGCTACGCGCGCCCGGCCGCCGAGACCAAGGGCTGGGCCCACGAGGCCGACCAGGGCGGCGTGACCCTGGCCGAGGTAGTCGACCAGGTCCGGCCGACCATCCTGATCGGCACCTCCGGACGCGGCGGCGCCTTCACCGAGCAGGTGGTGCGCGCCATGGCCGCCCACACCGACCGGCCGCTCATCCTGCCGATGTCCAACCCGACCGACCTGGCCGAGGCCACGCCGGCCGACCTGCTGGACTGGACCGAGGGCCGCGCGCTGATCGCCACCGGCAGCCCCTTCGACGCGGTCGAGCGGGACGGCACCAGCTACCAGATCGCCCAGGCCAACAACGCCCTGATCTTCCCCGGCCTGGGCCTGGGCGCCATCGTGGCGCGCGCCACCCGGATCACCGACGCCATGCTGGCCGCGGCGGCCGGCGCGGTCGCCGACCGCGTGGACGCCGGCACGCCGGGCGCCCCGATCCTGCCGCCGGTCCCGGAGTTGCGGGAGACCTCGGTCGCGGTCGCCGTCGCGGTGGCCCGGGTCGCGGCCGAGGGCGGTGTGGCGGGCGTCGAGGTCGGCGAGGACATCGAGGAGCGGGTGCGGGCGGCGATGTGGCAGCCGGTGTATCCGGAGATCGTCGCGATCTGACCGCCGCACCGGGCTCCTCGGCGGCCCCACGGCAGGCCGGTCCGGGCAGGTGATCGCCAGTGATCGCCCGTGATCGTGCTGCCCGGGGCCACGCCCGGGTCGTATATTCGGAGTTGGGCGATGTGAGGAGCCCGGCGATGAGCGAGTCGGCGATATTCGAGTTCGGGAGCACGGTCTACTGCTCCGATGCCGGCTGCGGAGAGTTACTGCAGGTCGTCGTCGAACCCGAGCTGCCGAGGCTGACCGGGCTGGTCGTGTGCTCGATCGCGGACGCCGCGGTTCACCTGGTGCCCGCCGAACTGGCCCGGCCCACGCGCTATGGCGTGCTGCTGGAGTGCGACCGCCACGCCTTCGAAGGGCTTCCGGCGGCCGTGCCCGACGCCCAGCCCAGGATCCGGCGCGGTGACCACGCCCACGCCCTGGACGGCGACGCGGGCCGGGTGCTGGGGCTGGTGGTGCGGGCCGAGGACGACGCGATCACGCACGTCGTGCTGCTGGCCGGGCACGTGTGGCATCGCAAGCACGTGGCCATGCCGGTGGAGTACGTCGTCGGGCTCGGTTTCGCCGGACTGGATGTGTTGGTGCTGAAGGACCATGTGGGGGAGTTCGCGACGGTGGACGGCGGGCTGTGACCGGCGCTCGCCGACCCTCACTCAGCCTGCGTCCCGGTCCGTGTCAGCTGCACCAGATCCGCCTTGGCCGCGGCCAGCCGCCGCTGATCCTTCTCCGCCTCGGCGGAACGTTTGCGCGCCGCGCGGGTGAAGGCGGCCCGCTCGCGCTCCAGGATCAGCCGCACGGTCGGATCGGCGTGCTCGGCCCGGTCCAGGCCGTCTATCCAGGCCGATTCCACCAGGTCCTCGGCCTCGCGGACCAACGCGCGACCGGACAGCTCGCCGATCATGCGCTCGCACGCGGACTTCGCCTTCGCCGCGCGATACCGACGCCAGGTTGTCGGGCCGAACATCATCCACCACCGCCTCGTCACACTCGGGCCATGGGCGACACGCTCTGATCGATTCCGGGTGCCCCGGATTTCCCGATGTAAACGCTGCCGCAGTCCTTCCGGCGGCGCTTCCCGAAACGGCTGCGACGCCTGTGCGGCATGTGAAAAACCGGTATCGGACGCCGCGTCCGGACCGGCTCACGCCAGCAGCCCGCGCCACCGCCGCGCCGACTCCATCGTGTCCAGGCTGACCCGCTCCAGGAACGCCCCGCCCCTGGCCAACCGCGCTCCGGCCGGGGTGTCGAGCCCGACCCGCTGCGCCGACTCCCGCGCGACGTGCGCCGCCTGCAACGTCTGCTCGGCGCCGGTGAGGATCGAGCGGTACCAGGCGTCGTCGTCCACCACGTAGACGTCCCGACGCCCCAGGCTCTCGCGCTGGATCAGCCCCTGCCCGGCCAGGTACCCGACCGCGGCCGACACCGACGCCGGGCTGACCCCGAGGGCCCGGGTCAGCTCGGCCGCCGTGAGCCGGCCCTCGTCGCTCCCCCACAGCGCGATCAGCACCCGGGCCGTCATCCTCGGCAGGCCCATGCCGACCGCGATCTCCACGGCGTGCTCCTCGGCAGCCCGGGCCGCGGCGTCCCCGGTCTCCTGCCGGGGCGGAACGCTCGGCGTGCGCCGCCGCGCCCGACGCTCGGTCGCCCGGTGCGCGAGTTCGGCACGGTACCCCGCCGGACCCCCGTTCCGGCCGACCTCCCGGCTCACGGTCGAGGTGGTCCGGTCCAGGCGGCGGGCGATCTCGGCGTAGGGGAGTCCTTCGACGAGCCACGCCCCGATGCGCTGGCGGTCCTGCTGGGTCAACCGTCCTCCTGGCATGGCCGCAGTATTGCATTCGACGGCGGCTGTTGCAACGCTGACGGTGCATTCGAGGTCAGCGTCATTGCATCAATAATCGGCTGCTGAACTGGTGATATGTGATTCTGTCGATGGACAATTTCTCTGAACGCAACGTAGCTTTCAGGGCGTGCTGAACAAAGAACCGGCGATCGCCGTCACGGGCCTGCGCAAGTCCTACGGCCCCCACCTCGTCCTGGACGGCATCGACCTCACCGTCCCGCAGGGCACGATCTTCTCCCTGCTCGGCCCGAACGGCGCCGGCAAGACCACGACCGTCCAGATCCTGTCCACGCTGCTCAAGGCCGACGCCGGCCAGATCCGCGTCGCCGGGCACGACCTGGCCGCCGAACCCGACGCGGTCCGCGCCGCGATCGGCGTCACCGGCCAGTTCTCCGCCGTTGACGACCTGCTCACCGGCGAGGAGAACCTGCGCCTGATGGCCGATCTGCTGCACGTCGGGCGCGGGCGGCGACGGCAGACCGTCCACGCGCTGCTGGAACGCTTCGATCTCGCCGACGTGGCCCGCAAACCCGTCGCCGCCTATTCCGGGGGCCTGCGCCGTCGCCTGGACCTGGCCATGACCATGGTCGGCGAGCCCCGGCTGATCTTCCTGGACGAACCGACCGCCGGCCTGGACCCGCGCAGCCGCCGCGATCTGTGGCAGACGGTGCGGGGGCTGGTCGAGAACGACGGCGTCACGGTCTTCCTGACCACGCAGTACTTGGAGGAGGCCGACCAGCTCGCCGACCGGGTGGCGCTGCTCAGCCGCGGCGCGCTGGTCGCCGAGGGGACGCCGGACCAGCTCAAGCGGCTGATTCCCGGAGGGCACATCAGCGTGCGGTTCGCCGACGAGACCGCGCTGACTGTGCGGATCGGCGACGCGGGCATTGTCGATTCGCTCAGGAGCGTGCTGGAGCAGCTTGATGCGCGTGAGGCCGAGGTGGCCGGGCTGTCGGTGCACACTCCCGATCTTGACGATGTCTTTCTCGCCCTGACCGGCGACGCCCCGGCCGCACCGACGGCCGGTGTCGGATCCCCGGCCGGCCCGGCAATCCCGGCCGGCCCGGCAATCCCGGCCGGCCCGGCAATCCCGGCCGGCCCGACTCTTCCGACCAGCCCGACCGCAGCCGTCATCACCACCACCACTGCTACCACCACTGCTACCACCACCAAGGACCCCGCCCGATGAGAGCCCTGACCGACTCCGCGACCATGCTCCGCCGCCAGCTCAAGCACATCCGCCGCTACCCGACGCCGCTCCTCACCTACACCGCCATCCCCGTCGTCTTCCTCCTCCTGTTCGTCTACGTCCTCGGCGGCACTATGAGCGCCGGCCTCGGCGGCAGCCGTGCCGCCTACGCCGGCTACCTCACCCCCGGCATCCTGGCCACCACCATCGCCGGTGCCGCGCAGGGCACCGCGATCGCGGTGGCGATGGACATGACCGGCGGCATCGTCGCCCGCTTCAAGACCATGGCCATCGCCCGGGTCTCGGTGCTCACCGGCCACGTCCTCGGCGCTCTGGTGCAGAACTTCCTCGCCCTCGCCGCGGCCCTGGTGGCCGCCCTGGTGATCGGCTTCCGTCCGGCGGCCACGGTCCCGGACTGGCTCGGCGTGATCGGCGTGCTGGCCATGTTCACGTTCGCCATCACCTGGCTCTCCGCCGCCCTCGCGATGTCCGCCAAGAGCATCGCCACCGCCAGCAACCTCCCGATGCCGCTGCTGATGCTGCCCTTCCTCGGCAGCGGCGTCGTCCCCACCGCCTCGCTGCCCACACCGCTGCGCTGGTTCGCGAACCACCAGCCGTTCACCCCGGTCATCGAGACGCTCCGCGCGCTGCTCAACGACCAGAGCGCCGGCACCAACCTCACCAAGGCGGTCGCGTGGAGTGTGGTGATCGCGCTCGGCGGATATCTATGGGCACGCAAGCTCTATAACCGCTGACCGCGACCAGCCGCTGATCATTCGTCAGCTGACACACGGCAGCCACCGCCGCAAGTCGTCATATCGGCCGTCTCCGGCGGCCGTCCCACGGTCGTAGGATTCCTGGCGATCTTCGCCCCGTGAACACCAACCGAACACCAACCGACCACCAACCGAACGCCAATCAAGCTCCAGGCGATGAGGAAGCAGGCAGCGGATGACCGACTTCGGCGGCTACCAGTACGAGATCTACCTCGACGGGCTCCAGGGGGTGGTCCCGCGCTTCCCCATGCTGTTCGAAGGCTGGGAGTCCGCCGCCGAGGCGGCGCTGCCCCCGTCGGTGTGGTCCTACGTGGCCGGCGGGGCCGGTGACGAGCACACCCAGCGCGCCAACGTCGCCGCCTTCCTGCGGCACGCGCTGGTCCCGCGCATGTTCGTCGGCGCTGCCCAGCGCGATCTGTCGGTCTCCATGTTCGGCCTGACGCTGCCCACACCGCTGCTGATGGCCCCGGTCGGGGTGCTCGGCCTGTGCGCCCAGGACGGCCACGGCGACCTCGCGGCGGCGCGCGCCGCCGCGCGGACCGGGGTCCCGATGATCGCCTCGACCCTGTCGGCGGACCCGATGGAGCAGGTGGCCGCCGAGTTCGGCCAGACCCCCGGCTTCTTCCAGCTCTACACCCCCACCGACCGCGACCTGGCCGCCAGCCTGGTGCAGCGGGCCGAGCAAGCCGGGTTCCAGGGCATCGTGGTCACCCTGGACACCTGGGTCACCGGCTGGCGTCCCCGCGACCTGTCCACCGCGAACTTCCCGCAGCTGCGCGGGCACTGCCTGACCAACTACACCAGCGACCCGGTGTTCCGCGCCGCGCTGCCCAAGCCGCCCGAGGAGGACATGGCGCCGACCGTCATGCACTGGGCCGGCGTCTTCGGCAACCCCCTGACCTGGGACGATCTTCCGTGGCTGCGCTCGCTCACGACCCTGCCGCTGATCGTCAAGGGCCTGTGTCACCCCGATGACGTGCGCCGGGCCCGCGACGGGGGAGTGGACGGGATCTACTGCTCGAACCACGGCGGCCGCCAGGCCAACGGCGGCCTGGCCGCGCTGGACGCGCTGCCCGGGGTGGTCGAGGCCGCCGACGGACTGCCGGTGATCTTCGACTCCGGGGTGCGCAGCGGCACGGACGCCGTCAAGGCCCTGGCCCTGGGCGCCACCGCGGTCGCGATCGGCCGTCCCTACCTCTACGGCCTGGCCATCGGCGGCGTCGACGGGCTCGTGCACGTGCTGCGCACCCTGCTGGCCGAGGCCGACCTGCTGATGGCCGTCGACGGCTATCCGACGCTGGCCGACCTCACCCCGGACGCGCTGCGCAGCGTCGGCTGACTTCGGCGATCGGGTCCTAGCCGCGCGGATCCACCAGCCCCACGTCGTAAGCGATGATCACGGCCTGCACCCGATCCCGGGCGCCGATCTTCGCCATGGCCCGGCTGACATGCGTCTTCACCGTCGACTCCGACAGGTGCAGGGTCTCGGCGATCTCGGTGTTGGTCAGCCCGGTCGCCACCACCCGCAGCACCTCCAGCTCCCGCTCCGTCAGGGTCCGCAGCCGCGGATCCTCGGCGGCGCGCCGGTCCGGCCCGGGCAGCGCCTTGGCGAACGCGTGCAACAGCCGGCGGGTCAGCGCCGGGGCCACCACCGCGTCGCCGACCGCGACCGCCCGGATCCCGGCCAGCAGCTCGTCCGGGCGGGCGTCCTTCAGCAGGAAGCCGCTGGCGCCGGCCTGGAGCGCGGCGTAGACGTACTCGTCGAGGTCGAACGTGGTCAGGACCAGGACCCGCGAGCGCCCGCCGGAAGCCGTGATCCGGCGGGTCGCCTCGATCCCGTCCATCCCCGGCATCCGGATGTCCATCAGGACCACGTCCGGGGACAGCTCCGCGGTCCGGCGCACGGCCTCGATCCCGTTCTCGGCCTCGCCCACGATGCTGACCCCGGTCTCGCTCTCCAGCACCATGCGGAAGCCCATCCGCTGCAAGGGCTGGTCGTCGACGATCAGAATGCTGGTCATCGACGCCCTCACACCTCCCCGGCCGGCAGCAGCGGGAACCGGGCGGCCACGGTCCAGCCGCCGGCCTCGTTCGGTCCGGCCTCGGCCTTGCCGCCGGCCAGCGCCGCGCGCTCCCGCACCCCGGCCAGGCCCTGGCCGCGCGAGTCCCGCGAATCCGGCGGCGCGGACAGGCCCCGGCGCACCCCGGCCGGACCGGTGTCGGCGATGCTCATCTTCAGCGCCCGGGTGTCGGCCTCGATCACCACCCGCACGTCGGTGCCCGGCCCGGCGTGCTTGAGGCAGTTGGTCAGCGACTCCTGCACGATGCGGTAGATCGCCGACTGCAGACCACGGGGCAGCGCCGCGGTCTCGCCGCTGGTCCGGCACGAGACCCGCGGCCCGGCCGAGCGGGTGCGCTCCAGCAGATCCGAGATGTCGGCGACCCCCGGCTGTGGCGAGAACGCCTCGGCACCGATCCCGCCGAAGCCGCCGATCCCGTCGCCGTCCCGGCCCGGACCGTGCTCGCGCAGCGCGCCGAGCGTGTGCCGCAGGTCCGACAACGACTGCCGGCTGGTCTCGGCGATCAGCTCGAACACCTGCCGGCCCCGCCACGGATGCGCCTCGACCTGGCGCGCGCCGCCGTCGGCCAGTCCGATGATCACCGCCAGGCTGTGCCCGACGATGTCGTGGGTCTCCCGGGAGAACCGGGCGCGCTCGGCCAGCACCGCCAGCCGGGCCCGCTGCTCGCGCTCCTGCTCGGCGTGGTGTGCGCGCTCGGCCAGCGCGGCGAGCTGGGCCTGGCGCTCCCGGGCCATCAGGCCGAGCGCGGCGCTGGCCGCGATGCCGGTGCCGAGGAAGAACAGCGAGACCAGGATCGGGCCTTGGACCGGGGGCATCCGGTAGAACAGCACGGCCAGGGCCGGTACGATCGCGCCCAGCGCGAAGCGCAGCGTCCGCATCGAGCGGTACCTGGCCACGGTGTAGAGGCAGATCATCCAGCTGATGTCGGTGGCCGAGCTCTGCGCCCCGGCCCATTCCGCGGTGCAGGCGGCGAGCACCAGCGTGTACATCGTGACCGGCGCCGCCCGCCGCCAGATCACCGCCGCGGACGTCAGCACCGAGGTGACGACCAGCAGCGCGGAGGCGTGCAACAGCTCCGACCCCTGGCCGGCCTGCGAGGGCAGCAAGGTGAGCAGGAAGACGGTCAGCGCCAGGACCACGTCCTGCCGGTAACTGTGTCCCCGGAACGCGGCTTGCACGCCACGTGCTGCCCGCGGCCACTCGAAGCCGGGGCTCACCGGCCGCACCGGCACCGGCGGGTCCGCCGGATCGCGGGCGTCGCGAGCGTCGCCGCCCGGGTCCGGCAGCGGCCCGGCTGCTGCGGTGGCCGCGGCGGCCGCGAAGTCGTCCCGCGCCCCACCCCTGACCAGGAGGTCCACCATGGTCTTCCGTCACCTCCGGCTGAACGGGCCGATGAACTGGCCTGAAGCCCGACGATAGTCGAATGCCGGACAAGGTGTCGTCAGCCTGGGGGATGGGCTCGCCCTAGTACCGGGGTGCCACACGTAGAGGCTGATTCGGCACCTGGGGACGGTGAACGCGGACGCGGGGATCTCTAGGCTCGAATCCGGGCCCGGCCGTGCGCGTCGGTGCCTACTGGCGATACGGGGATGTCCAGGCGATGCCGGCCCCCTGGTGAGAGGGAGATCATGAAGGAAGCAGTGCTGGGGGCCCGAGGCGACACCGCCGAACGGGGCTTCTTCCCGCGACTGGGCCGCTGGGTGGCCCTGCACCCCTGGCGGGTGATCGCCGCCTGGGTGGTCGTCGCCATCGCCGTGGTCGGCTTCGCGCCGAAGCTGGCCACCACCACCGACGAGTCCAGCTTCCTGCCCAGCCACTATGAGTCGATCCAGGCCCTGAACCTGCAGGAGTCCGCGTTCCCGCAAGCCGCCGCCCCGGCCGCGATGATCGTGCTGGAGCGCGGCGACAACGGCCCGCTGACCGCCACCGACACCGCGGCGGTGAGCACGCTGGCCGCCAAGCTGGGCGCCGCGCACATCCCCGATGTGACTGCTTACCAGGTCGGCGAGCCCTCGCCGAACAAGCTGCTGCAGACCATCGGCGTGCAGATGCCCAAGGAGAACGACCCGCAGGACAAACAGCAGACCGACGCGGTCAAGGCGCTGCGCACCCAACTACAGTCCGACCTGTCCGGCACCGGTCTGAAAGGCGGCATCACCGGTGACGCCGCGCAGGCCCTGGACTCCCAGTCGTCCGGCAACAAGGCCGAGGCCCTGATCGGCATCGCCACCATCGGCCTGATCCTGATCCTGCTGCTGGTCATCTTCCGCAGCCCGGTCATCGCGCTGCTGCCGATCATCACCATCGGCGTGGTCTCGCAGGTCGCCGACGGCCTCATCGCCTGGGCGAGCAAGGCCTTCGACCTGAAGACCGACAGCTCGGTCACCTCGATGCTGATCGTGGTGCTGTTCGGCGTCGGCACCGACTACATCCTGTTCTTCATGTTCCGCTATCGAGAGCGGCTGCGCGCCGGGGACGCGCCGAAGGAAGCCGTGGCCGCCGCGGTCACCAAGGCCGGCGAGGCGATCCTGTCGGCCGCCGGCGCGGTCATCGTGTCCTTCATGGCCCTGACGCTGTCCACGCTCGGCCTGTTCCGCTCGCTCGGCCCGGCGCTGGCCATCGCGGTCGCGGTCACCCTGGTCGCCGGCCTCACGCTGATCCCGTCGGTGGTGTCGCTGCTCGGGACCAAGGTGTTCTGGCCGTCGAAGGCCTGGAAGACCGAGCCCCGGGGCGCGCGCTTCGCCGGTATCGGACGCTCGATGGGCCGGCACCCCGCGCGCTACGCCGCCGTCTCCGGCATCGTCATGGCCGCGCTGGCGGTCGCCGCGTTCAGCTTCCGGCCGACCTTCGACCTCTCGTCCGGGTCGCAGGGCAAGGGCACGGAGTCGACGGTGTGGCAGGACCAGCTGAAGAACGCCTCCTCGGCCGGCGCCACCATGCCCAGCCAGGTGATGTTGCAGTCCACCAACGGCGCGAAGCTGACCAAGGACGAGCTGACCCAGTATCAGGGCACGCTCGGCAAGGTCCCGGGCGTCGCGCAGGTGTCCGAGCCGTTCCCGAACGCGACGGACACCGTGGCCTTCTACTCGGTGACGCTCAAGAGCGACCCGTCCTCCTCGGCGGCGATGAACACGGTCAAGGGGCCGCTGCGCACCACCGCGCACCAGATGGCGCCGGCCGGGACCAGCGCGCTGGTCGGCGGGACGACCGCGATCTTCGTGGACATCAACAAGGCGGTGAACCACGACTACGCGGTGGTGTTCCCGGTCGCGGCCATCATCATCACCCTGATCCTCGGCCTGGTGCTGCGCGCGATCGTCGCCCCGCTGTACCTGATGGCGTCGGTGGGACTTGGCTTCGGGGCGACACTGGGCGCCACGGTGCTGCTGTTCCAGAACTCCGGCGGCAACAACGGCCTGATCTTCATGCTGCCGGTGATCATGTACATGTTCGTGGTGGCGCTGGGCACCGACTACAACATCCTGATGATCACCCGACTCCGAGAGGAGTCACGAGCGGGCAAAACGCCACGGGAGGCAGCCGCCGAGGCGGTCCGGCACGCCGGCCCGACGATCGGCGCGGCCGGCCTGATCCTGGCCGGTTCGTTCGCCTCGCTGATGCTGGCCGGCCAGTCCACGCTGACCCAGATGGGCTTCGCCATCTCGGCGGGCATCGCGATCGCGGCGTTCGTGATGGCGATGTTCTTCACCCCGGCGGTCACCGCGCTGGTCGGACACGGGGCATGGTGGCCCGGCCGGGCCGACGCGGCGCGCGATGGATCCGGGGCGCCGCAGGGCTCGCAGGAGCACGGGCCCGCAGCCGAGGCTTCGATGCGGCGGTAGCGCGATGGCAATCAATCAATCCGCAATGAACTAAACAGCAATGAACTAAGCCGCCAGGAAGCATGTGGCCGAAGTCCGGTTCTCGCCGGACTTCGGCCACATGGTTTTTCATGGCCCGATCAGCGTCCGATCAGCTCGCTGCTACTGCCCGATGAGCTGCCAGTGCTGATGGGACACGCCCGCACAGCCGAACAGCTTCACGACGGTGCCCGGGTTCGGGTTGGCGTCGGTGACGTCCAGGCAGTTGTGGTTGCTGTTGTCGACCCACTCGCCGGCGCCGTCGCCGGAATTTGTTCCATCGGTCGTCCAGGCACAGGTTGCTGCCTACTCAGGACTCGAATTGAGCGCAAAGGTGAGACGACGACGGTTCACCGGAACCCCCATTTGTCAATGGTCTTAGATGTGTGTTCTGACATCTCCGGCGTTACGGGGGCCCGAGAGGCCGCAAACCCGTGGAACCACCTGTAGTCGGCAGGCTGCTTTCACGGCAGCGGTAGAGGACTGATCCCCTGATTTTCCGTCGCACGTTCCGGCTACCGTTGCCGTCGTGCCCGACGATCAGCAGACCACTGACCTCCTGACCGACCCGCGGTGGTTGGTGAACGCCGATCCCGGCCAGGTGTTGGCGCTGCTCGACACCGCAGCCGGTCCGGACGCGCTGCTGGCCGCGATGGTCTACCGCACCTCGGTGTTCTGGCACCGGGACCAGAGCGCCGCGGTGCGACGGCACGTGTTGGCGCTGGACGCCGCGCGCTACGGAGCCCCCGCCCTCGCCGCCCTCATCACGGCGGCGGACGTCCCCGGCGAGCCTCCGGCGGCCTGGGACGTGCGCTGGAGCGTGGGCACCTTCAGCAACTCGGCGCTACGCCGCATGGTCGCGAACCACGGCCCCGGCCGCCTGCCGCTGATCCTCGGCGACAACCTCGGCCCCGGCCGCAACCTCGGGCTCACCGGCAGCTGGGACGGCGCCGTCCGGGTCTGGAACACGACCACCGAGGAACCGCTCAGTGAACCGGTGCCCGGTCACACCGCCTCGGTGCTGGAAGTCGCCGAGGCGCTGATGGCCGGACACCCGGTCCTGGCCACCGCGGATCTGGACGGTGTGGTCCGCCTGTGGGACCTGAGCACCCGCCGACAGGTCGGCGAGGCGCTGACCGGCCCCTCGGTCCTGGAGGCCACGGCGTGGGCGGTCCGGGGCCGGAACATCGCGGTCACCGGCGACTGGGACGCGAACCTGTGGGACCTGACCCAGGGCTGGGACCAGGGCTCGCCCTACCTCAGCTTCGGCACCGTCAGCGCGGCTTCCATCGGGGCGCACCTCCTCGGCTTCCCGGACGCGCGTATCGGCGGCGAGGACGGGAAGCTGCGCCGGTGGAACGCGGCCCCCGACGGCTTCCGGAAGCCGGGCGAATCAGGGCACGAAGGCAAGGTGACCGCGGTGGCGGAGGACGGGGAGCACATCGTCACCGCCGGCGAGGACGGTACTCTCCGCATCCGCGACCGGTCTCGGGAACAGCTGGTCGGAGAGCCTCTGCGCGGCCACACCGGCCCGGTGCGGGTGCTCCAGACGATGGGCCTGGGGGACCGCCGGATCGCCGTCAGCGCCGGTGACGACGGAACCGTGCGCCTGTGGGACCTGGCCACCGGGTCGGCTATGGGCGAACCGCTGACCGGCCACACCGGCGGAGTGTGGGCGATGGCGCTGTGCAAGGCGGAGTCCGGGCCGGACGTCGGGCCGGTCTTCGAGAACACCGCCGACCACACCAGGCTGATGGGCCTGGCGACGGCGGTGGTGGACGGCCGCCCGGTCGTCGTCGCCGGCGGTACCCACGGTCCCGTCTCCTTCGGCGGTCACACTGCCGGCGCCATTCGCATGTGGGACCTCGCCACCGGCCGCCCGGAAGGCGACCCTCTGGCGCGCCAAGAGAGCGTGGTGGTCACGGTGGCGACGGCGGTGGTGGACGGTCGCCCGGTCGCGGTCTCCGGCGGCGGGCACCCCGACGCGCTGGTGCGTCTGTGGGACCTGGACACCGGCGAGCAGATCGGCGACCCGCTCGGTGATCCGGTCGAAAGCCCCAGGTACCACCGTGGCATCGGGGTCCTCGCGGTCGCCGAGGCGGACGGCCGCGCGCTGGCTGTCACCAGCGTCTACGGCGACGAGACCGGCCCGCATGTCTATATCTGGGACCTGACAACCGGCCGACAGGTCGGGGAACGCCTCGAAGGCCACACCGACCGGATCACCGCGGCGGCCACGGCGATCGTCAGGGGCCGCCCCGTCGCGGTGACAGGCAGCTGCGACCACACGATCCGGCTGTGGGACATGCTCACCGCCGAGCCCATCGGCGAGCCCCTGACCGGGCACACAGCGGAGATCACAGCCTTGGCCGCCGGCCTGCTGGCCGGTCGTCCGATCCTGGTCAGCGCCGCCTGCGACTGGACCACCCGGCGCTGGGACCTCACCGACCGCACCCCGCTAGGCGCCCCGCTGACCGGCCCCAACAGATCCGTGCTGGCGGTGACGACGCTGGTACCCGCCGACCGCCCGGTGCTCCTCGCCGACGGCGACGCGAGCCTGGACATCCTGGACCTGGCCACCGGCGAACAAGTCGGCCCGGAGCTGACCTTCCCCACAAAGGGCCACGTGCGGGCGGCGGCCGGAACTCCGGACGGCGGCCTGGTGGTCCTCCTCGACCAGGAAATCGTCCACCTGACCCCGCGCTGAGCGGCGCGCGCCACCCTCAACACGCCACCGCTGCACCATGTTCGAACGCTGCTACTATCCTGCGTAGGTTGGTGGCACATACCCCCCAAGTGCCGGCATCAACCGATGTAGGGAGTCCCGTGGCGGTCGCCCGCCGCCACGGGACTCGTGTGCTTCCGCTGGGCGGCAACGCTCGTCGATAGTAGTAGATGCCGCCGGAGGCTATGCCCGATATGGGATCACTCTTGCAATAGCCGGGCTGGTCGAGGGCCGACAGGATCGGATGTCGATGAAGCCTCTGTCCGCAGCCCCACCAAACACCCACGAACCGCCCCTTAGGCGGCAGCGGTTTGGTTTCGGGGTGCCCCGCGGATGATCGTGGCAACTTCTGCGGGGCGGCTGGCGGCGACCCCATGGCCGGCGCCGGGGAACTCATGCAGGGCAGCCCCGGGAAGAACAGCTTGCAGGGCGGTGGCAAGGTCGTGGCTGGAGAGGTGGTCGTCGGTGCCGCGGATCATGACGATCGGGGCGGTGATGGTCCGAACGTCCTCGCCGGGGTACCCGGCCGTGTCGATCCACATGGCCACGTTCTCCGTGACCAGCCGCTCGAAGTCGGGCTCCGGGTTCTTCTCGGCGTAGGCGCCCTCGGAGTACGGGCCCTCTGGGTTGCGGTCACGCCACCACTGCGGCGTGACCTGCGCATTGAACGCGCGGCTCGGCTCCAGCAACTGCCAGTTCGAGCCGATGGTGAACAGCGTCCCGACCCGGTCGGGGTGATGCGCGGCGAGTCGGAGGGCGGTGACGCCGCCGTCGCTGAAGCCCATCACATCTGCGCGCGTGATGCCGAGTCCGTCCAGGACGGCGAGGGCGTCCTGTTCGAGCCGCTGATAGCTCAACGGCACGTCGCCGAACGTGGAGCGTCCGTGCCCCCGACTGTCCATACGGATGAACCGGTAATCGTCGGCGAGGAGCGACACCAGTTCAGCGAAGTCAACGGTGCTCCCCATGCCGCCGTGAAGGAGCAGCAGCGGCGGCAGCGCCTCGTGGCCGGAGATCTCGACGGACAGGGCCGCACCCGCGACTTCGAAGATTCGTGTTTTCACAGCGACGATTGTTCCGTGGACCACTGACAGTGAACCGGCAGCGGTTCACATCATCGAGCGACGACCAGCCCTGCCATCAATCACGAACCGGCCTCTAAAGCTGCGCCGTCGCCATCGTTAGTCCGGCAACAATTGCCCGGGCCACCGGGGCGGGATCCGAGCCGTCGACGGCGAATCCGTCGCGCACGTGCACGGCCGGCTGCGCGATCATTCGAGGCGCGGTGCCGGTGTGCGGCCAGGTGGCCGTGTGCACGATGAACGGGTGGCACAGGAAGACATCGCCGGCCTGGCCAGTGGCGTGCACCATCGGTCGGCACAACACGGACGGCCGCCAATAGCAGTCCTCTGGGACTGTCCCGTCCTCGCCGTAGGGCGCGAGGAACTCGGGAACGTACAGGTGGGAGCCGGATACCAGCCGGGTCGGTGCGTCCTGCGGGCCGACGTCGCCGAACAGCATCAGCGCCAGCAGCCCGCGTCCGCGTGAGCGAACGTTGCAGCGGTAGGGGCCGCCCGCCGGGCCGTAGCTGCCCTCGATGTGGTAGCCCGAGTTCGCCCGCTCCGGCGAGGGGAAGCGCACCGAGACCGCCCGGCCGGCGGCGATGCCCTGGGTCCAGCGGCCCGAGCCGATCAGCTGGTCATAGGCCTCGGTCAGTGCGGGAGCTCCGGCGGCAGCGGCGAACGGCTCGCCATCCAATGAGTCGATGTGCTCATGCGCGGGCCAGGTGGCCGGCTGATCCTCGCGGATCCCGCGCCGGCGTAGCTCCGCCCAGATCAGCTCTCGACAGTGCGCGGCCGTGTCCTGATCGAACGCGCCGCGCACGACCGCGTACCCGTCCCTGATGAAGCCATCGACGTCAACGCCCACTTGGCCATTGTGCGCGGCCTCCGGTGCGCCGGCAGACCTTTAATCAAGCCGACTCCCGCGGCACCACCGCCGGATCGAACAGAATCCGCTGTGCCGCCCGCGGCGCCGACCCGTCCAGCCGCCCCAGCAACAGCCGCCCGATCGCCTCGCCCTGCTCCAGCGGGCGGATCGACACCGTCGTCAGTGCGGGCGTGGTCAGCGCGGCGATCTCGATGTCGTCGAACCCCATCACCGCCACGTCGCGCGGCACCCGCAGCCCGGCGTCCTTCGCCGCGTCCAGCGCGCCGAGCGCTGTCACGTCGTTCGTGCACAGCACCGCGTCCGGGGCCTGGCGCAGCGACAGGAGCCGCGCCATCGCCCGCGCGCCGCCGTCGCGGCTGATCTCCTCGCGGACGACCAGCCGCGCCGAGTACGGCATGCCCGCCGCGCGCAGGGCGTGGCGGTAGCCCAGGACGCGGTTGGCGGGGGAGCCGACGCGTTCGGCGCCGGTGATGAAGGCGATGCGGCGGTAGGCGCGGGTGATCAGGTACTCGGTCGCGATTTCGCCGCCGGCCACGTCGTCGGCGCTGACCACGTCGATGCCCGGCCGGGCCGTGCGGCCGCCGAGCAGCACCACCGGGATGCCGACTTCGGCCGCCGCGGTGACCCGGCGGTGGTCGGCCTGGTAGCCGGCGAAGGCCAGGCCGTCGACGCGGCGGGTGATCATCTGCTGGACCGCGGCGTCCTCCGCGGCCGGGTCGGCGTCCGTGCTGGTGACCAGGACTTGCATGCCGGCCGGACCCAGGACGTTCTGCAGGCCGCGGGCGATCAGCGGGTAGAAGGGGTTGGTGATGTCCGGGATGACCAGGGCGACGGTGTTCGTGCGCTGGAGCCGCAGGCCCCGGGCCAGCTGGTTGGGCTCGTAGCCGAGCTCGGCGATCACCTGCCGCACCTTCGCCGTGGTCGCCGCCGACACCGGCCGCTGACCGGACAGCACGTGCGAGACCGTCGTGATGCTCACGCCTGCCTGGGCCGCGACGTCGGTGATGCTGACGTGCCGCCTGCGGCCCTGCTGCGCCACTGCGCCCTCCGGATCTCTGAAATCCCTGAATCTCTGAATCTCTGAATCGTTGACACGCCGATGAGGTGCGTGAAATCCTACTGCGACCACGATACAAAACGTTTTGCATCGGCCGCAAGCGCCGGCGCGCCTCCCGGGGAAGGGACACAGCACACCGTGAACGACCCGAACCGCCCGCTCGACCCGAACCGCCTGCTCGACGCGTCCGGCGCCCTCCCGCAAACCCAGCCGCCGTGGGCCGCGCGGGACAGCTTGCGAATAACCCGCGTCCGGGCCGTCGTCACCGCCCCCGAGGGCCAGCCGCTGGTCGTGGTGCGGGTCGACACCAGCGACGACGGCCTGTACGGCCTGGGCTGCGCCACCTTCACCCAGCGCTACGCCGCGGTGGCCGCCGCGGTCGACGAGCACGTGGGCCCGCTGGCCGTCGGCCGGCACCCGGCGGACATCGAGGACATCACCCGCCTGGTGCACTACTCGTCGTACTGGCGCAACGGACCCGTGCTTAACAACGCCCTGTCAGGGCTCGACCAAGCGCTGTGGGATATCGCCGGCAAACGCGCCGGGATGCCGGTCTACGAGTTGCTCGGCGGCCGCAGCCGGGCCGCGGTCGAGGTGTACTCGCACGCCGCCGGACCGACCATCGGCGACACCCTCGACCAGGCCGAGAAACTGATCGAGGAGGGCTACCGGAACGTCCGGCTCCAGGTCGGCGGCCCGGGCCTGGGCACCTATGGCGCGCCCGGCATCCCCGGCGGCTACCCGCGCTCGCCGCACCCGGACGGCTGGGCCGTCGAGCAGTACCTGCGTGACGCCCCGCGGCTGTTCGCCGCCGCCCGCGAGCGCCTGGGCGACGCCGTCAATCTGATGCACGACGTGCACAGCCGGCTCACCCCGAAGCAGGCCGTGGTTCTGGCGCGGGCCTTGGAACCCTACCGACTGTCCTTCCTCGAAGACGTCATCGCCCCCGAGCTCTACGACCGCCTGCCCGAGGTGCGCGAGGCGTCCCCGGTGCCGATCGCAGTAGGCGAACAACTCGGCTCGGTGCCGGACGCCGTGCGCCTGGTCCGCGACGGCGGTGTCGACTTGCTGCGCCTGCACACCTCCGCGGTCGGCGGCCTGACCCCGACCCGCAAGATCGTCGCCCTCTGCGAGCTGCTCGGGGTCCGCACCGCGTTCCACTCGCCGGCGGACGTCTCGCCGGTCGGGGTCGCGGCCAACCTCGCCGTCGACATCTCCACCCCGGCGTTCGGCTACCAGGAGTCGCACACCTACAACGACGCCACCCACGAGGTCTTCCCCGGCACGCCGGTCGTGCGCGAGGGGCACCTTTACCCGTCGGACGCGCCGGGCTGGGGCATCGACCTCGACGAGAGCGCCGCGGCCGAGTTCCCGCCGGTGAAGTTCCTGCACGAGCGCTGGTCGGCCCAGGTGCGCCGGCCCGACGGCGGGCTGCAGGCCCCGTGAGCCTCGACCTCCCGGCCCCGCGCCGGGTCCTGGTGACCGGTGCCGCCGGCCTGGTCGGCCGGGTGGTCACCCGGGCCTTCGCCGACCGCGGCACCGCCGTCACCGCCCTGGTGCTGGCCGACCCCGGCGACCTGGCCGAGGCCGGCGCCGACCGGGTCGCCGTCGGCGACGCCGCCGACCCGGACCTGGTCCGCGAGGCGCTGGCCGACGCGGACGCGGTCGTGCACCTGGCCGCGCTGCCCACCCCCGTGCACGGCACGGCGCTGGAGGTCTTCGGCGGCAACACCCGGGCGACCTTCAACGTGCTCGAAGAAGCCGGCAACCGGGGCATCCGCCGCGCGGTGATCGCCAGCAGCCTCTCCATCCTCGGCCTGCCCTGGGCCCGCCAGAGCCTGCACCCCGCCTACGTGCCGGTCGATGAGGACGCGCCGCTGCAGATCGAGGACCCCTACGGGCTCTCCAAGCAGGCCGACGAGGCCACCGCGGAGATGATGGCCCGCCGGCACGGGATGGACGTCGTCGCGCTGCGCTTCCCCTTCATCAGCAACGACGAGCGCGCCGCCGACCGACTGCCGCTGGCCGCCGACGACCCGGCGATCGGGGCGCCGGAGTTGTGGACGTACCTGGACGTGCGGGACGCGGCACAGGCCACCTGGCTGGCCGTCACCGTCCCGCTGCACGGATACCACAAGGTGTTCGCCGCGGCGCCCGACACGTTCGTGCCGTATCCGACTGCTGACTTGCTCGCCGTCTACCATCCGGACGCCGAGGTGCGGGCGCCGATGCCGGGGCGCACTGCTCCGCTCGACCTGCGGGCGGCGCAGCGGCTGCTCGGGTTCCGGGCCCGGCACCTGCTCGGGGTGGAGCCGCTGCCCTGGCAGCATTGATCGGCGCCGCTAAACTGGGCTGATGGCGCGGCTCAACGACGAAGTCGGAGCGCTGCTGCGGGAATACGCCGACCTCATCCAACTCAGCGGCGGCAACGCGTTCCGCGCACGTTCCTATGAGAAGGCAGCGCGTTCGGTCAGCGGCTATTCGGGGGACCTCGCTCATTTGGACGACGCCGGGTTGCGGAAGATCCCCGGCGTCGGCGACTCGACCGCGGACAAGATCAGCGAGTACCTGGCCACCGGCCGCATCGCCGCGCTGGAGAGCCTGCGGACGAAGATCCCGGACGGCGTGCGCGGCATCACGAAGATCCCCGGCGTGGGGCCCAAGACGGCAGTGCTCCTGTATCGCAAACTCGGCATCAAGTCTGTGGAGGAGCTACAGAAGGCTGTCGAGGAAGGTCGGCTGAAGGGTTTGCCCGGGCTCGGCGAGCGCACCGTCGAGAACATCCGGCACGGGATCGACCAGCTGAGCCAGACCTCGGGCCGGACACTGCTGAACGTCGCCCTGGAGCTGGCCGGGGAGCTGGTCGCGGAGATCGCCGCTGTCCCCGGTTGCAAAAAATGCGCCTACGCGGGCTCGCTGCGTCGGATGCGCGAGACGGTCGGCGACATCGACATCCTCGCCACCGCGAAGGACTCCGCCCCGCTGATGGCCGCGCTGATCGCGCGGCCGGAGGTCACGGATGTGATCGGGAGCGGGACGACCAAGACCTCGGTACGGATGGACAAGGGCCTGCAGGTGGATCTGCGCGTGGTGCCGCCGGCGGACTGGGGTGCGGCGCTGATCTACTTCACCGGGTCGCGCGCGCACAACATCAAGCTGCGGGGACGTGCGATCAAGGCGGGGATGAAGCTCTCCGAATACGGGCTCTTCGACGTCGGCGATGACGGGGGCGACGGGCATGACGGAGATGATGACTCCAGCCGATCAGCAGCCCCCGCCAAGAAGCTCGCATCCCGCACAGAGAAAGAGGTCTACGCGGCGCTGGGCCTGCCGTGGATCCCCCCGACGCTGCGCGAGGACCGCGGCGAGATCGAGGCCGCCGCACAGAACAAACTGCCGGACCTGGTCCAGCTCAAGGACCTGCGCGGCGACCTGCACACGCACACCGACCTCACCGACGGCCTGGCCCCGCTCGAAGTGATGCTGGAGACGGCAGCCGATCTCGGCTACGCCTACTACGCCGTCACCGACCACGCGCCGAACCTGGTGATGCAGCGCATGACCGACGAGAAGATGCTCGCGCAGCGTGCGCGCGTGCGGGAGTTGGACCGCGCGTATCGCGGCATGCGGGTGCTGCACGGTGCCGAGCTCAACATCGACGCGGACGGGGAAGTGGACTGGCCACCCGACTTCCTGGCCGGCTTCGACATCTGCGTGGCCTCGATCCACTCCTCCTTCGGCCTGGACCGCGCCGCCCAGACCCGCCGCCTGATCCGCGCGTGTCAGAACCCTTATGTTCACGTCATCGGCCACCCCACCACCCGCCTCCTGGACCGCCGCCAGCCCATAGACGTGGACCTGGACGCCGTGTTCGCGGTGGCGGCCAAGACCGGCACGGCGTTCGAGATCAACGCCTCACCGCAGCGGCTCGACCTGAACGACGAGCAGGTGATGGCGGCCAAGCGGCACGGGGTGAAGTTCGCCATCGACAGCGACGCGCATTCCACGCCTGCCTTGGAGAATCAGCGCTTTGGTATCGCGGTGGCGCAGCGGGGATGGCTGACCAAGGATGATGTCATCAATACTTGGAGCCTGACCAGACTGCGCGCGTTCTTGCGGAAACCCGCGGCGGTTGAAGCTCAGCCGCGGTGATGAACCTCCGCTCGCCGCAGCGTGAGCACCTGTGATCGGAAAATGCCGGTGTCGTCGCGGGTATGGAAGTCGACGATCTCGAACGATTCCCGCGCGAAGTCCTGAATCTGCTCGTCGGTGCGCAGGGAGAAGAAGCGGTGCGGGGTGATCGGGTCACCGTCCCAGATCTCCTCCGTACCGTCGCCGCCGTAGACCGCGACGAGGAACAGGCCGCCGGGGCGCAGCAGACGCTGCACGTTCTCCAGGACGCTCGGCAAGTCCGCGTTGGGAACGTGGAGCAAGCAGTTGAAGGCGAATACCGCGTCAAAGGGCTCGGACCCGAGCTCGGACCCGAGCTCCAGGAACCCGGCAACCCGCGCATCCAAGCCCTTCTCCCGACACTTCGCCACCATCAGCGGCGACAAGTCGGTGGCCACGACCTCCAGCCCCTGCTCCTGAAAGTAGAGGCTGTCGGTTCCGACCCCGGCCCCGATCTCCAGCAACCGCCGGACTCCGTTCGCGCGCAGCCGAGCCAGGAACGCCGCCCGCTCCTGGAGCTTCCAGTCCTCCTTGTCCGTGGCCTCGCGCCGGTCGGCGCTGTTGTCGTAGGACGCACGCAAGCTCTCGATCACGTCGGTGTATCGCATGCGGGTCATGGTGCCACCGCCGTGGTGAGGTCCGCGATGATCTCGCTGGCCTCCACGGCGTCGAGGTCGCCGAGGGGCAGGGCTCGGGTGCGGGTGCCGTAGCCGTGGCCGGTGTCCAGGGGGCTGAGCCAGATGTCGCGGATGCTCTGGCGCGGGGTGTCGGCCAGGGAACCCGGGCGGTAGCCGGGGGTGACCTGGACTATCAGGAGCCTGTCGCCGGGTACCCGGCGGGCGGTCGCCACGGCGCGGGCCGCCTCCCACTGCGGCATCGTGCCCCAGCCGGGGCTGCGGTGCAGGGCCAGGAGGCGGTCGGTCGGGACCGTGACGTCGCAGAAGCGGGCGAGGCGGCTGGCGGTGCGTTCCTCGGCGGTCAGTGCGAAGATCGGGCGTCCCACCTGCGGGAAGGGCTGGACGATCTCGTAGTCGTGGCAGATCTCGACCCAGCGGGGGAGGGCGCGGCCCAGGGTCACCGGATGAACCAGGCCGATCGCGCCGACGCCACCGGTCGTATCGCCGAGGCCCGCGTCGAACACGAACCGCTCGTCGTCGACATCGGCCAGCGTCCCGTCCTCGGCGATCCGGAACGCCTCGTGCAGCGCCCCGGAGCCGTCGAACTGCCCCCACACCAGCCGCCGGCCGAGCAGCCGCATCAGCGGATGCTCGATGAACAGGGCTCGGAACTCGGCCTCGGACCACTTCCGTCCGGTGACCATCGCCCGCTCCAGCCGCGCGGCCTGCCGCACCGCGAGAGTCTTCGAGTCCTTCTTCAGCTCGGTGAAGCGTGCCTGAGCCCGGGCGGCGAGCGCGGCATCGTCCTTGGCGGCAGGCTTCGGCAGCGCGGCCCGGCGCTTGCCGGCGTCATCGGTGACGAACGGCTGCAGGTACTCGTCGAATCCGACGGTGAACCGGCGCGGTCCGTAGTCCAACGGCAACGTGCAGCCGCCGGCACCCCTGCCCGCGCCCAGGTCCAACACCAGCCGGTCCTCCAACTGGTCCGCGCTCAGCCCCCGCGCCGTGGCCACAATGGCGATCCGCGCGGCGGCGTCGTCGCGCAGCGCGCCGAACTGCGAGCGCTGCGAGATGTCGTAGACCTCGCGGATCCCCTCGTCACCGCCGATCGCGATCAGGACGTCCATGCCGACCGCGGCCCGCGCCGAGCCGCCCTCGCCGGGCCAGGCCCGGATCAGCGGCACCAACCGTCGTGCGGTCTCCGCGTCCCCGAACCACTGCAAGACGTCGAACGCCCAGCCCAGCTTCTTGGTCGGGTAGCCCGCCCCGGCCCAGTTCTCGAACAGGCCCCAGGCGAATTCGGCGAGCGAAACGGCATCGCAGGACTCTTTGACGATCTCGACGCCGCCATACGGAGCGATGTCCCGGCGTGAGGAGATCGTCAGCATCTGCACCACCAGTCGCACCGCGGACGCGGGTAACGCCAACCTCCGCCCCGCGAGCAGGATCGGCGGCAGCGAAGCCGGCTCCGCCCACAGCGGCACCGCCGGCATGGACTTGGGGAACGCGTCCAGGCCGCGCCGTTCCAGCAACGCCTGAGTGGCGTGTGCCGCCTCGGGGCCGGACTCAGCGGCGATGGCTAAGACGTCAGCCCAACCCTGCCGAGCCACGAAGCGCACCGCGGCCTGCGCCTTCCGGAGCCCGAGCCCGGTCGGGCCGAGAGCAAGGGGGAGTAAGTGACGTATCGCGTCCTCGGGATAGCGGCGGAAGAAGATGTGGGCGGACTCGGCGTACCGGTCGTATTCCGAGTTGAGCCGTACCGCCATCGTTGCCACGAGGCGGCCCTGTTCGTCTGCCTCTTCCGGGGAAGGCGCGATCTCGGGGATCGCATACGAGGGCACGTGTCCACGTGTGGGCCAGCAGAAGACCGGAGTCGGGACCGGCAGGTTCTTCAGGACCGCAGCCTTGCCCAGCTCGCGATCCTCCCACGGCGGCGTCACCAGGATGCGCGGCAGATCGGCAGCAGCGGCCACCAGAATCGGGGCATTGTCGCCCGCCGGCCCGAGCAACGCCTCCACCCGCTTCCGCCCCGCCGCCGAAAGCGCCGACAACTCACCGCGGGCCATCCCGGGCTGCGCCGTGACATGCAGCCGCAGCACATAGTCGACCTGCGTAGCCGGTTCGGCTTCCGCTAACAGCCGTAGCACCCGGCGCGGAAACCGTTTAGCCGCCTCAAGAAGCGCGGCCTGCGCGTCCCTCGGTCCCAGCTCGCCGATCAGGGTGTTGACAGCCAACTCGCTCGGCAGCTTCGGCAGCAGGTTCAGCGCGTGCCACCGGGACTGCTCCAAGCACCCGACCAGGAACTCGTCAGCCCCGGCACCGACGGTGGCCAGGAACGTCCCCTCGGCCCGGCGGTCGTCGTTGACCCACGTCCAGTCCCGGATCCGCCGCCCCAGCTCCCGCGCCTGCTCCCGCGTGGTCGTGGCCAGCATCAGCAGCCTGGCGGTGTAGTTGTCGAAGTCGTCGTCCGCCGAGTACTCCGCGATGTCCGCCGAGCACCACTGCGGCCGGTCCAGCGCCAGCACCGACATAGCGGCCCGGGACGCGGGCGACGGGTACTCCGCGCGCATTTTCTCCGCGGTCGCGACTGCCTCGGCGTATTCCTCGTCGGCGGCCGAGCGCACCAGATCGAGCAGCCGGAGCATCATCGGCCAGCGAACATCGGAGATCTGGCTGTGGTAGACACTGCCGTGGCCCCAACTGGAGCGGGCATATCTGACGTCTGCATCGGTGACGGCGGCGAACGCCCGCACCGCCGCGGCCGGCCCCTCCTCGGCGACGATGAGATCGATGGTCCGCCACGTCGCCTTCCCCCGCACGTCCGGATAGGCCACGACCGCCGCGAGTTCGTCGATCTCCGCCTGCTCACAGCGTTCCCGGCGTAGTACCCCGCGCTGGAACTTCCGTGGCAGCTCGAACCGGTCCTCGGGATCCTCGCTCACGTTCCCCCCAACAGTGTCCCTTTTTGCTAACAGGCTATCGAGGGATCCGGCACGCGACCGTGGCACGGTCATGACCGGTGGACCCGACCTCGTAGGCCGTCCGTCCGGGTACCCGGACGTCCTCGGGCGATGCTCCCGAGGCGGCCCGATGGCCCCGCCTCGATTTGATAACCCTTTTAATAACGGTTTCGCTAAGGGGTTTACGAACCCGACACGCCTGCGTAATCTCAAGCCACACCGAGCCCGGCGGCCCGGCCGACACGTACTTGAGAACCATGCTTGAGAACCATGAGGAGCCCACCGAGATGCGACCCCGCCTGTCCGGCGATCTGCGCCGTGCGAACCGCGTGGAAGTGATGCGGAGCTTCTACGGCGGCCGGACGCTGACCCGGGGCGACGTCGCCGCGCAGCTCGGGGTGTCCGTCGCCACCGTCGGCACGATCATCGGTGAGTTGACCGCGGCCGGGTTGCTGGAGGAGACGCAGAGTGCGCGGTCGGCGGCCGGGGGGCGGCCGGCCAGTCGGCTGCGGATGCGGGCCGCGGCGCCCTACCTGGTCGGCGTCGACCTGGCCGAGACGCACGTCATCGCCGAGATCTTCGATCAGGCGATGACCCGGGTCGGGCACTTCCAGCTGCCGGTGGCGCCGACCGACGACGACCCGGACTCCGTGGTCGGACACGTCGTGGACACCGTGCAGGGCGTCATCGCCGCGCTGGACGGCGTGAGCGCGGCCGACGTGGCCGGGGTCGGCGTCAGCCTGCCCGGCCAGGTGGACCGCGAGGGCGGGGTCTCGATCCACGCGCCGAACTGGGGCTGGCACGGCGTGCCGTTCAAGTCCCTGTTCCAGAAGCGCTGCGACCTGCCGGTCCTGCTCGACAACCCGCTCAAGGCGATAACGCTGGCCGAGATGATGTTCGGCGAGGCCGGGGACCACGACGACAGCGTCGTGGTGAACCTCGGTACCGGCGTCGGACTCGGGGTCGTGGCCGAGGGACGGCTGTTGCGGGGCCGTACCAACAGCGCGGGGGAGTGGGGCCACACGGTGCTGGTCGCCGACGGGCGGCCCTGCCACTGCGGAAGCCGCGGCTGCGTCGAGGCCTATATCGGCGCCGCCGCGCTGCTGGACCTGCTCACCGAGGTCGATCCGGACAGCCCGCTGCTGGTCCCCGGCGATCAGGCCGCGACCGTGGCCCGGCTGGCCGAGGCGGCGGCGCGCGCCGACCCGGTCGCGGTCGCCACCCTGGAACGCTTCGCCCGGCCGCTGGGCATGGCGCTGGCCAACGCCGTCAACATGCTCAACCCCGAACTGCTGGTGGTCGGCGGCTGGGTCAGCGCGGCGTTCGGCGAGCCGCTGCTGGCCGCCGTGGAACCGGTGGTCAAGGAGTTCTCCCTGACCGTGCCCTATGACGCCGTCACGCTGGCGGCCTCGCGCATCGCCGACAACCCGGTGTCGCTGGGCATGGCGGTGCTGGCCTTCGAGACGTTCGTCCTGCCCTAGTTGCCTTACTTGCCCGGTACGTAGCACACAGCGAAGCAAGGAGCGAAGACCGACCATGGCGTCCCCACCCCTGGACCTCGCC
>NZ_JAAFYZ010000153.1 GCF_018274385.1 Catenulispora pinistramenti | reverse complement strand
CGGTGGGGAAACGCCCGGTCCCATTCCGAACCCGGAAGCTAAGCCCGCCAGCGCCGATGGTACTGCCAGGGGGACCTGGTGGGAGAGTAGGACGCGGCCGGACTAAATTTGCCAGTAGGCCCCCGACGGGTTTCTGTCGGGGGCCTACTGCGTTTCCCGGAACTATGTCGGCTGCCGATCCTGTCGACCAATCCCGCGGCCGGCTCTGGGAGGCTGCCTGGGCGGTGGCGCCGCTTTCGGCGAGGTCGGTACGGCTGCGAGGCGATCGGCTGCTGTCGCACTGCCGAGGGTGTCGCTCGGGTTCGCATGCCTGGTTTCCGGTGCCGGCCATGCTGACCTTGCGCTGGACCTTCGGGTGTCTTCGCAAGGCCTGGTTTCTGGTGCGGGCCATGCTGACCAGGTGCTCGACTTTCAGGCTTGGCGCGAGCTCGCTGTCGCGGAGGAATCCCGGTTTGCTTGTCGCCGGAGAGCTCACTGGAGGCCTGCTCCGTTCGCAGCTCTCTGCGCTCTGCTCACCAGCTTGCGGGCGTGCCCGGCGATCTCGCCCTACAACCGCCCGGCTGCCTTCAGCGCCAGGTAAGCGTCGGCCAGTGCCGGGGCGATGAGGGCCGGCGGCTGGTCGACGACCCTCACGCGGTGTTTGGCCAGGAGATCGGCGACGTGCCGGCGTTCGGCTCGGGCGCGTTCGGCGGAGGCTGCTTCGTAGATTGCTGTGGCGGTGGTGCGGCCCTGGGCCATCTGCTCGATGCGGGGGTCGGCGACTGAGGCGACCACTACTTCGTGGCGGGTGGTGAGGCGGTTGATGACCGGGAGGAGGCCTTCGGCCATCGGGGCTGAGTCCAGGCTGGTCAGGAGGACCACCAGGGAGCGCTGGGGTGCGCGGTTCAGGACCGTGGTGACCAGGCCTCGGGCGTCGAGTTCGACCAGTTCCGGCTCCAGGGTGGCCATGGCGTCCGTCACCTGGGCCAGGGTTTGGCTGGCGGGGGCTCGGGTGACCGCGGTGCGGATGCGGCGGTCGTAGGCGAGGAGGTCTACGCGGTCGCCCGCGCGCAGGGCCAGGGCGGTCAGGAGGAGGGCCGCGTCCAGGGCCGCGTCGAGGCGGACGCCGTCGGTGCCCAGGTCCTCGGTGCCGATGCGGCCGGCGGCGGTGCGGCTGGTGTCCAGGACGATCAGGATCGAGCGGTCGCGCTCGGGGCGCCAGGTGCGGACCACGACGTCGTAGTGGTCGCCGATGTGGCGGCGGGCGGTGGCGCGCCAGTCGATGGAGCGGATGTCGTCGCCGATCGTGTAGTCGCGCAGCGAGTCGAACTCCGTGCCCTGTCCGCGGACCAGCAGCGAGGTGCGGCCGTCGAGCTCCCGCAGGCGCGCCAGGCGTGAGGGCAGGTGGCGGCGGGACAGGAACGGCGGGAGGACGCGGACGCGCCACGGGCTCTGCATCGTCCGCTGCCGCGCGGCCAGGCCCAGCGGCCCGAAGGAACGGACACTGACGTGCTCGGCCTGCCGGTCGCCGCGCCGAGTCGGCACCAGCACGGACTCGATGCGCCGACGCTCTCCGGCCGGGATCGTGACGGCGTGGCGGGGCTGCACGATCGTGGGGTCGGCCAACCGGTTCGCCGGTGGCGACCCGGCGGTTCCCCGCAACCCGGCCGAGGGCGGCCACGCGTCGCGGATCAGGGCCCGGACCGGCCGCGCGGAGGGGTTGGTGACGACCAGCCGCACCCGGGCCGTCGCCCCGAGCCGCACCGTCGTGTCGCCGCTGCGGGCGAACGTGAGCGTGCGGACCGGGCCGGCCAGGACGACGTCGACCGCCACCCCGACCGCGATGACCGCCACGACCACCGCGATCCCGATCCACGAGGGCAGCACCAAGCCGACGAACACCGCGCCGAGGGCGGCCAGGGCTCCGGCCCGCCAGGTCAGGGCCATGACAGCGCCTCGTGCGGTACATCCGACGCCTGATACCGGCCCCGCGGCACCCGCGCCGCAGCCATCGCCCGAACCTGAATCCGAACCCGCACCCACATCACTGATGCCACCCGAACGATCATCACCACCGCACCACCCGCCCCGCCCTACCGAGGCACCGGAACCGCGCCCAGCACGGCGTCCAGCACCCCGTCGGCGGTCCCGCCCTCCATCTCGGCCTCGGCGCGCAGCCGCACCCGGTGCCGCAGCGTCGGCTTCGCCAGCGCCTGCACGTCATCCGGCGTGACGTAGCCGCGCCCGGCGAGCCACGCCCACGACCGCGCCGTGCTCAGCAAAGCCGTCGCGCCACGCGGCGAGACGCCCAGCGCCAGCGACGGCGAGACGCGCGTGGCCCGCGCCAGGTCGGCGATGTAGCCCAGCACGTCGCGGCTGACAGTGACCTGACGCGCGGCGGCGCGGGCGGCGGCCAGCTCGGCCCGGCCCGCGACCGGCCGGATGCCGGCGGCGTCCAGGTCGCGCGGGTCGAAACCGCTCGCGTGCCGCTCCAGGATCCCGATCTCCTCGTCGCGGCCGGGCACCGGCAGCACCAGCTTCAGCAGGAACCGGTCCAGCTGGGCCTCCGGCAGCGGGTACGTGCCTTCGAACTCGACCGGGTTCTGCGTCGCGGCGACCAGGAACACCTCGGGCAGCGGCCGGGGCCGGCCGTCCACGGTGACCTGCCGCTCCTCCATCGCCTCCAGCAGCGAGGCCTGTGTCTTCGGCGGCGTGCGGTTGATCTCGTCGGCCAGCAGCAGGTTGGTGAACACCGGACCCTCGCGGAAGGAGAACTCGGCGGTGCGGCTGTCGAAGACCGCTGAGCCGGTCACGTCGCCGGGCATCAGGTCCGGGGTGAACTGCACGCGCTTGGAGTCCAGCGCCAGCGCGGCCGCCAGCGAGCGCACCAGCAGGGTCTTCGCGACGCCCGGGACGCCTTCCAAGAGCACGTGGCCGCCGGAGAGCAGCGCGATCACCAGGCCGGTGACCGCGGAGTCCTGGCCGACCACGGCCTTGGCGACCTCGGTGCGGACGGCCAGGAGCGCGGTGCGGGCGGTCGCCGGGTCGATGGGGGAGCCGGTCGCCGGGCTGGCGATGTCGGATCCGCCAGCCGAGCCGTCGTCGCCGGATCCCGCCGGGCTGCTGACTGCCGGGCCGCCGACTGCCCGACTACCGGCCGCTTGCCCGCCGACCGCCGAGCCGTCCCTCAGCCCATCGACCGCCAGGCCGGCGCCCAAATCATCACCCGCACCCGCACCACCGTCCGAGCCCTGCTGCGCCATCCCACTCTCCCGTCTCATCACAGCCGCCCGACCTCGGCTTCCAGCCGGTCCAGCGCCGAAGCCAATCCCACCAGCCCCGCGTCGTCGGCGGGCACCGGACCCGCCAGTACCGCCAGCGCGTCGGCCGTCGGGGGCCCGCCGCGGGCCGCGATCGCCGCCGCGACGTCCCCGGCCGCCGCCATCCGCGGCAGCCCGAGCCGGGCCGCCAGCCGGGCTCTCGTGGCCTCGCGCAGGGCCCCGGCGGCGCGGTCCGTCACTCGGCCGCGCTCGTAGAGCCGTGCACGTCCTTCCACCGTCTCCGCCGCGCGCACCGCCACCGGCATCCGCTCGCTGACGACCGGGCCGAGGCGCCGGGCCTGCCACAGGGCCAGCAGGCCGATCGCCAGCACCATCGTCAGGGCGCCCCAGCGCCAGCCGGCCGGCAGCACGTCGGTGAAGCTCTTCTGCCCGGACGCCGCCGCCGGGTCCGCTTCGTCCGGCAGGTACCACACGACCGTCGGGTGCTTGCCGAGCAGCCGCAGCGCCAGGGCCGCGTTGCCGTGGTCGGCGAGCCCGTCGTTGCGGAACGGGGTGCGGCTGCCGACCAGCACCGTGTCGTTCGACGCCGGCCCGGCGGTCGTCACCAGCGCGTCGCCGCCGGCCAGCGGGTAGCAGCCGGTGGGGACGCCGCTGAAGACCTCGCCGTCGCCGATGTCGGCGTTGCCGGCGGCCCTCGCGTCGGCGTCCGGGCACCCGGGATCGACCAGCTTCGCGCCCTCGGGCGACGGGGACACCAGCGCGGCCTCGGTGGTCAGCAACTCCGTCGACTCCGGGTCCGGCTGCACCACCACGAGCCGCGCCACCGGCGTCGCCGCCACGGTGTCCAGCTGGAACCGGGTCAGCAGCCCCGGGTCGGTGACCAGCAGCGTCGCCCCGCTCCGCGCGGCCTGCACGGTGGTCAGCACGTCCGCGGTGGTCCGCACCGGCGTGACCGTGACGCCCCGGTCCCGCAGCAGCGTGGCCAGGGCGCGGCCGCCGTCCGGTGAGGCGGAGTCGGGGTCCAGGGTGCCGCCGTCGTTGCCGCCGAAGGCCAGGGCCGCCGCGAACGCCCCGGCCAGCAGCACGACGAGGGCGGCCAGCGGCCAGCGCCAGGCCCGCAGCTTCGTCATCGGGGACCACCGGCCGAGCCGCCGACCGAGCCGCCGACCCGCACCCGCGCCGCCGCGACCGCCTCGTCCACGGCCACCAGCCGCCGATAGTCGTCCGGCCCGGCCGCCGCCTGCCCGTACCAAATGTCGTCGAATACCTGCGCCGCGCCGAGCAGCGCCGGCGCCTGGTCCGGCAGCAGCGCCCCGGCCTCCCGCGCCGCCACGTCGGCGGTCCGCCCCGGCCGGGGATCCAGCACGGCTCGTTCCTCCAGCGCCGCGATCACCGCCCGCAGCCGGGCCCGCACCGCCTCGGCCCACCGCCCGCCGGCCGCGTGCTCCTCGGCGGCCCGCCGGTACCCGGCCGCGTCCAGCGGGGCTTCCGCGTCGAACAGCGCCCGATCGGCCGCGACCTGCCGCCGGACCGGCCCGTAGCGCTTCCGGATCACCAGCAGCGTCACCCCGACCAGCACCAGAACGATCAGCACGGCCGTCCAGCCATCGCGCTCGCTCCCGGCCCCGGTGCCGAACGCCTTGTGCCACAGGGTGCTCAGCTCGTGCCCGATCCAGTCCAGGGCCCGCCGGGTGAGCGAGGGCCTGGCGTGCGCGTAGACCGGCTTGGCCAGCTCGTCCGCGGCAGCGCGGCGGGCCTCGTCCCGGCCCACGGTGATCGGCACGCCGGGCGGCGGCGTAACCGGGGACCCCGGATCCGTCACGCGGTCGGGCCGTTCCCCGGCTCCGGCCCGCCGGCACCGGTAGTCGCCGACCCATCCCGTTGCCGCCGCGCATTCAGCGCCAGCTGGATGTCCCAGCCCTCGCGCCGCATCCGCCGGTCCAGATACTGCAAAGCCATCACTGACGCCGCGAACGGCGAGACCACCGACTGCACCGCCGCCGAGAACAACGCCCCGAGGAACACGTACAGCAAGGACACGTGGTGTCCGGAGAACGTGCCGTCCCCGTTGTCGGCGACCGGGCTCAGGTTCGAGCCCATGACCGCCTGCTGGACCACCGACAGCACCCCCGCCACCACCTCGGACACCAGCAGCGCCAGCAGCGAGATCCCCAGGACCCGCCACCAGCCGCCGCTGACCAGCGTGGAGGACCGCTTCAGCGCCCGCCGCACCGGCTGGTCCTCCAGCACCAGCGCGGCCGCGGCCAGCGACCACGCCACCCAGCGGTTGACGGCCAGCGCGGCCCCGGCACCGATCCCGACCAGCAGCACCAGGCCGGCGGCCTGGCTTCCGGCGGCGGCCAGCAGCAGCCCGGGGACCATCCCGAGGGCCAGCGCCCCGAACAGGACGATGAAGATCACCAGCGCCAGCCCGACCAGCCGGAGCAGCCGCGGCCGGGTCAGCCGCCATACCTCGGCCAGCGTCACCGGCCGGCCCAATGCCGCCCGGGACACCGCGGTGGTCAGCAGCCCGACCAGCAGCGAGACGACGAGCGCGTTCAGCAGGACACCGGGCCGCAGCAGCGCCAGATCGTTGATCCCGTTCCCGCTGCCCAGCGTGGTGTTGTCGTCGACCAGTCCGGCCAGGAATCGCAGATACACATAGTCCAGCGGGATCGCGACGACCTGTCCCAGCGTGACCACGAGTGCGGACAGCCCGAGCATGACGCCGGGATGGGCGCGCATAGCGGTCACCGCGCCGTCGAGGATTTCCCCGGCTTGCAAAGGGCGCAGCGGGACTACTCCGGCGGGCGACGCGGGCCCTGTGGGCTGGCTCATGGTCTGCGGGGACGCTTCTTCCTGGGGCGCGGACCGGCTCGTCGCCGGGAGTGTGCACCCCAGCATGCAGGGATCGTGGAGGACGGCGCCACCCCCGCACCAACACCCGTGATCCTTCTCAGTGGCACCGGGGATTCACCAAAAGCAGAAAGTAATGCGACGATAGTCCGCATGAAAGGTCGTGTCCTCATCGTCGACGATGACATAGCCCTGTCCGAGATGCTGGGCATCGCCCTGCGCGGAGAGGGTTTCGAGACCACGTCCGTCGCCGATGGTGACCGGGCCCTGCAGGTGTTCCGCGACTTCAAGCCGGATCTGGTGCTGCTGGACTTGATGTTGCCCGGTCGGGACGGCATCGATGTGTGCCGGCTGATCCGCGGCGAGTCCGGGGTGCCGATCATCATGCTCACCGCCAAGAGCGACACCGTGGACGTGGTGGTCGGGCTGGAGTCCGGCGCCGACGACTACGTGATCAAGCCGTTCAAGGTCAAGGAGCTGGTGGCGCGGGTCCGGGCCCGGCTGCGCCGGGCCGACGAGCCCAAGCCGGAGACGCTGGCCATCGGCGACCTGTCGATCGACGTGGCCGGGCACTCGGTCAAGCGCGACGGCCGGCAGATCCCGCTCACCCCGCTGGAGTTCGACCTGCTGGTCGCGCTGGCCCGCAAGCCCTGGCAGGTGTTCACCCGCGAGGTGCTGCTGGAGCAGGTCTGGGGCTACCGGCACGCCGCGGACACCCGGCTGGTGAACGTGCACGTGCAGCGGCTGCGCAGCAAGATCGAGGTCGACCCGGAGAACCCGGAGATCGTGGTCACGGTGCGCGGAGTCGGTTACAAGGCCGGTCCGGCTTAAACGAGGATGTAAATGCGGGTCTCGAAGTTCACGGGCGGTGCCCGGCGGTTCGGCCGCGCCGTCCTGGAACTGCCCGGGACCTGGCGCGGCTCGCTGCAGTTGCGCGTGGTGTCGCTGACCCTGCTGCTGTCCTTCGTCATCGCCTTCGCCCTGGGCTGGGTGCTGAACAGCAAGATCCGCGACGGTCTGGTCCACGCCAAGGAGAGCTCGTCGGTCGCCATGGCCAGCAGCGGGTTCAACGAGGCCGCCGCCTCCATCGCCTTGGACGCCGAGACCTTCCGCCAGGGCGCCGCGAGCGGTACCCCGGTCCAGCGCGACGGCAGCGGGGCGGCCTGGGTCAGCAGCCTGTACGACATGGTCCGGAACCTGTGCAGCGGGTCCAACAGCGACACCTACCAGGTGATGCTGATGTCGGACGTCCCGTCGGTACCGGTCGCCGGCTACACCTGCGGCGGCATCCAGCATCAGAGCATTTCGCCGAGTCTGCGGACCCAGCTGATGGACTACGGCTCCCCGACGTTCGCGGTCAAGTTCCAGACCACCGAGCTGGAATACGGGGTGCAGACGGCCGGCAACGACGTGACCGCCCTGTCCGACGCCCCGTCCGGCGCCGAGGTGATCGACCACCGGACCCCCGGCCTGCTCTACGGCGCGCAGTTCCAGCTGCCGCAGCAGAACGGCGGCGGCAGCAGCGGCACGGTCCAGCTCTACTACGCGTTCCCGTTCACCACCGAGAGCCAGGCGCTCAGCTTCGACAACGAGATGATCGCGATCGCCGGCGCGGTGCTGGTGCTGGCCCTGGCCGGGGTGGCCTGGTTCGTCACCCGCCTGGTGGTCACCCCGGTCCGGCAGGCCGCCGGGATCGCCGAGCGGCTGGCCGACGGCCGGTTCGACGAGCGGATGCGGGTGCGCGGCGAGGACGATCTGGCCCGGCTGGCGACCGCGTTCAACACCATGGCCGGCAACCTGCAGCGGCAGATCCGCAAGCTGGAAGAGCTCTCGCGGGTCCAGCGCCGGTTTGTCTCTGACGTCTCGCACGAGTTGCGCACCCCGCTGACCACGGTCCGGATGGCCGCTGACGTCCTGCACGACGCCCGCGAGGACTTCAGCGGCCCCACGGCGCGCTCGGCCGAACTGCTCCAGACCCAGCTGGACCGGTTCGAGGAACTGCTCGGCGACCTGCTGGAGATCAGCCGGTTCGACGCCGGGGCCGCGGTGCTGGACGCCGAGCCGGTGGACCTGCGGCTGCTGGTCCACCGGGTGGTCGACAGCAGCGCGGTGCTGGCTGAGCGCAAGGGCTCGGACGTGCGGATAGTGGCCCCGGACACGCCGTGCGTGGCCGAGATCGACCCGCGCCGCATCGAGCGGATCCTGCGCAACCTGGTGGTCAACTCCATAGAGCACAGCGAGGGCCGGCCGGTGGTGATCAAGGTCGCGGCGGCCGGCGACGCGGTCGCGGTCGCGGTGCGCGACTACGGCGTGGGCCTCAAGCCCGGCGAGTCCTCGCTGGTGTTCGGCCGGTTCTGGCGCGCCGACCCGGCCCGGGCCCGCACCACCGGCGGCACCGGTCTGGGCCTGGCCATCTCGTTGGAGGACGCGCACCTGCACCACGGCTGGCTGCAGGCCTGGGGCGAGCCCGGCGGCGGCTCGCAGTTCCGGCTGACGCTGCCCCGCACCGCCGGGCTGGAGCTGGTGCGCTCGCCGATACCGCTGGAGCCGGACGACTCCCGGCACCACAAGCGCCAGGCCGAGGCCGCGCGGCTGGCCGCCGAGGGCGCCGCCGCGGTCACCCCGCGCCATGACGGTCCAGACCTCACCGGGCTCACCGGCCACGGTGCCGACAGACTCAGGGAGCGCTGATGTCCGCGCCGAACCGGATGGCCCGCTGGGCCGCCGGCCTGCTGGCCCTGGCCGCCGCGGCCGGGACCGCGGCGTGCGCCGGGCCGCCGTCCAAGGGCGAGGTCCGCTCGGCGCCGCTGAACCAGAGCCGCAACAACGTCGTCATCCTGGCCCGCGAACCCACGCCCGGGATGACGCCGGAACAGCTGGTGAACAGCTTCCTGCAGGCGCTGACCGGTGACCAGCAGGACCCCACCTTCAGCGTCGCCCAGGAGTTCTTGACCCCCGAGGCCCGCAACCAGATGGTGCCTCCGGGCTCCACCCGGGGCTGGGTCACCACGACGAAGATCGTCAACTACCAGGGTGCGGTCCCCGATCCGCCGCCCGATCCCGACCACGGCGTGCATCCGGCGGCGGCCGCCACCGCGACCCCGGCCGTCGGTGCGGAACAGACGGTCAGCGTGACCGGCACCCAGTACGCCCAGATCGACCCGTTCGGCTTCTTCAAGTACCAGACGGGGTCGGTCACCCAGACCTTCACCGTGAAGTACTTCGGCGCCACCACCGGCTGGCGGATCGAATCGGCGCCGGACTCCCGGATGATCAGCGCCGACGCGTTCAAGCGGGCCTATCAGACCTACCAGTCGGCGCTGCCGGTCTACCTGCCCACGCACGACCAGACGGCCGAGCAGATGGACCAGGTGTATCTGACCCAGGCCTCCGGCAAGGTCGACTACACCTATGACGCGCTGGCGCGCGCGGTCCTGCAGGGCCGGTACCCCGGCCAGAACTCGCTGCTGAGCCTGGCGAGCCCGGTCACCCTCGACCCCGACGGTGTGGCCACGGTGACCCTCGCGGTCCCGCACGGCGGCATGCCGGACATCACCGACGTGCAGCGGGCCCTCTACCTGACCTTCCAGAACGCCTCGGAGACCCAGCAACTGCTCTCCGCGACCCCGCTGACCCAGCTGCGCGTCACCTACGCCGGCTGTGGCAGTACCTGCAAGCCGGAGACCGTCGTCCAGGCGCAGACACCCTCGCCGACGGTGTACTGGCTGTGCCCGGAGGGCCAGAACGGCGCGGTCGCCTCGATCGTCTACCGGACGCTCTCCCCTGCCTCCAACGCGACGGCCGCCTGCCCGACCAACGGCGCGAAGCCGCAGTCGGTGGTCGCCATGGCCGGCGTGAACCCGCAGAAGAACTCGCCGATCGCGGTGAAGGTGGCCCCCGACTCCTCGGACATCAAGGATCCGAAGGCCACGACCGACGTGGCGGTGGTCGAGACGAACGGCGACGTCGTGGTGCTCGACGACAAGACCACCGACCAGCGGGTCTGGTACGACGCCGTCGACCCGGCGAAGGTGACCGACCTGGAGTGGGACCCGCTCGACGGATCGCTGTGGGTGGTCGACGACGACAACCTGTACCGGGTGCAGGCCCCCGGGGACTCGCCGCAGCCGGTGCTCGTTCCCGGTCAGCACGTGGTCCGTTTCAAGCCCTCGCCGGACGGCCTGCGCGCGGTCGTGGTGAGCGGGCAGAACGCCCCCAACCCGGCGGCCGCGAGCAGCCCGCAGCCGGCGATGATGGTGACCATCGACCGCTCCGCCGACCTGCCGAGCCTGGACAACGCCACCGAGTTCCAGCTCCTTCAGGGTTCCTCGCAGACCGGGGACCTCCCCGGGGATTCGGACGCCCTGCAGACCGTCTTCGACGCCTCCTGGGCCGACGGCCGCACCGTGGTGCTGCTGGGTGTGCAGACCAACTCGAGCACGCAGAAGCTCTACAAGGTGTACCTGGACGGTTCGCAGGACTCGACGATCCTCGACCCCGAAGACGCCCAGCCCGTCACCCAGCGGGTCGGCGCGGCGATCGGCAACAACAACAACGGGCGCGGCTCGGCGATGTGGACGTTCAGCGACGCGCCCGGGCCCACGGACCCGAACTCCTGGTATTCGTACTTCAAGCGGAGCGGCGGTTCGGACAGCTTCCAGGAACTCGGGTGGAGCCCGGTGACGGCGACGCAGCTCCCGAGCTGATCACGCGGAGGTCGCGGCGGCCTCCGGTGGCGCCGGGGATCGGGCATAGCGGATAATTCCGCCACGTTCCGATCACGCACGACCCGGGGGTCCGATGCCGCTCGTCCGCCCGCTCTGGGCCGCCCTGCTGGACCTGGCCGCCGAGCGCGACTGCGGCGGCTGCGGGCGTCCGCAACCCTCCGGAGAGCCGCTGTGCCCGGGCTGTGACGACCTGTTGGCCGATGGCGGACCGTGGCGCACGCTGGCGGCCGTCCCCGGTACGCCGCGCACACACGCGGTGTCCCGGTACGAGGATCCGGTACGGACGATGCTCATCGGCTACAAGGAACGCGGCCGCACCGATCTGCGCCGGGTGCTGGGTCGGGCGCTCGCGCGGGCCGTCGCGCAGACTCTCGACGACGCGCACACGTTCCCCGCGGCCGGCGGGGGTCGGGCCGACCGGCGGGTCGCCCTGGTCCCGATGCCGTCTCAGCGCAAAGCGGTGCGCGAGCGCGGCGCGGACACCACGGCCCGGCTGGCCAGGACCGCGGCCCGGACGCTGCGCGAGGTCGGAGTCCCGGTCCACGCGGTGCCCGCGCTGTGTCACGCCCGCGCCGTCGAGGACCAGGCCGGGCTGTCCCACGATCAGCGCCGGCAAAACCTGTCGGGAGCTTTGCGGGCGCGTCGTATTTCCGCCGTCGCCGCTTCCAGTGTGGTCCTGGTCGACGACATCAGCACCAGCGGCGCCAGTCTGGCCGAGGCGGCGCGGGCGTTGCGGGTGGTCGGGGTCCCGGTGCTCGGGGCGGCGACGATCGCCGCGGCCCGGGTACGTGCCTGACCGGTCCGCGATCCGTCTCACTGCGTGAACTGCCGAGGAATCACCACGAAACCGCACACAAACCCCGGTCGAACACCGTTCCGATCACTCGAACGGTCCAACGCCGCCTCCGGCCCCTTCCGTCGGGCGCGAACCGGGGCTAGCTTTCAGCCATAGGCACTGGCCCGCGAGAGTGAGCAGGCACGATGCGCATCATCACGCAAATACTCGGCCACCGGTAGCAGGCGGCCCGCCATCATCCGCCATCCTCGGACGGCCTTTTCCTCCCGGCACATCTCACGTCCCGGCCGTATCCCCGACGGTTCCAGTCGGTTCCGGCCCCGGGCGTAACTTTCTCCACTCGGGATATCGGGCACCAAGTGGACCGGGCGTACGTTGGAGATCTACAAGGGCGGACCGACAAGCGGTCCCCAGGCACAGGGCAACCCATCCACAAGCATCGATCCACACAGGAATCGATCAATACAAGAGCAGTCCCCGATCACTTCGCGGAGGCGCCGCTGGTCCAGATTTCACCCGACGCCGAATGCCGGAGCCGTGAGCCCGGCCGAGATCGAACGCGAGATGGGAGAACGCGCGTGGACATCGTCGTCAAGAGCCGCCACCACGAGGTGACCGACAGGTTCCGTCGGCACGTGATGGAGAAGTTGGCCAAGGTCGAGGAGATGGATGGCAAGGCCATCAGCCTCACCGTCGTGCTGGGTGAGGAGAAGAACCCCCGGCAGGCGGAGCAGAAGGACCGGATCGAGCTGACGCTGGACTGCCCCCGGGCCCCGGTGATCCGGGCCGAGGCCTGTGCCGGCGACCCGTATTCGGCACTCGATCTGGCCGCGGCCAAGCTCCAGACGCAGCTGCGCAAGGTCAAGGACCGGCGCAAAATCCACCGCAACCGCAAGGCGATCGCCGAGTCCATCAAGCACCTCCCGCCGATGGCGGACCTGCCGCCGGGCACCGAGCCGTTGCTGACGGCCGACGGCGCCGCCGGCGACAACCCCGAGGTGGACCTGGAGCCGTACGGCATGTCCGGCCCCTCGAACGACGGCCCGATGGTGGTGCGCGAGAAGACCCACACCGCGGCCCCGATGACGCTGGACCAGGCGCTGTACGAGATGGAACTGGTCGGCCACGACTTCTACCTCTACGTGGACAAGGACTCCAGCCTGCCGGCGGTGGTGTACCGGCGGCGCGCGTACGACTACGGCGTGATCCGGCTGGAACCCGGCGAGGAGATGACCGAGCCGATGATCAACGGCTCGTCGCCCTCGGACCGGATGGCCGGCGCGCGGCACTGATTGTCGGGGTTTTCCCGCCTCGGCACGCCCCTGGCAGGGCTCTGATCTCAGAGGACTCCTTCGCGGAGCCGGTCGCCCCGGCTCCGCGAGTGTCCGGCAGGTTCAACGATCACCCAGATGGGTAATGTTCGTTGTCCACTTGAGGTGTCATCATGGTTCTGTGTCGGAAGCCATAAGAGTCCTCATAGCCGACGACCACACTCTCCTGCGCCGAGGCTTGGCCGTCGTCCTCGATACCGAGGATGACATCGAGGTGGTCGGCGAGGCGTCGGACGGCGCCGAGGCCGTGCACAAGGCCGAGGAGCTGACCCCGGACGTGGTGATCCTGGACGTCCGGATGCCCGACACCGACGGTCTGGCGGCGTGTGCGGCGATCAAGCGCTCGGTCCCGGACGTCAAGGTCATCATGCTGACCTCCAGCGACGAGGAGAGCGATCTCTACGAGGCGGTGAAGTCCGGGGCGTCCGGCTACCTGCTCAAGAGCGTGTTGCCGCACACCATCCCGGACGCGCTGCGCGCCGTCCAGCGGGGCGAGTCGCAGGTCACGCCGTCGATGGCGGCGAAGCTGCTGACCGGCTTCGCGGCCCTGGCCCGCGGCGCGGACGCCGGCCCCGAGCCGGCCCCGGCCGCCCCCACGGGGCCGAAGCTCACCGACCGGGAGATGGAAGTCCTCAAACTGGTGGCCACCGGGCGCAACAACCGGGAGATCGCCAAGGAGCTGTTCATCACCGAGAACACGGTGAAGAACCACGTCCGCAACATCCTGGAGAAGCTGAACCTGCACTCGCGCATGGAAGCCGTGGTCTACGCGGTGCGCGAGAAACTACTTGAGATCACCTAAGGTACGCAGCTTGACATCGCAGGACGTTCCCCGCGTAGGTTCGGGACCATGGACATATCCGTGACGCTGCGGGACGCCGCGGACGGCGGGGTGATAGCGCGCACGGTGGTGCCCTCCCGGGAACTGCCCCCGACGTTCGACGGCACGCAGCTGCTCGAGGCCGCGGACCACGTCTGGCGCGTGGTCCGCGCCGAACCGGCCTTCCGCGAGGAGTACGAGCTGATCGGCGAGCTGGAGCTCACCCTGCGCCGGGTCGAGCAGGAGCCGCGGGTGGAGATGCTGCCGGCCCGCGACATCCACTTCAGCATGTCCAGCATCAGCGACCGCCTCCCGGACATCGCCGGCCCGCTCGACGGCCGCTCGGTCCTGCTGATCAAGGACGACCTGTGGCGTGACGTGGAATTGGTCGCCCCCTCCGGCGCGGACGCGGTCACCGAGAACCTGAAGGCGATCCGCCGCATCCAGACCGAATTCCGCTCCGGCCCCGGCTTCACCGAACTCCATTTGCGCACCACCCCGGCCGAACCACTGGCCGGCGTCACCTTCACGGTCGAGGACCTGGCGGCGGGCCTGGGCACCACCACCCACTTCGTCCGCCCGGTCGGCATCGAGGGCCGCGGCGTGGTCCAGGGCGGCTACGCCCTGTCGGTCGCCGACGGCGTCCACGTCTACGGCCTGGTCGACACCGCGAGCCGCATCACGGTGGCCGCCCTCCACCGCACCGGCATCGGCAGCGCCCAGACCGCCACCGCCTTCGGCACCCTGCTACGGGCGCGCGGACTGGAACTCGTCGACTGGCGCGCCGGCCTGCGAACCGACGATGCCGAGGTACTGGCCGGGTGGTTCGGCGCGCCGCCACAGGCGCTGTGGCGATAGCGCGCCGGGTTTCGGGTGTGCTGAAGCTGGCGTGAGTATCAGCACTGATTGGCTCTGAATCAGGGCTCAGCCGAGCGAAGCTCGCAGCGGCTCAGCCAGTTCCACCGGCGTCACCTGCTCCACCGCGACGCTCTCGCATCCCACCCAGGTCGCCGCCTCCCGCAGCGCCTCGGCCATCGGCTGCACCGCGGCCGCCGTTGCCAGCGATACCTTCCGGGCGACCAGCGTCTTCCCCTCGCGCTTGGGGTCCACGCGCCCGAGGAGTTTGCCGCCGGCCAGCAGCGGCATCGCGAAGTATCCGTGGACCCGCTTCGCGGCCGGGGTGTAGGCCTCGATGCGGTGCACCATGCCGAAGATCCGCTCCATGCGGTCGCGTTCCCAGATCAGCGAGTCGAAGGGGGACAGCAGGGTGGTCCGGTGTCGGCCTCGTGGGCCGCCGGCGGCCAGGAGTTCCAGCGCCGCGGGGTCGGCCCAGGCCGGCTGGGTCCAGCCGCGCACGGTCACCGGGACCAGGCCGGTCTGGTCCATCAGGGGCTTGGCATCGGGGATCTTCAGCCGGTAGTAGTCGGCGAGGTCTCCTATGGTGCCGACCCCGAGCCGGCGTCCGGCCAGGGCCAGCAGGCTGATGTGCGACTCCTCGCGGGTCGGCTCGGCCGCGTCCAGCACGTTCTTGGGCAGCGCGCGCTCCGGCAGGTCGTACACCCGCCGCCAGCCGCGCCGCTCGACGCAGACCACGTCCCCGGTCGCCAGCAGCTTCTCGACCGCGACTTTGGTGTCCGACCAGTCCCACCACTCCGCGCTCTTGCGCGCCCCGCCGAAATCCGAGGTCATGCACGGCCCCTCGTCCCGCAGCTTGCCCAGCACCAGTGCCTCGGCCTCGCGCGTGGTCGGCATGCCCCAGCCGCCGCTGGCCCGGTCGCGGAAGTGGGCGCGGCGGTAGGCGAACGTCGGCCACTGCTCGACCGGCAGGATGCAGGCGGCGTGGGCCCAGTACTCGAAGGTCGAGGCCCCGTGCGGCTCGTGGTTCCAGTACGCCTTCTCCACGGCCTCGCGTCCGACCGCGCCGAGGCGCGCGTACGGCACCAGCTCGTGCGAGCGGGCCAGCACACTGATGGTGTCCAGCTGCACTTCCCCGAGGTCGCGCAGCACGCCCTCGACCCCGCTGCGCCGATCCGGCGCGCCGATCATCCCCTGCGCGTGCAGGGCCAGGCGGCGGGCCTCGGCGGCGGACAGTTCGGCGCGCGGTGCGGGTGCGGTAGCGGACGTCACCCTCGCCACGCTAGCGGTCGGCGCCGACAAGTCCGCGTGACCGGCGACGATCCGCGGGGGCGGCTGTTCAACCGCCCAGAGCGGCGGGGGAGAGGTCTATCGCAGTTCCCCGGGCAGGATGTCGGCCAGCCACATGTCCCGGACCACCCCGCGGTGCTCATGCGATCCGCGCTGCCGCCCGATGATCGTGAACCCCACCTTCTCGATCACCCGGCGCGACGGCACGTTCCCGTCGAAGGCCTGCCACGTGATCCGCCCGAGCCGCGCCACCTCGAACCCCCAGCGCACCACCTCGCGCACACCCTCCGTGATGTATCCGCGACCGCGCGTCTCGGGGTTGGCCCAGTAGCCGAGTTCGGCGGTGCGTACCCCGCAGGCCGCGGTGGACCGGGTGATCGCACCGAGCCCGATCGCCCCGGCCGTCTCGCCGGTGCCCTGGACGAACACGCCGAACGTCGCCTCGTCCCCGGTGTGGAAGCCGCGCGGTGTGTGATCGCGCACGAACCACTCCGCGTCCTTCATCCGATAAGGGGTGGGCACCGTGGTCCAGCGTTGGACTTCCGGGTCCTGGCAGATCCTGAACACGTCCGGGATCTCCGCCTCCCGCCAGGGCCGCAGCAACAGCCGGGCGGTCTGCAAAGGCCCCTGGGGCAGCGGCGGAGCAGCGAGAATGTGATCCGGTACGGGAACCGGCTCAAGGCGCTCGCGCGTTTCCGGTGTGTCCATCGCCCCACCGTAGGCGAGCCGGATCCGTGATCTCCAGGCAATATGCCGATGATCGGTACGCCGTGCTCTTCCCTTGGAGCACCGGCCGTCGCATAACATGTTGGAAAAGGCGGGGCACATCCCTGTCTGCCCGAGCCCGTAATCGAGGAGTTGTCTGCCGTGGCGCGTCTGATGGACAGGGTCTTGCGGGCCGGCGAGGGGAAGATCCTGCGCCGCCTGGAGGCCATCGCCGACCTCATCGAGGAGATCAAGGACGATTACGTCCAGATGAGCGACGACGAACTGCGCGCTCAGACCGACGATTTCCGGGCCCGCCTGGAAGAGGGCGAGACCCTGGACGACCTGATGCCGGAGGCCTTCGCGGTGGTCCGCGAGGCGGCCACCCGCACCCTTGGCCAGACGCACTACCGCGTCCAGCTGATGGGCGGTGCCGCCCTGCACCTGGGCAACATCGCGGAGATGCGCACCGGCGAGGGCAAGACGCTGGTCGGCACGCTGCCGGCGTACCTGAACGCGTTGGCCGGCAAGGGCGTGCACATCGTCACCACCAACGACTACCTGGCCGAGCGCGACTCGTCGTGGATGGGCCGGGTGCACCGGTTCCTGGGCCTGAACGTCGGCGTGATCCTGGCGAACATGACGCCGGCCGAGCGCCGCGAGCAGTACAACTGCGACATCACCTACGGCACCAACAACGAGTTCGGCTTCGACTACCTGCGCGACAACATGGCGTGGTCGCGCGACGAGATGGTGCAGCGCGGCCACTTCTTCGCCTGCGTCGACGAGGTCGACTCGATCCTCATCGACGAGGCCCGCACGCCGCTGATCATCTCCGGTCCGGCGGACCAGGCCACCAAGTGGTACACCGACTTCGCCAAGATCCTCGAGCGCCTGGCGCCCGACGTCGACTACGAGGTCGACGAGAAGAAGCGCACCGTCGGCATCCTGGAGCGCGGCGTGGAGCGGGTCGAGGACCTGCTCGGCATCGACAACCTCTACGAGTCGGTGAACACCCCGCTGGTCGGCTACCTGAACAACGCCATCAAGGCCAAGGAGTTGTTCAAGAAGGACAAGGACTACGTCGTGATGAACGGCGAAGTCATGATCGTCGACGAGCACACCGGCCGTATCCTGGCCGGCCGCCGCTACAACGAGGGCATGCACCAGGCGATCGAGGCCAAGGAAGGCGTCGAGATCAAGGACGAGAACCAGACGCTCGCCACGATCACGCTGCAGAACTACTTCCGGCTCTACGACAAGCTGGCCGGCATGACCGGTACCGCGATGACCGAGGCCGCGGAGTTCCAGCAGATCTACAAGCTGGGCGTGGTGCCGATCCCGACGAACAAGCCGCTGGTCCGCAAGGACCAGCAGGACCTGATCTACGTCTCCGAGGAGGCGAAGTTCGAGGCGGTCGTCGACGACATCGCCGAGCGCAGCGCCCTCGGCCAGCCGATCCTGGTCGGCACGACCTCGGTGGAGAAGTCCGAGCGGCTCTCCAGCATGCTCCGCAAGCGCGGCGTCCCGCACGAGGTGCTCAACGCCAAGTACCACGAGCGCGAGGCGGCGATCGTGGCCCAGGCCGGGCGTAAGGGCGCGGTCACCGTGGCCACCAACATGGCCGGCCGCGGTACCGACATCCAGCTCGGCGGCAACCCGGACGACCTGGCCGACGCCACGCTGCGGCAGCGCAACCTGAGCCCGGAGGAGAATCCGGATGAGTGGACGGCCTCGCTGCCGGCCGCGCTGGAGGACGCCAAGCGCAAGGTGAAGGCCGAGCACGACGAGGTCCAGGAGCTCGGCGGGCTGTACGTGCTGGGCACCGAGCGCCACGAGTCCCGCCGCATCGACAACCAGCTGCGCGGTCGCGCCGGCCGCCAGGGCGACCCCGGCGAGACCCGGTTCTACCTCTCGCTGGGCGACGACCTGATGCGCATGTTCAAGGCCGGCATGGTCGAGCGGGTGCTGTCGATGGCCAACGTCCCGCAGGACGTGCCGATCGAGCACAAGATGGTGACCCGGGCGATCGCCAGCGCGCAGACCCAGATCGAGCAGCAGAACTTCGAGATCCGCAAGAACGTCCTGAAGTACGACGAGGTCCTGAACCGCCAGCGTCTGGTGGTCTACGAAGAGCGCCGCCAGGTGCTGGACGGCGCGGACCTGGAGGACCAGGTCCGGCTGATGATGGACGACACCATCGCCGGCTACGTGGACGCCGCGACCGCCGAGGGTTACTCCGAAGAGTGGGACCTGGAGAAGCTGTGGACGGCGCTGGAGACGCTGTACCCGATCTCCGTGACCGTCGAGGAGATCGAGGACGCGGCCGACGGTGCCGACAAGATCACCCGCGACATCCTGGTCGATGAGCTGACCGCCGACATCCGCAGCGGCTACGACAAGCGCGAGGAACAGCTCGGCGAGCAGATCACCCGCGAGCTGGAGCGCCGCGTGGTGCTCTCGGTCCTGGACCGCAAGTGGCGCGAGCACCTGTACGAGATGGACTACCTGCAGGAGGGCATCGGCCTGCGCGCCATGGCCCAGCGCGACCCGCTGGTCGAGTACCAGCGCGAGGGCTACGCGATGTTCAACGCCATGATGGACGCCATCAAGGAGGAGTCCGTCGGCTACCTGTTCAACCTCAAGGTCGAGGTCGAGGCCGTGAACCAGGACCCGGAGGCGCAGGCTCAGGCCGCCGCCACCGCGAACGCCCTGGGCGCCGGCCAGAACGGGGTCCAGGACGCGATCCCCGGTGCCCCGCAGCTGCTCGCCAAGGGTCTGGACGCGCCCCAGCGCCCGGCCCACCTGAGCTACACGGCCCCCACGGTCGACGGCGAGGGCGGCGTCCTGCAGCGCGAGGTCCCCTTCGCGGTGGACTACGGCGACCCCGACGCCCAGGTCGACCAGGCGCCGGCCGAGGACGAGACCCCGCGCCGCCGCTCCTCCGGTAAGCGGAAGAAGCGCTGACGCGGAGGCGACACCGGCGAACCAGCTGGGCCGAACGGCTGACTTTCCCCGGGAAGTCAGCCGTTTCGCATACCCCTGTGATCTGCTGGAGCCTCAGTTCTCGGGTGACGGGGGAGGCGGTAGATCGTGGTGCCGGTTCGGGCGGTCGGGACGGCCGAGGTCGCCGCGCGGTGGCGGCATGATAACAGGCCAGACTTCCCGGGCATCGCGGTGTGGGTGGACGCGGTCGCCGAGGTGGAGATCGACCCGGGGGTGTTCGCCCCCTACAACGACTGGCCAGTCGGGCTCGGCGACGAGCTGCCTGAGGAACCGGGGGACGGCCGGAGCGTGCCGTGGGCGGTCGATGCCTGGTCGTCGGAGTACGGCAAAGTGTGGCGCCCCCTGTCTGGCAGCGGCCGCGAGCCCCGTCCCGGATTGCTGCTTTCGGTCGTGCGGGCAGGCGTGGTCATGGCCTGTCCGACCCCGCTGCCCGATCCGCCGACCGGCGCGCTCGCCCGCGCCTTGTCCCGGGTGGAGCTCGCCGAGCGCCGGCCCGCGGTGCTGCCCGTCCAGGCCCAACCGGCGCCGGCCCCGCGCCGCACGCCACCGCAGAAGGCTTACAACGAAGTCAGAGCCCTGGTAGGCGTCCTGGTCGAGGTCATGGTCGGGCGCCGCACCGCCACCCACGCCGCGTCCTGGACCGCTCCCGAAGTCCGCGGCAAACTCCGCACCCCGCGCTACGCCCGCACCGCGTCCCTGAAGTCGGTCCGGCTGTCCGAAAGCGGCGACGGTGTCGAAGCCTTAGCCCTTCTGCGCGACGGTGCCCGCACCCGCGCCGTCGCCCTGCGCTTCGACCGGGCCGAGGACGCGCGCTGGCGCTGCACCGCACTCCAGCCCGGCTGACGTTTCAGGGCTGTCGGCTACCCGACATGCCGCCGCACCGGTCCTCCGACAGCGTCCTCGTCCCCGATCCCGGCGTCCTCCGGCAGCTGCTCCTGCGCGTGCCGTCCGCCGCGCACCCGCGCGCCGGCCGGTGCCACCCGCTGCCGGTCCAGCGGCAGCGAGAACTCCATCGCCAGCGCCGAGGCCGCGAGCCAGCCGACCTCGCCCCAGGAGCGGAACATCACCGAGCGGGGCTGCCAGCCGGGGCGGAACTTGGCGTTGAACCGGTACAGCGACTCCAGCATGATCCACGGGTCCAGCAGGTGGATCGCGCGGTACGCCGCGCTTTGCAGCGGGCTGCGGTGGCTGCCGGCGTCCATGATCGGGCGGAACGCCGCGAAGTTCAGCGAGATCTCATCGATGCCCCGCTCGCGGGCCCAGGCCACCAGGTCCACGATCAGCCGCTCGTTCACCCCGTTCGGGCTCTGCGGGTCGCGCGGCATCACGTCCAGCGACAGCGCCGTGGGGTGGCCGGAGGGCCGGTCGGAGCCGATCGGGTGGTAGCGCTGGAAACCGACCGCGCGGCCGTCGGGGGTGTAGGCGACGATCAGCAGCGCGTCGGGGTGCCGGGCGGAGGTGATGGCGTCCAGGTTCATCGCGAAGCCGTGCTCGGCGTGCCCTTTGAGCCAGCGCTGGTGGATGCCGAGCAGCTGGTCGGCCGACTCCTCGTCCAGCGCCGTCTCGCGCAGCACCCGGGTGGTGATCCCGGCCTTGTGGGTCCGCTGCACCGCCTGCCGGACGTTGCGGATCGACCGCCCCTCCAGCGAGAACCCGGCCACGGGCAGCATGACCTCGTCCCCGATGCTGATCGCGCGCCGCATCCCGTGCGCCTTCCACAGCGGCAGGAGCGCCTCGCGCGCGCCGAGAACCGTCGGCCGCCATCCGCGGCTCCGGCACAGGGCCAGGAACTCGCCGATCGCCGCCTCCTGCGCGTCGGCCGCCCCGATCGGGTCGCCGCCGACCACCGCGGTGCCCAGGAACACCCGGTAGCCGATCGCGGCGCGGCCGTCGGGGGAGAAGACGTAGGACTTGTCGTGACGGAGCGCGAACGGGGCCAGCGTGTCCGAGTCCGGATGCTGCACGAGCCGCCGCACCCGGTCCCGCTCGGCGTCGGTCCCCGGAAGCGGGGCTCGGGCCGGCGCCAACAGGGACATCAGCACCAGGAGCAGCGTGATCCCGCCTAGGAGGGAAAGCCCGTGGAGGAACCACGAGCGGCCCTCCATCGTCATCGGCCCGGGGTTCGCCGTGAGGCCGTCGAGCAGTTCCCGTCCCAGCCCGACCGGGGTGAGGGAGGAGCTGAGCCGGTCCCGCTGCAGGAAGATCCCGCCGCCGCCCACCACGACCGCGAGGACGCCGAACCCGAGCACCATGTGCAGGGCTGTGTGGACGCGCGCGGCGTCCGGCAGGGCGGTGAACCGCACCCGCGCCCCCCACAGGGCCCCGGCGAACGCCGCCATCGGCAGCAGCCGCCACGGCTGGTCCCAGGTGATCACCGACATCGCCGTCGACCACACCACCGCGGCAGAGGTCAGATAGAGCGCCATGCGACGGCGCACATATAGGCCGCGCGCGAGCAGGAGGAGAGCCAGCCCGATGTGCACCGCGTGGCCGCCGGAGGGGGTGGTGCCGACGATGACGATGACCGTCCTGGTGAGCCATGACGGTGGGCTGTCCGCGCCCGCGTACCCGAACAGTGTGGCCGCCGCGGCCAGTACCAGCGCGGCCAACGGCCATACCGTGAGCCGATCCTCAGGGACCGGCGCCTCGCTTCCGTCTCGGTCAGCCATGGGCACGTACCTCCCGTGACATACGAACAGCTCCCGCCTGTCACGTTATTCCCGTTAGTAACCCCCGTGTATCCGACTTTCGGCGGTGCGAATGAGGGGGTGCTGCGCACAAACGCCCGTTACAGTCGAGGAGACGGATCACTCCCGAGGGGAGAGACGACATGGCCTCCACGGCAGTGCGGCGTGGTCTGGTCCTGGGCGGCGGCGGCATGCTCGGGGCGGCCTGGATGGTGGGCGCGCTGGCCGTGCTCAGCGAGGCGGTGGACTGGGACCCGCGCAAGGCCGAGATGATTGTCGGGACCTCCGCCGGCTCGGTCGTGGCCGCGCTGCTCGGGGCCGGTGCCACCCCGGAGGTCCTGTACGAGCACCAGCTCACCGGCCGGATAGCGCAGGGCCCGCTCAACGGCGTGGTGTTCGACTACGCCACCGCGGCCGGCGGCGCCCACCCGGAGCGCCCCAAGCTGCGCCTGGGCTCCGGACCGCTGCTGGCCCGCACCGCGCGCCACCCCCGCTCAGTGCCCCCGACCGCGGTGATGGCCGCGGCCATGCCGCCCGGCCGCGGCTCGCTCGGCGGCGTCGGCGAGCTGGTCCAAGGCCTGCCCGGGGACGCCGACGGCTGGTCGCCGCACAAGGCGCTGCGGATCGTCGCACTGGACTTCACCACCGGCGAGCGGGTGACCTTCGGCAGCCCCCGGGCGCCGCGCACCACGCTGGCCGAAGCCGTGACCGCCTCCTGCGCGATCCCCGGCTGGTTCGCCCCGATCATCATCGACGGCCGCCGCTACGTGGACGGCGGCATGTGGTCCGCGACCAACGTGGACGTGGCCGACCAGCAGAACTTCCAGGAGATCGGCGAGCCGCCGCTGGACGAGCTCTACGTCCTGGCCCCGATGGCGATCCGCGGGTTCAACGGGCCGCCGCAAAGGGTCATGGAACGGGTCGAGCGCCGCTATAGGAGAGCCGTGACACGGCGGATGCTGATGGAGGCGCAGCTGGTCCGCGCCGACGGCACCAAGGTCATCGTGTTCTGCCCCACGGCCGACGACTACGACGCCATCGGCCCCAACGTGATGGACGGAGACCGCCGCCCGCAGGTCCTGGAGACCGCGATGCGCACTACCCGCGAGCAGATCGCCGCACAGCGCGCCCCCGCGTAGAGCCTCTGCAGAACTTCGCTATAGCGCTCCCGGCGTGGCGCGCCCCAGCGCACCCCCGGAGGGGATAATGGCGCAATGCGCGTCTACCTTCCCGCGACCCTGTCAGTGCTCGCCGAGCTCCACAAGACGGGCCGCCTCACCCCCGCGCCGCTGACGGCGTACGCGGTCACCCCGGCCCTGCGCGAGTGGTACACCGAAGGGGACAGCGAGGAACTGGAGTACGCCGCCCTCACCGATGCCGCACGCGCCTCCCTGCGGCTCCTGTCCGCCACCCCGGAGGCCCCCCGCCGCCGGGTCGTGGTCGCCGCCGAGGTCCCGGACGCCCACGCCGCCCCGGTCCTCGACGGCCCCGAACCCGGCCTGGTCCGCGTCACCGCCGAGGTCCCCCTCTCCTGGGTGGCCTCCCTGCACGTCGACGACCCGGCGGTCCTCGACGAGGTGGCGCTGGCCGTGGTCCTGCTCGGCGCCGCCGACGCCGGGGACGAGGACGCCTCGTTCACCGTCGACGGCATCGACGACCACGAGCTGCTTTGGTATGCGACGCAGGAACTTCCGGACCTGTTGGGGTAACCGGGGCTTCACCCGCTGATCGCGAAATCCGTTGGCGTCCGTCGATAGCCTGTCCGGGTGACCGTGCCGAAGAATCAACAGCCGCTGCACCTCGTCTGGGACTGGAACGGCACCGTCCTGAACGACTTCGAGATCATCCTGCGCTCCACGAACGACTCGTTCACCGACCACGGGCTGCCGCCGATAACGGCCGACCAGTACCGGACGCAGATCAAGATGCCGATCCGCGCCTTCTACGCGGACATCCTCGGGCACGAGCCGGGCGACGAGGAGTGGGAGGCGCTGGACGCCACCTTCCACAAGTACTACGTGGCCTACGAGCGCCAGGCGCGGCTGTCCGACGGGCTGCCGGATCTGTTCCGGGAGTGGTCCGGGCGGGGGCACTCGCAGTCGCTGCTGTCGATGTACCACGACGACAAGCTGGTCCCGGTGGTGCGGCACCACGGGATCGACCGGTACTTCGAGCTGGTGCAGGGGACCAGGCCGCCGCGGCCGGCGCGCAAGGGGCTGCACCTGCAGGACCACCTCGGCCGGTTGGGCGTGGATCCGGCGCGGGTGGTGCTGATCGGGGACTCGCCGGATGACGCGGCCGCCGCCGCCAGCGTCGGTGCGCACGCGATCCTGTACTCCGGCGGTTTCGCGGCCGTGCCGTCCCTGCGGACGGCCGGGGTGCCGATCGCGGACAGTCTGGCCGCGGCGGTGGCGATGATCGACGAGGTCGTGGCGGGTGCGGCCGGGGCCGAAGCGGGCTGAGCCGGGCGTACGTCGATCGGCGCAATGGTGTGGCGCCCTGTTCCGGGCCGCGATGGGATGCGGACATGGCCGCGCATGCGAACGAGAAGCAGCACGTCACCGGCGTCACGAACGTCCCCGTTCCGTATAACGAGTCGGTGCTCGGCTACGCGCCCGGGAGCCCGGAACGGGCCGCGCTGACCGCGCGGCTGGCCCAGCTGGCCGGGCAGCGGCACGACCTCACCGCGACCGTCGGCGGCGTCCAGCGGCCCGGCGGCGGTGAGCCGATCGACGTGGTCCAGCCGCACAACCACCAGGCCGTCCTGGGCACCCTGCGCAACGCCACCCAGGACGACGCCCGCGCGGCCGTCGCGGCGGCCCGGGAGGCGGCCCCGGCCTGGCGCGCGTTCTCCTTCGACGACCGGGCCGCGATCCTGCTCCGGGCCGCCGACCTGCTCTCCGGTCCGTGGCGGGCCACCCTGAACGCGGCGACCATGCTCGGCCAGTCCAAGACCGCGGTGCAGGCCGAGATCGACAGCGCCTGCGAGCTGATCGACTTCTGGCGCTTCAACGTCGGGTTCGCGCGGCAGATCCTGGCCGAGCAGCCGCCGGAGAACGCTCCGGGTGTCTGGAACCGCACCGACCACCGGCCGCTGGACGGCTTCGTCTACGCGATCACGCCCTTCAACTTCACCGCGATCGCCGGCAACCTGCCGACCGCCCCGGCGCTGATGGGCAACACGGTGATCTGGAAGCCGTCGCCGACCCAGCAGCTGGCCGCGCACTTCACCATGCGCCTGCTGGAAGCCGCGGGCCTGCCGCCCGGCGTGATCAACATGCTCCCCGGCGACGGCCTGGCGGTCTCCGAGGTGGTGCTGGCCGATCCACACCTGGCCGGCATCCACTTCACCGGCTCGACCCCGACCTTCCAGCACCTGTGGCGCACGGTCGGGGAGAACATCGCGGCCTACCGCGCCTATCCGCGCATCGTCGGCGAGACCGGCGGCAAGGACTTCGTGCTGGCCCACCCCAGCGCCGACCCGGCGACGCTGAAGACCGCCCTGACCCGCGGCGCGTTCGAATATCAGGGCCAGAAGTGCTCAGCGGCCTCCCGCGCCTACATCCCCCGCTCGCTGTGGGACGGAGCGGGGAAGGGGGCCGCGGGGCTGCGCGAGGAGTTCGCCGCCGAGGTCGACGGCCTGAGCATGGGCGATCCCACGGACCTGTCGAACTTCCTCGGCGCGGTCATCGACGCCCGGGCGTTCGCCAAGCACCGCCGGGTCCTGGACATCGCACACAGCGACGACAGCATCCGCATCGTCGCCGGCGGCACCGCGGACGACTCGATCGGCTACTTCGTGCGGCCGACGGTGATGGTGTGCTCGAACCCCGAGCACGAGATCTTCTCCACCGAGTACTTCGGCCCCCTGCTGTCGGTGTACGTGTACGACGACGCCGACTACGACCGGGTGCTGCACGGCGTCGAAAGCGCCACCGGCTACGCCCTCACCGGCGCGATCATCGCCCAGGACCGCGCCGCCGTCGCCGAGGCGATGAGCGTGCTGCGCTTCGCCGCCGGCAACTTCTACGTCAACGACAAGCCCACCGGCGCGGTGGTCGGGCAGCAGCCCTTCGGCGGTTCCAAGGCCTCCGGGACCAACGACAAGGCCGGGTCGCCGCAGAACCTGCTGCGCTGGACCTCGACGCGCTCGATCAAGGAGACGTTTGTGCCGCCGACGGAGTATCGGTATCCGTCTATGGGTTAGGGGTGGGCGG
>NZ_JAAFYZ010000152.1 GCF_018274385.1 Catenulispora pinistramenti | reverse complement strand
CGCCCGCCCCGTCAGCCAGCCCGGCCAGTCCCACCGGCGTCCATAAACGCACCGTGTCCGCTCGGCTCCGGGTCGCGTGGGAAAACTCCTCCCCGCGGCCCGGTAGACTCTTGCTAGCAGCCGGAGTCCCCTCTGGCTGACTTCGCGTGTCCGGCAGCCGTCCAACCGCAAGGCCAGACGGCCCCGAGGCGCCTCGGTCCGCCCTCCCAGCGCAAGCGTGGTGAGCGGTACAGCGTCGCGGGTCTGCTCAGCGATCGGGTCCTGGACCCGCTCGATGTGGAGCGCCGGGCGCCAGGGACAACCGAGAACCGATCAAGGAGGACACGGCATGGCCGTCGTCACGATGCGCCAGCTCTTGGAGAGCGGCGTGCACTTCGGGCACCAGACCCGGCGGTGGAACCCGAAGATGAAGCGCTTCATCCTTACGGAGCGCAACAGCATCTACATCATCGACCTGCAGCAGTCGCTGTCGTACATCGACCGCGCCTACGAGTTCGTGAAGCAGACCGTCGCCCACGGCGGCACGGTGATGTTCATCGGGACCAAGAAGCAGGCCCAGGAAGCGATCGCCGAGCAGGCGACCCGCGTGGGTATGCCGTACGTGAACCACCGCTGGCTGGGCGGGATGCTGACCAACTTCAGCACCGTCTACAAGCGGATCCAGCGCCTGCGTGAGCTGGAGGAGATCGACTTCGACGACGTCGCGGGCTCCGGTATGACCAAGAAGGAGCTGCTGGTCCAGCGTCGCGAGAAGGAGAAGCTGGAGCGCACTCTGGGCGGTATCCGGGACATGTCCCGCGTTCCGTCCGCGGTGTGGATCGTCGACACCAAGAAGGAGCACATCGCCGTCGGCGAGGCGCGCAAGCTGCGCATCCCGGTCGTGGCGATCCTGGACACCAACTGTGACCCGGACGAGGTCGACTACAAGATCCCGGGTAACGACGACGCGATCCGCTCGGTCGCGCTGCTGACCCGCGTGGTGGCCGACGCCGTCGCCGACGGTCTGATGTCCCGGGCCGGCAGCAAGGCCGCCGAGGGCGAGGCGGCCGGTGCCGTGGCCGTCGACGAGCCGCTGGCCGACTGGGAGCGCGACCTGCTGGCCGTGGACGACGCCAAGGCCGCCGACGCCGCGACCCCGGCCGCCGTCGACGCTGCCGCCGAGGCCCCGGCCGCCGCACCGGCTGCCGAGACCCCGGCTGCCACGCCGGCTGTCGAGACTCCGGCTGTCGAGACCGCGGTTGTCGAGACCGAGGTTGTCGAGGCCCCGGCCGCGGAGGCCGCTGCCGAGGCCGCCCCCGTCGCGGAGGCCGTTGCGGCCACCGAGGGCGAGCAGGCCTGAGTAGCCGGTCCGACCGGTTGATTTCCGCGGTGCGCCGGACGGTGACCCCGTCCGGCGCGTCGCAAACCGATCCTCGCCGATCCACTCCTTAAGGACGACTAACAATGGCGAACTACACCGCCGCTGACGTCAAGAAGCTCCGCGAGCTGACGGCGGCCGGCATGATGGACTGTAAGAAGGCGCTGGAGGAGACCGACGGCGACCTCGACAAGGCTGTCGAGTTCCTGCGCGTCAAGGGTCTGAAGGGCGTCACCAAGCGCGAGGGCCGCTCGGCTTCCAACGGCCTGGTCGCCTCGGCGGTCGACGGCGTGTCCGGCACCCTGATCGAGCTCAACTGCGAGACCGACTTCGTCGCCAAGGGCGAGGCGTTCCAGACCGTCGCGGCCACCGTGCTGGCGAACGTGGTGAACGCCAAGCCGGCCGACGTCGCGGCGCTGCTGGCCGGCGAGCTCGAGCCCGGCAAGACCGTGCAGAACTACCTGGACGAGGCCAACGCCACTCTGGGTGAGAAGATCGAGCTGCGCCGCTTCGCGCAGTTCCACGACGGCTACGTCGCCTCCTACCTGCACAAGACCTCCCCGGACATCCCGGCCCAGATCGGCGTCCTGGTCGAGCTGGACAAGGAGAACGCCGAGGTCGCCAAGGACATCGCGCAGCACATCGCCGCGTTCTCCCCCTCCTACCTGACCCGCGACGAGGTCCCGGCCGACGTCGTGGAGAACGAGCGGCGCCTGGCCGAGGAGACCTCCCGCGAGGAGGGCAAGCCGGAGGCCGCGCTGCCGAAGATCGTCGAGGGCCGGGTGAACGGCTTCTTCAAGGAGAACGTCGTGCTCGAGCAGCCGTTCGCCAAGGACCCGAAGAAGACCGTCAAGAAGATTCTCGACGAGGCCGGCGTTTCGCTTAAGCGTTTCGCGCGCTTCCGTGTCGGTAGCTGACCAGATCTGAAAAACTAAAGAGCACCGAATAGCTACGTCGAAGGAGCCGCTGCTGTGAAGGAAACCAATAAGGAAACCGACACGGCGGCGGTTCCTTCGCGTACTGAGAAGAACCGCAGGGTTCTGCTCAAGCTCTCCGGCGAGGTGTTCGGCGGCGGGCAGATCGGGGTGGACCCCGAGGTCGTCAAGAGCATCGCCCGGGAGATCGCGGACGTCGTCGCCGAGGGCGGGGTCGAGGTCGCGGTGGTGGTCGGCGGCGGCAACTTCTTCCGCGGCGCCGAGCTGTCCCAGCACGGGATGGACCGTTCCCGCGGGGACTACATGGGCATGCTCGGCACGGTGATGAACTGCCTGGCCCTTCAGGACTTCCTGGAGAAGGTCGGCATCCCCACCCGGGTGCAGAGCGCGATCACCATGAGCCAGGTCGCCGAGCCCTACATCCCGCGGCGCGCGATCCGGCACCTGGAGAAGGGCCGCGTGGTGATCTTCGGGGCCGGCGCCGGTATGCCCTTCTTCTCCACGGACACCACCGCCGCGCAGCGCGCGCTGGAGATCCACGCCGAGAGCATCCTGATGGCCAAGCAGGGCACCGACGGCGTGTACGACTCCGACCCGAACAAGAACCCGGACGCGGTCAAGTACGACACGCTGTCCTACGACGAGTTCCTGGCCCGGAACCTGAAGATCGCGGACGCCACCTCGGTGTCCTTGTGCCGCGACAACGGCATGCCGATCGTGGTGTTCGGCCTGCAGCCGGGCAATATCGCCCGTGCGATCCGCGGCGAGAAGCTGGGGACCGTCATCGGCCCGGCGCACTGATCGGCTTGCGCATCGTGCCGGTGCGACCCGCCGCGAACGCACTAAGCTGCGCTTGAGCTTTGTCGTGGACACAGCAGAGCGCGAAGACTTCTAGGGAGCCCCCAAGTGATCGATGAGACCCTCCTCGAGGCAGAGGAGAAGATGGACAAGGCCGTCGAGGTCGCCAAGGAGGATCTGTCGGGGGTCCGAACCGGCCGCGCCAACCCGGCGATGTTCAGCAAGCTGACCGCCGACTACTACGGCACCCCGACGCCGCTGAGCCAGATGGCCTCGTTCCAGGTCCAGGACGCGCGCATGGTGGTCATCTCGCCGTATGACAAGACGGCGCTGGGCGCGATCGAGCGCTCGATCCGGGACAGCGACCTGGGCGTGAACCCGTCCTCGGACGGCGTGGTGATCCGGGTGGTGTTCCCGCAGCTGACCGAGGAGCGCCGCAAGGAGTACATCAAGGTCGCGCGGGCCAAGGGCGAGGACGCCAAGATCTCGATCCGCAACATCCGCCGGCACTCCAAGGAGACCCTGGACAAGCTGTCCAAGGACGGCAACGCCGGCGAGGACGACGTGCGCCGCGCCGAGAAGCAGCTGGACGACCTGACGCAGAAGCACACCGGTCAGATCGACGATCTGCTCAAGCACAAGGAATCCGAGCTGCTGGAGGTCTGAGGCCTTCGGGCCCGGCCCGCGCGGCAGGCAGGCCACCGACGACGGCAGAGTACGGACCGGCGGATATGATCGCTGCCGGTCCGTCACGTTTTCTCACCGAGTTCACGCGGGGAGGACGGCGGAGTTCACGACGGGCGAGTAGGGGATGGTGCGGGCCCATGGCATCCACGCAGACCAGGCGCGGTGAGGCGCAGGTCCCCGGCGACGGGCCGGGTGGCGGCGGCGGACGCTCCGGCGCGCGCGGCTCCGGCGGTCCGGGTCCGGGCGGTCCAGGGCCCGGCGGTCCCGGTCCGGGCAATGGTGCCGGTGGCGGCAACGGCGGTGGCGGGCACTCCGGTTCCGGCGCCCGAGGCGCGGGCGGCGGCAACGCCGGCAGTGGAAGTCCCGGCAACGCCCCCAGCAAGCCTGCCGGTCGCGCCGGCCGCAACCTGCCGGCCGCTCTCGGCGTGGGCGTCGGTCTGGGCGCGGTACTCCTCGGCTCCCTGTTCGTCCGCGGCGGGTTCGCGGTGGTCGTCGCCATCGCCGTGGTGATAGGCGTCCGCGAGCTCGCGCAGGCGATGGCCACCCGGGACGTGCGCGTCCCGTGGCCGCCGATCGCCCTCGGCGGCCTGGGCATGATCATCGGCTCCTGGTTCGGCGGTCCGACCGCGATGGTCGCGGTCCTGGCGATGACCGCGCTGGCGGTGCTGGTCTGGCGGATGGCCGAAGGCGCGGAGGGCTTCCTGCGCGACGCCACCGCGGGCCTGTTCACCCTGGTCTACGTCCCGATGCTGGCCTCCTTCGCGGTCCTGATGCTGGCCCAGGAGAACGGCTACAAGCGGGTGATCCTGTTCCTGACCCTGCCGATCGCCAACGACACCGGCGGCTACGCGACCGGCGTCTTCTTCGGCAAGCACAAGCTGGCGCCGAAGATCTCGCCCGGCAAGACCTGGGAGGGCCTGGTCGGCTCGCTGATCGTGACCGCCGCGGTCGGCGCCGTGGTCATCACCCAGCTGCTGCACGGCAAGGTCTGGCAGGGCGTGCTTCTCGGCCTGGCCGGGGTGGCCGCGGCCACGCTCGGCGACCTGATCGAGTCGGTGATCAAGCGCGACCTCGGCATCAAGGACATGGGCAACCTGCTGCCCGGGCACGGCGGCATCATGGACCGGCTGGACTCGATGCTGGCCACGGTGCCGGTGGCGTGGCTGTTGCTGAGTCTGTTCCTCGGCTGGAAGTAGCCCGCTCGAAGTAGGACGCTGGAAGTCAGAGGACGGATAAAGGCCCTGCGCGATATCCCTATAGGGGAATCGCACAGAGCCGTTCGCTATTAGAGCTGAATTCAGTTAAGCGGCGCGCGTCTCGGTACCTGCGGAAGCGCCTGTAGCCGCCTCAGCCGCGAGAACGGCCTGCACAAAACCGCTCGGATTGTCCAACGTGATGTTGTGCCCGCAGTCCGGCAAAGCCACGACCCGGACTCCGGCGGCGATCAGTGCGTCCGCACCCTCTAGCGGACCGTCAAAGGCCGGATAGAGGTAGGTCCGCGGGATGTCGAGGGACTTCAGCACCGCGCGCCCCTCGAACCGCGCCAGACTGGCCGCGCTGCGGTACAGCGCCACCGGACCGGCCAGCCGCATCGTCGCGCGCCACTCCGGGTTCACCCGCTGCAGAGCCTCCTCATAGCCGCCCCCATGCAGGAACACCGTTTCGCCGTACCGCGCGATCTGCGAGGAACCCGGCTGCGGTATCTCCGGCGCCGGATCGAGGTTCGAGTCGATCAGGACCAGGCTCGCTACCAGGTCTGGGTGTCTGAGAGCGAGGAGGGTCGCGATGGCGCCGCCCATGCTGTGGGCGAGTACCTGCGCGCCGGACACTCCGGCGGTGCGCAACGCGGCGGCGACCCAGTCGGCGTGATCCTCGACCGTGTAGTCGGCGTCTACAGGGCGATCGCTGATGCCGTACCCGAGCAGGTCCAGTAATAGCGAGCGCCGTCCGCGCAGGCCGTCGCTGGTCGCGACCTCGGCGAAGCAGTGTGTCGAGCTGCCGCCGAGGCCGTGGAGGTAGACGCGGGGCGGGTTGGCGCCGGGGAGCTCGGTCCAGCGGATCGCGGAGCCGTCGGGGCGGACTTCGGCGGTTCGTAGCGTCATCGTGGATACCCTCTCGTCTATGTGCCTCGCTCACGAGATACATCGGTGCCGAGGTATATCGGCATCGAGGACCATACATCGGTGCCGAGGTATGCTCAACCCGTGTTGGAGTTCGCCATCCTCGGCTTCCTGTTCGAGGCCCGTCAGTACGGCTACGACCTGCGCAAGCACCTGGCCGCCCTGACCGGCCACGTCCGTCCGATCGCCGACGGCACGCTCTACCCGGCGATCAAGCGCCTGGTCGACGGCGGCCTGGTACTGAAGAAGCAGGAGGCCGGATCGGGTGCCGCGCCCCGGTTCATGCTGGAGCTGACCCCCGCCGGCCGCGAGAAGGTGCGACTCCTGCTGCGCGAGCCCACGGAGGTCTTCATCACCGATGAGAACCACTGGTTCTGCCTGCTGGCCTTCCTGCGCCACCTCGATGACGACCCGGCGGCCCAGGCCGCGGTCCTGCGGCGCCGCCTGGCGTTCCTGACCACTCCGGCGAGCTTCTTCTACCGGGACGGCCGCCCGCTGAGCGCCGAGGACGTCGACGATCCCTTCCGCCAGGGCCTGCTGCGGATCGCGCGTGTGACCAGTCGCACCGAACTGGAGTGGCTGAACGTGACCATCGGGGATCTGGATGCGCGGAGCGGTCACGCGGCCGTGGGAAACTAGTAACACTATGGTTTCCCCCCAGTCGGACACAGCGTCTGAAGCCCCTGAAACGCCCGCCGTCGATGTCGAGATCGCGTCGCAGCCGCCGCGCCCCGGCGAGCTGACCTTCAGCGCGCCGCGCCGGGCCAAGCCGCCGCGCCACCTGGCCGACCTCAGCGCGCCGGAGCGCAAGAAGGCGCTGGCCGAGCTGGGGCACCAGGGGTTCCGGGCCGCCCAGGTCTCCCAGCACTACTTCGGGCACCTCGCCGACGACCCGGCCCAGTGGACCGACATCCCGGCCGCCAAGCGCGAGGAGCTGGCCGGCGTCCTGACGCCGAAGCTGCTCACCCCGATCAACGAGCAGACGGCCGATGCCGGCACCACCCGCAAGACCCTGTGGCGGCTGTTCGACGGCGCGACCGTCGAGTCGGTGCTGATGCGTTACCGCGACCGCACCACGATGTGTGTGTCCTCGCAGGCCGGCTGCGGGATGAACTGCCCGTTCTGCGCCACCGGCCAGGCCGGTCTGACCCGGAACATGTCCACCGGCGAGATCGTCGAGCAGGTGGTGGCCGGGGCCCGGACCATGGCGCGCGGCGAGGTTCCCGGCGGCCCGGGCCGGGTCTCCAACGTCGTGTTCATGGGCATGGGCGAGCCGCTGGCCAACTACAAGGCCGTGATCGGCGCGGTCCGGCGGCTGACCGAGCCGGTACCGGACGGCCTGGGGCTGTCCGCGCGGCACATCACGGTCTCCACGGTCGGCCTGGTCCCGGCCATGGAGAAGCTGACGAACGAGGGCATCCCGGTGACGCTGGCCGTCTCCCTGCACGCCCCGGACGACGAGCTGCGCGACACCCTGGTCCCGGTGAACACCCGCTGGAAGGTGTCCGAGGTCCTGGACGCGGCCTGGCGCTACGCGGCCGTCACCAAGCGCCGGGTCTCGATCGAGTACGCGCTCATCAAGGACATCAACGACCAGGCCTGGCGCGCCGACCGGCTGGGCCGGATGCTGCGCAACAAGCTGGTGCACGTGAACCTGATCCCGCTGAACCCGACGCCGGGCTCGAAGTGGACCGCGTCGCGGCCGCAGGACGAGGCCGAGTTCGTACGCCGGCTGCAGGAGTGGGGCGTGCCGGTCACGGTGCGCGACACCCGCGGCCGCGACATCGACGGGGCTTGCGGCCAGCTCGCCGCGGCGGTGAAGTAGGGACCTGCGCCAGGGAACCGTGCTCTTAGGCCTTGTAAGCCGCCCCACCAGGGGAAACCGCACCAACGGGGAGGGCTCATGCCGCCGACCGGATTCCATCACGTCGAGCTCTGGGTGGCGGACCTGGCGCTGGTCGAGCCGTCCTGGAGCTGGCTGCTCGGTGAGCTCGGCTGGGAGCTCTACCAGAACTGGCCGGCGGGGCGCAGTTGGCGGATAGGCGACATGTATCTGGTGGTCGAACAGTCCTCGGCGGTGCGTCCCGGGCTGCCCTACGACCGGCTGCGGGCCGGTCTGAACCATCTGGCCGTGCACGCGCCGGATCGGGGGACCGTGGACCGGATCCAGGCAGCTGGACCCGCGAACGGCTGGCAACATCTGTTCGCTGACTCCTATCCGCACGCCGGGGGAGCGGAGCACTACGCGGCCTACCTCGCGGACACCGCGGGGTTCGAGGTCGAGGTGGTCGCCCCGGCGGAGCGCGGACCCGACTTAGCGGGTTGACCTTCCCTACCCTGGGGTGATGTCTGCCACAGCCGCGACAGCCGAAGGCGGGTTCTCGGCGTCCAAGCAGGATTCCCTCTTCTCCCCCCGGTATCTGGCCATCACGCTCGGCCTGGCGTCGTCGGTTCTGCTGACCGCGTTCGAGGGGCTGGCGGTGTTCACGGCGCTGCCGGTGGCCGTCGCGGCCGTGCACGGGACGGCGTATCTCTCCTTGTGTTTCACCGCGTTCACCACGGCCAGCCTGGTCGGGATGGTGGTGAGCGGGGTGCGGGCGGACCGGGCCGGGCCGGCGCTGCCCTTCCTCGGCGGCACGGCGGTCTTCGGCATCGGGCTGTTGGTCGCCGGGACCGCGGACGCGATGGCGCAGTTGGTCGCCGGGCGCGCGTTACAGGGGTTCGGCGCCGGGCTGGTGATGGTGTCGCTGTACGTCATCATCGGCCGCGGGTATCCGGAGCGGCTGCGGGCCTCGGCGCTGGCGATGATGGCCGCGCTGTGGGTGATGCCTTCGGTGATCGGGCCGCTGGTCGCCGGAATCCTGACCGAGGACGTGTCTTGGCGGTGGGTGTTCCTCGGTGTGGCGCTGCTGGTGCCGTTGCCGGTGGCGCTGACGGCCGGGCCGTTGCGGGGGATGCGCGCAGGCCCTGCGGCTTCGGGGCCGGACAGCCGGGCGGCGGCGGGCAGCGGGCCTTGGCGGCGCGTGCAGCTCGCGGTCATCGCGGCGGTCGGAGCCGGGGCTCTGCAGTACGCGGGGCAGGACTTCACGGTCGTGGGGATCGTGTTGGCGCTCGGCGGCATCGCGCTGTTGGTGCCGAGCGTCCCGAAGCTGTTGCCGCGCGGGACCTTGCGGGTCGGGCGCGGCCTGCCGGCGGTCATCGTCATGCACGGTGTGATCGGCGCCGCCTTCTTCGGATCCGAGAACTACATCACCACGATGCTGGAGACCGATCGGGGCCTGTCTCCGACGATCGCCGGTCTGACGCTGGTCGGCGAGACGGTGAGCTGGGCCGCGGCGGCGCAGCTCGCGAGCCGCGGCCGGCTGCCGTTCTCGCGGGAGACGATGGTCCGGATCGGCCCGCTGGTGACGATCGCCTCGATCGTGGTGACCGGCTCGGCGGTGGTCCTGCCGGCCCCGGCGGTGATCGTCGCGGTCGGCATGGTGATCGGCGGCTTGGGGATGAGCCTGGTCTTCCAGACCCTGAACCTGCTGCTGCTCCGCTACTCGCCGAAGGAGAGCCAGGGGACCAACTCCTCGGCGATGCAGATCTGCGACAGCCTCGCCGCCGTCGCCCTCACCGGCGGCACCGGTGCCGTCTTCCACGCGCTGCACCACGCCGGGCCCACCAACCACGGCATGTACATCCTGATCTTCGCCATCCTGGCCGCGGCCGCCGGGGCCACCGCGCTGATCGCGCCGCGGGTCGGGGCACACGGCCTGGCGACGGCGTGATTCCGGTAGCGTCCGATCCATGGCCAACGATCGGAAGAACAGCTCGATCATCGTTTTCGGTGCCGGGGGCCGGGCCGGCCGGGCGATCGCGCAGGAGGCGCTGCGGCGCGGTCACCGCGCGGTCGGCGTCGTCCGCGATCCGGCCAAGTACCCGGGGCTCGACGCGCTCGATACGGGGATGACGGTCGTCGCCGGGGACCTCACCGACGCGGACAGCGTCGCGGCCGTGGTCTCCGGGGTGTCGGGGGACGTCGCGGCGGTCGTGAACGCCGTGACCCCGTTCACCGCCCCGCCCGAGACGTTCGATGACTTCGACGCTGACTACTACGTCGGTCTTGTCGAGAACCTCAGTCGGGCCGCCGGGCTGCGGCGATGCCGGGTGGTCGAGATCGGCCTGTTCGCGATGCTGCGGACCGGTGACGTCCGGCTGTTCCAGGACGAGGTGGCGTTCCCCGCGTTCCTGCGGCCGTTCGCCGTGGCCCGGCTGCGTGGCTTGAACGCGTGGGCCGACCATGATGCGGACGTCGACTGGCTCGTCCTCACCCCGCCGCCGCGGTTGGCTCCGGACGCGCCGTCGACCGGCCGCTACCGCCTCGGGGACGACGTCCACGACCCCGCGGCCACGGCATCGCTGTCCTACGCCGATCTGGCCGAAGCGGTGCTGGACCAGATCGACGAGCCGACGGTCACCCGTTGCCAGGCTGCCGTCTACGGCCTGCCATAGGCCTTGGGCCTTGGGCCTTGAGCTGTAAGCCCAGTGTGGAACCGACCTACGCGTCCCGCCGCTCGAACAGGATCGCCCCGACGATCAGCAGCACCACGACCTCGATGAGGAACACCGTGAACCCGGTCCACGGCGCGAACGCCTTGTCCGGGTTGCGGCCCGTCTCGCCGAACGAGGTGACCTGGCCGCCGGCGTTGCCCGGCATCACCTTGTACAGCCAGTGGCCGACCGAGCCGGGGATCAGGGTGAACAGGTTGCCGATGATGAAGATCAGTGCCAGCCCGATGGTGATGGCGCCGGCGGTGTGCCGCAGGAGGAAGCCCAGGGCCAGGCCGAACATCGAGAGGCCGGCGAGGTAGAGCGCGCTGCCGAAGACCGCGCGGGTGGCGCCGGGGTAGGACAGGTTGATGCCGACGTGCTTGGCGTGCAGTGGGATGTTGCCGAGGTAGAAGCACACGAAGGCGGTGACCAGGCCGATGACGAAGACGATCACGGCCAGCAGGATCGCCTTGGCCACCAGGATCTCCACCCGGCGCGGCATGGCGGTCAAGGTGGTGCGGATGCCGCCGGTGGAGTACTCGGCGCTGATCGTCATCACGCCCAGGACGTAGGCCGCGATCTGGCCGACGAAGGCCAGGCCGGCCAGCACGATGTCGGCCGAGTCCGGCTTGCCCTCGGCCAGGTCCTTGGCGTAGGAGTTCGCGGCGGCCAGGGTGATCAGGAGGCTGATGACCGAGGAGCCGGCGAACAGCGCGATCAGGGTCCAGAAGGTGGAGCGGACGGTGCGGATCTTCATCCACTCGCTGGAGATGACGTCGGCGAAGCCGGCGCGGCCGGTGATGGCCGGGCCGGGTCCGGTGCCGGGGCGGCCGGCGGCGACGGGAGTGGCGGTCATCGCCGAGCCTCCCCGCTGCCAGTGCTGCTGCCAGTGCTGCTGCTAGTGCCGCCGGGTGCCTGGCTCTGGCCGCCGCCCTGTCCTTGCCACACCGGCTGATCCGGTCCCAGTCCCGGCTGCCCCAGGATCTGGCCGGGTTCCATGCCGGGCACCCCGGCGTGGTACTCGACGCTGTCCGCGGTCATGCTCATGAACGCCTCCTCCAGGGACGGCTGGATCACCGCCAGCTCGTGCAGCCACAGCCCGTTCTGGCCGGCCAGGTCGCCGACCGCCTCGGAGGCCACGTCGAAGACCTCCACCGCGCCGTCGTCGTCGGGCAGGGCCTCGGTGCGCCAGCCCTTGCCGGCCATCAGCTCCCGCAGCTTGCCGATGTGCGGGGAGCGGACCCGGACGTGCGTGGTCGCGTTCTGCGCGATGAACTCGCGCATCGTGGTGTCGGCCTTGATCTGGCCGCGGCCGATGACGATCACCCGGTCCGCGGTCAGCGCCATCTCGCTCATCAGGTGGCTGGAGACGAAGACCGTGCGGCCCTGCGCGGCCAGCGACTTCATCAGGTTGCGGACCCACAGGATGCCCTCGGGGTCCAGGCCGTTGACCGGCTCGTCGAACAGCAGCGTGCCCGGGTCGCCGAGCAGCGCGGCGGCGATGCCCAGGCGCTGGCCCATGCCCAGGGAGAAGTTCTTCGAGCGCTTCTTCGCCACCTGCTCCAGCCCGACCAGGCCGATCACCTCGTCCACCCGCCGCATCGGGATGCCGTTGGACCTGGCCAGGCACGCCAGGTGGTTGTAGGCGGTGCGGCCGCCGTGCACGGACTTGGCGTCCAGCAGCGCGCCGACCTCGCGCAGCGGCACCGGCAGGTTCCGGTACGGCTTGCCGTCGACGGTCACGCCGCCGTCGCTGGGATGGTCCAGCCCCAGGATCATGCGCATCGTGGTGGACTTGCCGGCGCCGTTCGGGCCGAGGAACCCGGTCACGGTCCCGGCCTCGACGACGAAGTCGGCGTGGTCGACGGCGAGCTTGTCGCCGTAGCGCTTGGTGAGGCCGACGGCCTGGATCATGCGCTGCTCCTCGCGATCATGCGGCGCGCGGCCGCGGCGGTCAGGGCCCGGACCAGCCCGCGGATCTGCCGCCGCCGAGCGATGGCCAGCTGCACCGCGCTGAGCGCGAGGACGGCCGCCAGCGCGGTCGGCCAGGCGGTGCCGAGGGCCGAGGCCGAGGCCGAGGCGGCGTGCGGGAGCGGCCCGACGGCGGCGCGCGAGCGGGCCTCGGCGACCGGCGCGGCGGCCGACGTGGACACCCGCACCAGCGCGGCGGTGACCAGCGCGACCACCGCACCGGTGGCGAGCGCGGGGGCGCCGAGCCAGCTGCGGCGGATGAGGAGCGCGGCGACCACAGCGGTGAGGAGCGGCAGGAGCGCGGGGGCCGAGGACCGGCCGAGCGCGGTCGCCGCCGCGCCGCCGAGCACTGCTCCGACGCCGGTGGCCGCCAGCGGACCGGCGATCTGGATGACCAGCGTGTCGGCCGGATCGGCACCGGCCGCGGTGAGCGCGTCGCGCCGGGCGTCCAGACCGTCGAGGTGGTGCCGGATCAGCGCGGCCAGCGCCAGCAGCGCCGGGATGGCCACCGCCGGATACAGCGGCCCGGCGAAGGGCCACGCTGCCGCCGCCGATGCCACGGCCATGCCGCCGACGAGCACGTGCTCGGCGCGCGGTGCGGCGCGCAGCAGCGAGGCCGCGACCCGCAGGCGGTAATCGAAGCGGGCGAGCGGGGTGGTGGAGGCCAGGGTGCTCATCGTCCGCGCTCCGCTCCGGATCCGACCGCCGAGAACCGGTGCTCGCCGCGCGCGTGCCGGCCGATCCGGTGCGGGATGCTGCGCGCCGGGTGGTTGATCATCGCGGCCGGGTCGGTGATCGGCGCCGCGACCGGTACGTCGGCGGGTTCGGGTGCTGCTTCGGCCGCCGGCGCGGCCGCGGCCACCTTCACCTCGATCCGCCGGTCCGCCCACCCGATCACGTCCGCGTCGTCGCTGGCGACCACGATGGTCAGCCCGTGCGTGCCGCACGCCGCGCGCAGGATCCGCAGCAGGTGGAAGCGTTCGGCCGGGCTCAGCCCCTCGGTCGGGTCCTCGGCCAGCAGCACCGCCGGGTCCAGGACCAGCGCGCGGGCCAGGGCCACGCGGCGGGTCTCGGCCGGGGTCAGCTCGGCGACGCGCCATTCGGCGCAGCCGACCGCGTCCAGGCGCTCCAGCCAGCGCACCGCGCGCCGCCGGGCCTCTTGGCGGCCGAGGCCGGTCAGGATCAACGGCAGGGCCGTGTTCTCCAGGACCGTGAGTTCCGGCAGCAGCTTGCCGACGCGCGGGGCGACGGCGCACTGTGCGTGGGCGAAGCGCAGCCGGGCCGCGGGCCGCAGCGTGTGCAGCGGCTCGCCCTTGAGCCACAGTCCGCCCGGCCAGGCCGGGTCGGCGCCGGACAGTGCGCGCAGGAACGCCTCGTCGCAGCTGCCGCCGAGGGCCACGATCTCGCCTTCGCCGACAGCGAGGCAGACCGCGTCGGGCCCGAAGTCGCGGGCCATCAGGATCGGGTTGTCGGACGGGATGCTCACGAGCACCCGTGTGCCCTGAAGAGCGCAACGGCCTAACCAACGTTGCGCCGGATGTGCGACCCCGCCCGGCATCCGGGGAGGTATCGCCGACTACCGTCGAACAGCGGGGAATCAGTGCTCAGGCGGGCAATTCGGTGCTGAGAGCCGGGAAGTCCGGGCCCTCAGCAGTGAATCAGCGCTCAGAAGGAGTACTCGACCCCGGTCAGCTTCTCCGACTCCGTCCACAACCGCGCCGCCGCCTCTGCGTCCTGGGCCCGCCGGCTCGGCTGCACCAGTTCCGGATAGCCCCGGTTCTCCATCAGCTTCGGGCAGCCGTAGTACTGGCCGCCCACCACGTCCGGGGCGACGGCGGCCCGTACCTGGGGCAGCACGCCGATGGTCGGGCTCTGCGCGAACAGCGGGTTGGCGATGTACATGGCGGCCTTGCGCAACCCGGTCGGCCCGGCGAACTGCAGGTTCGTCCTGGAATAGCCGGGGTGCGCCATCAGCGAGCGCACCGGCGAGCCGGCGGCGCTGAGCCGGCGCTGGAGTTCCAGGCCGAACAGCAGGTTCGCCAGTTTGGACTGCGCGTAGGCCTGGGTGGGCTGGTAGCGCTTGGTCCGCATCAGGTCGTCGAAGTCCATGCGTCCCTGCTTGTGCAGGGTCGAGGAGACGGTCACCACCCGCGGGTCGTCCCGCTCCGCGAGCAGGTCCAGCAGCAGCCCGGTCAACGCGAAGTGTCCGAGGTGGTTGGTGCCGAACTGCATCTCGAAGCCCTGCTTCGTCTTCCGCGGCGGCGTCATCATCACCCCGGCGTTGTTGATCAGCACGTCCACCCCGACCTTGTCGTCGTGCAACCCGGCGGCGAAGGCCCGCACCGAGTCCAGGTCGGCCAGGTCCAGGATCCTCAACTCCAGCGAGGCGCCCGGCACGTCCTGCCCGATCCGGGCCGCCGCCGCCTCGCCCTTGATCCGGTCGCGCGCGGTCATCACCACATGGGCCCCGTGCCCGGTCAGCAAGCGCGTGGTCTCCAAGCCCAGGCCGCTGTTCGCGCCGGTGACCACGAACGTGCGTCCGGACAGGGTCGGGATCGCCTCGGCGGTCCACTTCGTGCTCATGACGTCCTCCTGGTGAATAGCGCGTCTGCCGGCTCCGGCCGTGAAACACACGATGCCGCAGATGGCACTCAGTGTCAATCATGGCGCGCAGGCGCTGATCTACTGGTACGGTGGGGACGTGCGGCGCAGAACGGAACAACCCGGCCTGACCCTGGCCGAGCGCAAACGCCAGCTGGTCCGGGACGAGCTGGCCGACGCCGCCCTGCGGCTGCTGGCCAAACAGGGCTTCGAGGCGACGACGGTCGACGAGCTGGCCGCCGCCGCGGGCGTCAGCCGCCGCACGTTCTTCCGCTACTTCGCGTCCAAGGAGGACGTGGTCATCTCCTCGGTGGTCGTGGTCTCCGAGGGCATCCTCTCCGAGGTCGAGGCCCGGCCCGCGGACGAGTCGCCCGCGGTGGCGATCCGCGAGGCGGTCAAGATGGTCACCGTCGAGGACTTCGCCCAGGACCGCGAGAAGTCGGTGGCCCTGATCCGGCACACCCAGCGGGTCCCCGCGCTGCGGGCCCGCTTCGCCGAGCGCCTGGACTTGTTGCGCGACGATCTGGCCTTGGTCCTGGCCCGCCGGGCCGGCCGCGACACCCCGGTCCCGCGCGACCACTTCGCCGCCGGCCTCGGGCTGCTCGCGTTCGCCGGCGCCATGCAGTACTGGGCCGACACCGACGGCCGCGCGGACCCGGCGGGGGTCCTTGACCTCGCGTTCGAAGAGGCCGGTCAAGCCTTCGTGGTCTGAGGTGGGCCCCGGGCGTCGACGGTTCGAGACAGGTCCCCGGGCGTCGTCGGTTCGCGGCGGGTCCGGCGGCGTCCCAAAGATTCGGAAGGGTCTTCGCACGCCGGCCGGGGCGTGACATCCTCGCCAGTGATTCGATCCGGGTAGGGGAGTGCCCGGAGAATTCGAGGAACAGGGGGGCGGGGCATGGAATTCGCGGAATGGGTCGTGTCAGGGCTCGATCAGCTCCGGCTCGGACAGCTGCCTACCGGGAACGGCTTCTACGAGGCGGCCTTCGCCGGTCTCGGCGGCGACCCGCGGCTGGCCGGCTACATGAACAGCGGCGATCCCGCGGCGCGCGCCGAGTTGGTCCAGCTGATCGCGGCCGCGGTGGCCGCGAACCCGGGCTTCGAGCAGCAGCTGCGGAACGCCGCGGCGGTGGCGCAGACCGGCGCGGTCGGCGCAGGGGCCGGCGGCGGGGCTGCCGTGTTCTTCAAGACCACCAACGGCATGCTGGCGATCGTGGCGGCGGTCGTGGTCGTGGTCGGCGGCGGCATCGGGCTGGGGGTCGGGCTCGGCGGCGGCAGCGGCGATCTGGCCGGGGTCCTGAAGGGGACGTGGACCTGTCAGATACCCGCGGCCGAAGACGCGGGCCCGATCGGGTCCTCGATCGGGTTCACCGTCGGCGACGGCACCTGGAACGCGGGGACCTCGAGCGGCACCTGGACGCAGAACGGCAGCAGCGTGACGGTGAACGATCCCACTAATCCCACCTACGACATGAAGGCGACGCACCTGCCGTCCGGAACCGGCTCGTTCGACATCTCCGTGAGTTTGGCGACCGACTCTTCGCAGCAGGCCGAGATCAAGGGGACGCTCTCGGACACCAAGCTCACGGTCCGGATACCCACCGACGGCGGCGGTCCGGTTCTCAGCCTGACCTGTACGAAGTAGGCGCGGGCCGGATCGGTCGTCCCGGACGCGGGAGGGAAGGCGTCCGGGACGACGGCCTGAGGCGAGCAAGCCGGCCTACGCGGCAGTGGCTCAGTGCCCGAGGAAGCGTCCGAACACCTTCGCCCGCCGCGACGGCTTCCCGGTCCGCTCCTCCTCGGCGTCGGCCGCGCTCATCGTCCGCAGCCCGATGTTCGCGCCCAGCCAGCGCAGCGGCTCCGGTTCCCAGCGCGGCGAGCGGTGGTTCACCCACGGCAGCCGGGTCAGCTCGCTGTCCCGGCCGGTCAGCAGCTCGGCCAGGGTGCGGCCGGCCAGGTTGGTGGCCCCGACGCCGTCGCCGACGTAGCCGCCGGCCCAGCCCAGGCGCCGGTCCCGGTCGTAGCCGACCGAGGCGAACCAGTCGCGCGGCACGCCCAGCGCGCCGCCCCAGCGGTGCGTGAACTTCGCGTCCGCCAGCACCGGGAACAGCTCGCGCAGGGTGCGGCGGAGCTCGACGTGGACCTGGTCGTCGCGGTCGAAGCCGGGCTCGATCCGGGAACCGAAGTGGTAGGGCGCGCCGCGTCCGCCGAACGCCAGCCGGCCGTCGGCGGTGCGCTGGCCGTAGATGATCAGGTGCCGGAAGTCGGAGAACGTCTGCCGCCCGGCCAGTCCGATCTGCTCCCAGGCCGCGTCCGGCAGCGGTTCGGTGGCGACCATCAGCGAGTAGACCGGAGCGATATCGCGGGTGAAGCCGGCGATGGACGGCGTGTAGCCCTCGGTCGCGCGCACCACCTTGCCGGCCCGGACACGCGGACCGTGCGCGGTCTGCACCACGCCGTCCCGGATCGCCCTGACCGCCGTGCCCTCGTAGATCGTGACGCCGCGCCGCTCGACCGCCTCGGCCAGGCCGCGCACCAGCATCGCCGGCTGGATCACCGCGCAGTGCGGGGTGAACGTGCCGCCGAGGACGTCCGTCGCGTTGACCATCGCCGAGGCCTCGGCCGCCGTCAGCAGCCTGACGTCCTCCTCGCCGAAGCCATACGAGCGCTCCTCGTCGACCGAGGCCTTCGCGCGCTCCAACTGGAGCGGTGTGCGGGCCAGGACCACGGTGCCGCTCTTCACGAAGTGGCAGTCGATCCCCTCGGCCGCGACCACCCGCCCGACCTCGTCGACGGTGGCGTTCAGCGTGCGCTGCAAGGCGATCGCGCGTTCCCGGCCGCCGCCGACCCGCTCCACCTTCGGCAGCGAGGACGGGAACAGGGACGAGCACCAGCCGCCGTTGCGCCCGGAGGCGCCGAATCCGGCGAACTCGCGCTCCAGCACGACGATGCGCAGCGAGGGATCGGCCTCGGCCAAGTAGTAGGCGGTCCACAGACCGGTGAACCCGGCGCCGACGATCGCGATGTCGGCATCGATGTCGGCTTCCAGTGCACGCCGGCTCGACCCGGAACCGGTGCTCGCCACCTGGTCCAGCCACAACGACAAGTCGCCGTCGACCGCGCTCATCGCCGCCACCCCCGCAGATAGTCGGGCACATCGATCCCCGGCGCCAGGTTCGCCGCCGGCTTCGGGTCGCAGTAGGCCTCGTGCAGCGGCACGACACCGGCCCACACCGGCGAGGCCAGGTCATCCGGATCATCGTCGGGATCGCCGGTGGAGATCTTCACCGAAGCCTCGGTCAGCGGCAGCGCCAACACCACGGTCGCGGCCAGTTCCTTGCGCTTCGGCGCGCGCAGGTCCTGCCAGCGGCCCGGCATCAGGTGCTCGGTGATCCGCTCCAGCGCCGCTTCTTTCTCGGCCTCGGGCAGCATCCGGCACGTGCCCAGGACCATCGCGCCCCGATAGTTCATCGACGACTCGAACGCCGAGCGGGCCACGACCAGCCCGTCCAGCAGCGTCACGGTCAGACACGTCGGCGCGCCGTCGGCCAGCGCGCGGAACAGCCGCGAGCCGGTCGAGCCGTGGAACAGCACCCGCTCGCCGTCGCGGGCATAGGCGACCGGCAGGATGTAAGGCTGCGCCGCGCCGTTCGGACCGCTGTTGTCGGTGACCGCGACGTGCGCGACGAGGCCGGCGTCGAGGACCGCGTGCAGGGCGGCGCGGTCGGTGGCCGCCTTCTCGGGCAGCCGGCGGACTCGGGTTCGGGGAGTGGAGCCCAGGGGCTCGGCGGCGGGGGAGTTCATCGTTATCAGACCATTCAAAAGGAGAGAAAAGCGCCTCCGGAGAAAGGTTCCGGAGGCGCCAGGTTCTCGTCTACAGCCGGGTCCAGGCCTCGGTCAGGACCGAGCGCAGGGTCTGCTCGATCTCATCGAACTCGGCCTGCCCGACGATCAGCGGCGGGGCCAGCTGCACCACCGGGTCGCCCCGGTCGTCGGCGCGGCAGTAGAGGCCGGCGTCGAACAGCGCCTTGGACAGGAAGCCGCGCAGCAGGCGCTCGGACTCGTCGTCGTCGAACGTGGCCTTGGTGGCCTTGTCCTTGACCAGCTCGATGCCGTAGAAGTAGCCGTCGCCCCGGACGTCGCCGACGATCGGCAGGTCGGTCAGCTTCTCCAGGGTCGCGCGGAAGGCACCTTCGTTGTCCAGCACGTGCTGGTTCAGGCCCTCGCGCTCGAACAGGTCCAGGTTGGCCACGGCGACCGCCGAGGAGACCGGGTGACCGCCGAAGGTGTAGCCGTGCGGGAAGTAGTTGGTGCCCTCGTAGAAGGGCGCCGCGATGCGGTCGGACACGATGGTCGCGCCGATCGGGGAGTAGCCGGAGGTCATGCCCTTGGCGCAGGTGATGATGTCCGGGATGTAGTCGAACTTGTCGCAGGCGAACATCGTGCCCAGCCGGCCGAACGCGCAGATCACCTCGTCGGAGACCATCAGGACGTCGTACTGGTCGCAGATCTCGCGCAGGCGCCGGAAGTACCCGGGCGGCGGCGGGAAGCAGCCGCCGGAGTTCTGCACCGGCTCGACGAACACCGCCGCGACCGTCTCCGGGCCCTCGGTGAGGATCATGTTCTCGACCTGGTTGGCGCACCAGATCCCGAAGTCCTCCTCACTCATGCCCGGGACGCCGGTGATCTCGTCCGCGCGGTAGTAGTTGGTGTTCGGCACCTTGTGCGCGCCGGGGACCAGCGGCTCGAAGTACTTCTTGGCGTCCGGGATGCCGGTGATGGACAGCGCGCCGTGCGGGGTGCCGTGGTAGGCGATGTTGCGGGAGATCACCTTGTGCTTCATCGGCTGGCCGACCAGCTTGAAGTACTGCTTGGCCAGCTTCCACGCGGTCTCCACGGCCTCGCCGCCGCCGGTGGTGAAGAAGACCTTGTTCAGGTCCCCGGGGGCGTAGTGGGCCAGCCGGTCGGCCAGCTCGATCGCCTGCGGGTGCGCGTAGCTCCACAGCGGGAAGAACGCCAGCTCCTGCGCCTGCTTGTAGGCGGCCTCGGCGAGTTCCACCCGGCCGTGCCCGGCCTGCACGACGAACAGGCCGGCCAGGCCGTCCAGGTAGCTCTTGCCGTTCTTGTCGTAGATCCGCGCGCCCTCGCCCCGGACGATGGTCGGTACGGGGCTGTCCCGGTACCCGGACATCCGGGTGAAGTGCATCCAGAGATGGTCGTAGGCCGATTTGTCCAGGCTGTCGGTGCTCATTGCTCTTCCTCGCGTCAAGGAGTGGATCGTTCGGGGCGGAGCCGCCACGGGCGCCGTTCTTGCCGTTACAGAGCGCCCCAGGTGTACGTTTGTTTGCGAAGCTTCAGGTAGACGAAAGATTCGGTCGACCGGACCTGCGGGAGGGCTCGGATCCGCTTGTTGATGATCTCCAGGAGGTGGTCGTCGTCCGCGCAGACCACCTCGACCAGCAGGTCGAAGGACCCGGCGGTCATCACCACGTAGTCGACCTCGGCCATCTCGGCCAGCGCGTCGGCCACCGGCTCCAGATCGCCCTCGGCGCGGATGCCGATCATCGCCTGGCGGTGGAAGCCGACCGTCAGCGGGTCGGTGACGGCCACGATCTGCATCACGCCGGCGTCGGTCAGCTTCTGCACCCGCTGGCGCACCGCCGCCTCGCTCAGGCCCACCGCGCGGCCGATCGTCGCGTAGGCGCGCCGTCCGTCCTGCTGGAGCTGTTCGATGATGGCCTTGGACAGGGGGTCCAAGTGGTAGCCCCCGGCTGCGCCGCTCGCCCTGTCGTTCGTCCTGTCGGTCACGAAGGGATTGTGACAACGGGAACGGTATCTTGGCAAGGCTTCATCGATGGAATCCGTATGTGAGGGCGTTTTTAAGCACTGAATCCATCGTCACTGTCGACGCGACTGTGTAGGCTGGTCTTGTCCAGACCGGCCCTGATCCAAGAGGAGACGAACACTGTGGAAGCACGCCAGCTCCGCAACTATGTAGGCGGCAAGCCGGTCGACACCGTGTCCGGCAAGACCAGCCCGATCATCGACCCGGTCACCGAGCAGGTGATCGCGAACGCACCGGTCTCGGAAACAGAGGACGTCGACACCGCGATGCGGGCCGCCGCCGAGGCGTTCCCGGGCTGGCGCGACACCACGCCCTCGGAGCGGCAGCGGCTGCTGCTGAAGGTGGCCGACGCGATCGAGGCCCGGGCCGAGGAGATCGTCGCGGTGGAGTCGCAGAACACGGGCAAGCCGCTGGGCCTGACCGCCTCTGAGGAACTGCCGCCGATGGTGGACCAGATCCGGTTCTTCGCCGGTGCCGCGCGGATGCTGGAGGGCACTGCCTCCGGCGAGTACATGGCCGGGCACTCCTCCTGGATCCGGCGCGAGCCGGTCGGGGTGTGCGCGCAGGTCGCGCCGTGGAACTACCCGGCGATGATGGCGGTGTGGAAGTTCGCCCCGGCCATCGCCGCCGGCAACACCGTGGTGCTCAAGCCCTCGGACACCACGCCGATGTCCACGCTGCTGATGGCCGAGATCATCGGCGAGATCCTGCCGGCCGGGGTGTTCAACGTGATCTGCGGCGACCGGGACACCGGCCGGGCGATGGTCGAGCACAAGACCCCGGCGATGGCCTCGATCACCGGCTCGGTGCGGGCCGGCATGGAGGTCGCGGCCACGGCCGCCGCCGACGTCAAGCGGGTGCACCTGGAGCTCGGCGGCAAGGCCCCGGTCATCGTCTACGCCGACGCCGACCTGGACGCCGCGGTCGAGGGCATCTCGGTCGCCGGGTTCTTCAACGCCGGCCAGGACTGCACCGCCGCCACCCGCGTGCTGGTCGAGGACTCGGTGCACGACGCCTTCGTGGCCAAGCTGACCGAGGCCGCCGCCGCCACCAAGACCGGGAGCCCGGACGACGAGGACGTGCTCTACGGCCCGCTGAACAACGCCAACCAGCTGCGGCACGTCACCGGCTTCATCGACCGGCTCCCGGCGCACGCCAAGGTCGAGACCGGCGGCACGCGAGTCGGGGACAAGGGGTACTTCTTCGCCCCCACCGTGGTCTCCGGCCTGAAGCAGGACGACGAGATCATCCAGAACGAGGTCTTCGGCCCGGTGATCACCGTGCAGCGGTTCTCCGGCGAGGAGCAGGCGCTGACCTGGGCCAACGACGTGGAGTTCGCGCTGGCGTCGTCGGTGTGGACCAAGGACCACGGCAAGGCGATGCGCGCGGCCAAGACCCTGGACTTCGGCTGCGTGTGGATCAACACCCACATCCCGCTGGTCGCCGAGATGCCGCACGGCGGGTTCAAGCACTCCGGGTACGGCAAGGACCTGTCGACCTACGGGTTCGAGGACTACACCCGGATCAAGCACGTGATGAGCAACATCGAGGGCTGATAAGCGCGCGGTGTCCCGGTGGGCCGGCTCGGGAAAACCCGGGCCGGCCCACAGCGCGTTCCACGATGATGAGCGCATGACCGACGCGAGCACCCACTTCCGCGAGCGCGGCGCGCTGATCACCGCCTTGATGACCGGTGAGCTGACCGCCGCCGAAGCGGTGGCGCGTACCCGCCCGGCCGTGGAACTGCTGGGCCTGCTGGTGCCGCTCGACGGGCTGACGGAGCGCTACCTCGGCGGGCGCGCTCACCGCGGTCTGGACGTCACCCGGCACGACTTCGAGCCCTGGCGCCGACGGCTGCTCGCGGAGGTCGCGGCGCTTTTGGAGCGGTGGGTCGGGGACGACACGGACGCGTGGCCGGCGTTGACAGCGCGGGCCGGTGCCTATCGGGGCTCGGCCGCTGAGCTGATCGATTCGGTTGCCAAACCCGCGTCCGCCGATCCTTCGCTGTGGGCGGGGCGGGCTCCGCGCTGGCCGCGCGGGGTGGACGCGTCGGCGGTATTGCTGGCGATGGCGCCGCCGGGGATCGTGGAGGCGTTCCTCGACACGTGCGGCACGGACGAGGCGGCGCAAGGGATTCTGGCGCGGATGCTGGATCGCGGTCCGTTGCACCCGAAGTTCGTCGACTACGTGTTCGGCCCGCAGGGCACGGACGCCATGTCCGAGGCGCTGTTTCGGAACCCGGCTTATGAGATGGCGGTGCTCCGGCAGAGCGTGTTGCGGGACCGGACCGATGTCGGGGCGCTGGAGCAGGCGTACTTCGCCCAGGGTGCGGATCGCGAGCTGCGCATAGCTTGTGTCCGGTTGGCGGAGGCGGCCGGCGGGTTCCGGCTGAGGTTCGTCTCCCGGCTGGAGTCGCACGACGAGGATGTCCAGGTGCTGGCGCCGCTGCTGGTTTCCCGGGATCCGCAGCTGGTGCACTGGGTTCTGCGGCGGGTCAACGACAAGGTGCGGGGGCGCGCGTTGCGCTGGGCCGGGTACGCGACCGTGGCCGGCACCGCCGGGCCGGAGCCGGTGTGGGCGCTGGAGCAGGAGCGGACCGGCTCGCTGGCGCGGATGGCGGAGCCGGTCCGGGAGTCGATGTCCACCGGGTCGGTGGCGCCGATCCTGGCCGCGGCCGAGGAGCTGCCGGTGACCGTGGGCTCGGCGGGTTCGGAGATCGAGCTCGGGGCGCCGCTGATCGAGCCCTGGCCCTATACGGAGCTGATCCGGGAGCATGCGGCGGGTTATCGATCAGGATGCTGATATTCGAGGCCGGTCGCTCTGCCCGCCTTTGCGACCGCCGCGTCCGGCGCTTGCGCGGCCGGGTCCGGATCGGACAAGCTCGACCCGGCTCGAACGTGGCGCGGACGTACTCGCGCCCGGTCTGCCGAAACCGGGAGGACGCCGGTTTCGGCTCCGGTTGTCCGGGCCACCTGCTCATCCCGGGTGTAGTGCAGAGGCAGTCACACCGTCTTCGCAGGGCGGAGGACGCCGGTTCGAATCCGGCCGCCCGGGCCCGCCAGGCGTAGTGCAGAGGGAGTCACACCGCATTTCAAATGCGGAGGACGCCGGTTCGAATCCGGTCGCCTGGACCGGCCGCGTCGGGCTTTGACATGGCGCGTGTCACGGCCCTGCCATCCCAGCCGTTGCTCGGGTGCGGTCGCCCCGGGCGCGTGACACGATGGGCGCATGGTGAGTGAGCTGTGACCCCTGGCGCCTCCGCCGAGGCCGGCAGCGTCCGGCTGGGCACCCCGATCGGCCGCGGCGTGCTGGCCACCACGATTCTGGGCTCGGCGATGGCGTTCCTGGACGGCACGGTGGTCAACATCGCGCTGCCCCGGATCGGCCACCAGTTCGGGGCGACGCTGGCCGGGCTGCAGTGGACCGTCACCGGCTACACGCTCACCCTGGCCGCGTTCGTGCTCGTCGGCGGCTCCCTGGGCGACCGCTTCGGCCGCCGCAAGGTCTTCCTGATCGGCGTGGTCTGGTTCGCCCTGGCCTCCCTGGCCTGCGGCCTGTCCCCGAACCTGGGCTTCCTGATCACCTTCCGCGCCGTCCAGGGCGTCGGCAGCGCACTGCTGACGCCGGGGGCGCTGGCGCTGATCCAGTCCGTCTTCCACCCGGACGACCGCGCCAAGGCCGTCGGCGCCTGGTCCGGGCTGGCCAGCATCGCCGGCGCCGCCGGCCCGCTGGTCGGCGGCTGGCTCATCGAGTACGCCAGCTGGCGCTGGATCTTCCTGATCAACCTGCCGCTGGCCGTGGCCGTGGTGGCCATCGCGCTGCGCTACGTGCCGGAGTCGCGCGAGCTCGTCATCGGCCACTTCGACATCCCCGGCGCGGTGCTCGGCGCCCTGGGGCTGGCAGGTGTCACCTACGCCCTGGTCGAGGCCGGGGCCAAGGGCCTGGGCTCGGCGAGCGTGATCGCCACCGCCGTGGCGGGCATCGCGGCCCTGGTGGCGTTCGTCCTGGTGGAGCGGCGCAGCCCGGCCCCGATGATGCCGCTGTCGCTGTTCAGCTCGCGGGAGTTCAGCGCCGCCAACGCCCTGACGCTGACGGCGTACGGGGCACTCGGCGCGCTGTTCTTCTTCTTCGCCACGTACCTGCAGGTGGTCGGCGGCTACAAGCCCCTGCAAGCCGGGCTGGCCTCCCTGCCGACCACGATCGTCATGATGACCCTGTCCTCCCGCGTCGGCGGCCTCACCACCAAACTCGGCGCCCGCCGCCTGATGACCGCCGGCGGTGCCCTCACCGCGATCGGCGTGCTGATCCTGTCCACCTCCGGGCACCACCCGAACTACTGGGCCCGCATCCTCCCGGCGCTGATCGTGTTCTCCCTCGGCATGGTGATGATCGCGGTCCCGGTGACGGTGACCGTCCTGAACTCGACGACCACCGACCGCGCCGGCATCGCCAGCGGTGTGAACAACGCGGTGGCGCGCGCCGCCGGGGCGCTGGCGGTGGCCGCGTTCCCGCTGATGGTGGGGCTGAAGGGTGACGGGTACGCGGATCCGGCGAAGCTGGAGCCGGCCTTCGCCAAGGCGATGGTGTTGGCGGCGGTGCTGTTCGCGGTGACGGGGGTCATCGCTTGGTTCGGGGTACGGGACGAGGCGACCCGGTCCACGCCGGAGCATCACGCGGAGGAAGCCCAGTGCAGTACTTGCCTGCCGATCGGGAGTCCTCCGCTGGAGCCCGCGCACGAGCATGGTCATTCATGAGGATCCCGATCCCGATCCCGATCCCGATCCCGATCCCGATCCCGATCCCGATCCCGGATCCCGGATCCTGGGCCGAATGTGACCTCTGCTATCAAGTAACACTTGCCAGCGAAGCCAACAGCTCCCGCGTGACCGCCGCCTCAGGCGACCCCAGCGCCTCGAAGACCGCCACCGCGGCCCCCAGCACGGCCCGCGCCTCATCCCCGCGTCCCAGGGCCCGCAGCGGCCGTGCCAGGGCCCGTAGCGCCTCGGCCTCGGTGGGGCGGTCGCCTGCCTCGCGGGCGGCGGTGAGGGCCAGCCGGTAGTCGGCCTCGGCGTCGGTGGGGCGTTCCAGGTCCATGCAGACCTCGGCGCGGTTGAAGGCGATGATCGCCTCGTAGCGGCGGTTGCCTGCCTGGCGGGCGGCGGCCCAGGCTTCGGTGTGGGTGTCGTGCGCCTCGGGAAGGCGTTTGGCCTCGTGGAGGAGGACGCCGTAGTTGCAGAGCGAGGAGGCCAGGTTCTGGGGGTCGCCGACTTCGCGGAAGATGTGCAGGCTCCGGCGGATCACGGTCTCGGCGGTGGCGAAGTCGCCGAGCCGGCAGTGGCAGTCGCCGATGTTCCCGAGGATCGATGCCACCTGTTGGCGGCTGCCGACTTCCTCGGCCAGCGCGAGGGCGGCGCCGTAGACGTCGATCGCCTCCGCGTACTCTCGCAGGTCGAACAGCGCCAGGCCGAGGCCGTTGTAGAGGCGGCCTTGCGCGGTGCGGTCGCCGACCTCGCGCGCGCTGTCCAGTCCGGTCTCGTACCCGGCACGCCAGCGGGTCCAGTCCTTGCGCAGCTGGTAGCAGCCCAGCAGCGTGACGGGTAGTCGCAGCGCGAGGTCGTGGCGTCCGGTGCGGGCGGCGCAGTTCAACACCGCGGTGAGGTTCTCGCGCTCGGCGTCGTACCAGGCCATGGCATCGGGGGCGGAGGCGAAGCGGGGTGGTGCGGGCTCGCCCGGGC
>NZ_JAAFYZ010000151.1 GCF_018274385.1 Catenulispora pinistramenti | reverse complement strand
CCTTGGAGGCATGTCCACGAAGATCACGCTCTCGTCCGCCGCCATCACTCTCTGCGCGGCCCTGGCGCTCAGCGCCTGTTCATCCTCCAAGCCCGCCGCGTCCGGGTCCGCGCCGACTTCCACCAGTACGGCTTCGGCGCCCGCGGGTGGTGCCACGGAAACGTCATCGTCGGCGGCCGGCGCGGCCGGGTCGACCGGATCTACCGGGTCGACCGGATCTACCGGGTCGACCGGAGGGACCGGCTCGACTGGGGAGACCGGGTCGACCTCTTCGGCTCCGACGCGCGGCGGCTCCTCGGGCTCGGCATCCGGCACGGCCTCGGGGCCGAACACCGCCAAGCCCTCCGGCAGCGCGTCCTCGGCCCACAACGACGACAGCTACGCCTATACCCACCTCTGCGACCCGTCGAAGATCACGGTCCAGGTCACCCGCATGACCGACATCCCGACCCGCCGCCTGATCACGGTCCGCAACAACGGCAGCACCTCGTGCGGCCTGAGCTACTACCCGCTGGTGGCCATCGGCAACTCGCAGTCCGCGGACCAGAGCAAGGACGTGCGGCCGCTGATCCCGGGCGGCCTCGGCGGCCCGCCGGCCTACCCGGTCTACGCCGGCAGGACCGCCTACGCGGTCCTCGACCTCAACCCCGGCGGCTCCGGCTCGGGCCCGGCCACCACGCTGACCGAGATCAACGTCCTGGCCTCGCAGAACATGCCGAACGCGGCCACCCAGAACTTCCCGCTCGGCGGCGGCTCGGTCGGCACGCCGAAGCTGGGCCTCTACGAGGCCGGCGTCGCGGATGCCGTCGCCTCGATGCAGGGCGCCAACACGCGGCAGCAGTAGCGGCGGCGCGAAGACGACGAGAGCCCGACTCCACAGGGGTGAGTCGGGCCCTCGTCGTCGTGACGAGTTACCCATGAATTCTTACTGTTTGGCCCACTTCTCATTCGGCCCGCCGTTGCACGGCCAAGCCGACACATTCGCCCCGGCATGGATCGGCACCGGCCCGGCGGCGTCCAGGCACAGCCCCGTGTTGGCGACCGGCGAGGCCGTCCCGTTCGCGTTCCAAGCCCAGTCCTGGTTCGGCCCGCCGTGGCACGTCCACGCCGACACCTGTGCGCCGTTCTGTACCTTGCCGTTCGGCGAGGCCGCGTCCAGGCACAGGTTCGGATCGGCCATGGAATGGATGGTCCCGTCGGTGTGGATCTGCCACGCCTGGTTCGGGCTGCCGTGGCAGGCCTCGGCCGTGACCTTGGCCCCGGTCTGCACGCCGCCGGCGACGCTCGTCGCGTCCAGGCACAACGTCATCGACACCAGTGCGCTCGGCGCGGCCATCGACGGCGTGGGGGTCGGCGTCGGCGTCGGGGTGCCGCTGGTCGCCGGAGTCGCCGGCGTGGACGGGGTCGCGGCTGCCGGGGTGGTCGGGATCGACGTCGAAGCGAGCGGCACGCCCGGAACGGTCGAGACGCTGTTGTCCGTCCGGTGCCACGGCTTGGTCACGCCCAGGGCCACCCCGCCGGTGAGCACGACGGCCGCGACCACGCCGCCGATCATCAGCGCCTTCCGCTTCAAAGAGGGATCAGCCGCATAGTCCGGAACATCCGCATAAGGCGGAATGCTGTAGCGGGGCGCACCCGGAGGCCCGGGAGGCTCCGGGGGGCCGGCCGGTACCGGCGGCAGCAGTGATGTGTCATCGGAAGCTCCGCTGCCTGCGGCGGTTCCGCCCTCGCCGGGGCCAGCGGTGGCGGACCCCGCCACAGACCCCGCCATGCCAGACCCCACCACGGCAGACTCGGCCCCGGCTACCCCGCCCTCATCAGCCTGATCAGCCTCATGATCCGCTGAGCTTGGCACCTGCGGCAGCATCGTCGTCGTCTCAGTGGCGTCCGCTGAACCGGCATCCGAGCCGGAGGCTGACCCGGACCCGGACCCTGACCCGGACCCGGACCCGGAGCCCGAGCCGGAAGCAGCAGCCGCCGCCGCATCCGAAGCAGCCGCCGCCGTCACGATCTCCTTCAGCAACTCCAGCGCCTGACCCGCATCCGGCCGCTCCGCCGGATCCTGCCGGGTCAGCGCCTCGATCAGTGGCGCCAGCACCCCGGCCCTGGCCATCGCCGGTACCGGTTCGGCCGGATGCGGCGCGTAGCCCTCGACCGCCTCGAACAGCGCGGTCCCCAGCGCGTACACGTCGTTCGCCGGCGTGGCCCCGATCGCCACCCGGTCGCCGACCAGCAGGGCGTTGCCGTCGTCGGTCAGCAGGATGGTGTGCGGGTTGATGTACCCGTGCACCCGGCCCGCCGCCAGCGTGGTCAGGATCGCCCGCGCGATCAGCGCCACCCGGCTCGGGTCCAGCGGGATCACCGCGGTCTGTGCGATCCCGGTTCCCGGGTCGTGCAGCACGTCGTTCAGTGACCGGCCGCGCACCGGGCGTCCGGTGCCCCCACTTGCGTCCATCGAAGCTCGACACCCCCGCTGAATGGTCCAGGAATGGAACAGGATACTGACCCCGATCACGCTCGTTACGCCGGCCGGGTGATCCCCATCCGGCCCTGTGGAGCTGCGTCCCGGCGCCGATCCCGCCATGATCGCCTCTGAGTGAGCGTTCGATCATCGGGAGTGACGTGGTGGGTGGTCCGGAAAGCGGGAACACGGGGACCGGTTACGCCGTGCCCGAAGAGGACGACTACGAGGACCCGCCGCCCACGCGCCGTGACCGCCTGCGGGCCTGGGGCCCGCTGCTGGTGCCGCTGGTGGTGTTCGGCGGCATCGCGGCGTTCGCGTTCGCCGCCATCGCCAGCCTGACCGAGACCCCGCACGCCCCGGACTTCGGCAAGTCCGGCTGCGCGGCCGACGACAAGCACAAGGTCCTGGTCGAGGTGCACACCGGGGCCACCGGCAAGGAGATCGGCGACGCGCTGTTCGACGCCGGGGTCGTGCGCAGCTCGCAGGCCTTCGTCGACGCCGTCGGCCACAACCAGGCCGGCCGCGACATCAGCACCGGTACCTACCTGGTGTGCCCCAAGATCAGCGCGGCGTCGGCGATCACCGAGCTGCTGAACCCGGCCAACCTGTCGCCGGACTCGCTGGTCGAGGTCAGGCCCGGCGACTACAGCTGGGAGACGCTGCGGGCGCTGGCCGACAAGCGGGACTGGAACAAGGACGACCTGCAGCAGCTCATCGACACCAACCAGATCGGGCTGCCGCCCTGGTCCAAGGGCGCCGACGGCAAATGGACGGTCGAGGGCATGCTGGAGCCCGCCCGCTACACCCTGACCAGCTCCGACACCCCGCTCAGCGTGCTGACGGCGATGGTCAAGGCCCGGGTCGACGAGCTGAACTCGCTCGGCCTGACCGCGAAGGCGGCGACCCTGAAGTGCGCCCCGGCCCGGCAGTGCACGCCCGAGGAGGCGCTGACGATCGCCTCGCTGGCCGAGGCCGAGGTCACCCGGGCCGACCCGGACGGCCGCGACGTCTCCGAGGCGGTCCAGAACCGGCTCAGCCGCGGCGACTTCCTCGGCGTGGACGCGACCACCAGGTACTGGCTGAGCGAGCAGGCCGGCAAGCGGGTCACGGTGACCGCGCGCGAGGTCTCCGACCCGACCGACCCGTACGCCACCGGCGGGCACAAGGGTCTGCCGCCGACCCCGGTCAGCATCCCGTCCAAGCAGATGATCGCCGCGGTCCTGACCCCGGCGACCGAGCCTTGGTACTACTGGTGCGCCACCGACGGCGGGACGAAGTTCTTCAAGCAATCCGAGAAGACCCAGTTCGAGCAGACATGCCTGTCCCACTGAACTGCCTACTGGTCTGTCCACTGAACTGTCCCACTGAGCGCGGCGAGGTGACCGATGACGAACGACACTGACGCGGTGCGGGCGGTCGCCGCCGGCTACACCTTCGACGGCCCGACCCTGGACCTCGGCGCGCTGATGGCCGACGGCCAGCCGCACCCCGACGCCCAGATCCGCATCCCGCTGGCCATGCTCACCCGGCACGGTCTGGTCGCCGGGGCCACCGGCACCGGCAAGACCAAGACCCTGCAGGGCCTGGCCGAGCAGCTATCGGCGGCCGGCGTGCCGGTGTTCCTGGCCGACATGAAGGGCGACCTGTCCGGCCTGGCCGCGCCGGGGGAGGACAGCGAGAAGCTGACCGCGCGGACGCGGGCGCTGGGCCAGCAGTGGTCTCCGAAGGCGTTCCCGTGCGAGTTCTACGCCCTCGGCGGCCAGGGCACCGGCATCCCGGTGCGCGCGACGATCTCGGCGTTCGGCCCGACGATGCTGGCCAAGGTGCTGGACCTGAACGCCACTCAGGAGTCCTCGCTGGGCCTGGTCTTCCACTTCGCCGACACCAAGGGCTGGCTGCTGCTGGACCTCAAGGACCTGCGCAGTGTGCTGCTCTACCTGACCAGCGACGAGGGGAAGGCGGAGCTCAAGGCGATCGGCGGGCTGTCGCCGCAGACCGTCGGGGTCATCCTGCGCGAGCTGACCGCGTTCGAGGCCAAGGGCGCCGAGCCGTTCTTCGGCGAGACCGAGTTCGGCGCGCTGGACCTGATCCGCAGCACGCCGGACGGCCGCGGCGTGGTGTCGCTGCTGGAGCTGCCCGGGGTGGCCAGCCGTCCGGAGCTGTTCTCCACGTTCCTGATGTGGCTGGTCGCGGAGCTGTTCGAGCGGCTGCCGGAGGTCGGCGACCTGGACCGGCCCAAGCTCGTGTTCTTCTTCGACGAGGCGCACCTGCTGTTCAACGGCGCGTCCAAGGCGTTCGTCGCCGCGATCACCCAGGCGGTGCGGCTGATCCGGTCCAAGGGCGTCGGCATCTTCTTCATCACGCAGACCCCGAAGGACGTGCCCGGCGACGTGCTGGCCCAGCTCGGCAACCGGGTCCAGCACGCCTTGCGCGCCTACACCCCGGACGACGCGAAGGCGTTGAAGGCGACGGTGTCGACGTTCCCCAAGTCCCAGTACGACCTCGCCGAGGTGCTCCAGAACCTGGGCATCGGCGAGGCGGTGGTGACCGTGCTGTCCGAGAACGGCGCCCCGACGCCGGTGGCCTGGACCCGGCTGCGGGCGCCGGAGTCGCTGATGGCCGAGGCGGATCCGGCGGTGGTGCAGGGGATCGTGAACGCCTCGCCGCTGCTGGCGACCTACGGACCGGCCATCGACCGGGAGTCGGCTTACGAGATCCTGGCCGCCCGCGAGGTGCAGGCGCAGCAGGCCGCCGAGGACGCCGCCGCGGCCAAGGTGGCGGCCAAGGAGATGGAAGACGAGGCGAAGCGGGCTGAGCGGGAGGCCCGGAGCCGGCCCACCGCCGCGCCCAAAGCGCCGCCGAACCTCATTGATCAGGCCTTGGGATCGGCCACGGTGAAGCGGGCCATGAACACCGCGGTACGCGAGATCACCCGAAGTATTTTCGGAACTAGGAAACGGGGGTAGCGGGTGACGGACGGGTCCCGGCGTTTGTGTGGAACGCCGGGACCCGGGAATCCCCCCGTCGCTCCAGCGCGGCCGACCAGAGCGCCAACACCAGCGCGGATCCGGCGAGCAGCGCCCCGACCCAGTTCGGCGCGGTGTAGCCGAGCCCGGCGGAGATCACCACACCGCCCAGCCACGCCGAGATCGCGTTGCCCAGGTTGAAGGCGCCGATGTTGACCGCCGAGGCCAGCGTCGGCGCGCCGTGCGCCTGGTCCAGCACCCGCTTCTGCAGCGGCGGGACCGTGGCGAAGCCCAGGGCGCCGATCAGCAGGATGGTGATCGCGGCGAGGATCTTGTTGTGCGCGGTGGCGGTGAACACCAGCAACACCACGGCCAGGCCGCCGAGCGCGGTGTAGAGCATGGGCATCAGCCGCCGGTCGGCGTACCGGCCGCCGATCAGGTTGCCGAGGAACATGCCGAGGCCGAACAGCACCAGCAGCCAGGTCACCGCGCCGGTGGAGTAGCCGGCGACGTGGGTCATCATCGGGGCGATGTAGGTGATCGCGGCGAACACCCCGCCGAAGCCCAGCACGGTCATCGCCATGGCCAGCACGACCTGGGTGTTGCCGAAGGCGGCCAGCTCCCGGCGCAGGTGCGCGCCTTCGGGCCGGGGCAGCGGCGGGACCAGCTTGGCGATGCCGACCAGCCCGGCCACGCCGAGGGCGGCCACCACGCCGAACGTCACCCGCCAGCCGACGGCCTGGCCGACCAGGGTGCCCAGCGGCACGCCGACGACGTTCGCCACGGTCAGGCCGGTGAACATCCCGGCTATCGCCCCGGCCTTCTTCTCCGGGGCCACCAGTTCGGCGGCGACCACCGAGCCGATGCCGAAGAAGGCGCCGTGGGCCAGCGCCGTCACGATCCGGCCGGCCAGCATCACCTCGAAGGACGGGGCCAGCGCCGAGATCAGGTTGCCGAGCACGAACAGGCCCATGAGCAGCATGAGCATGGTCTTGCGGCCGACTTTGGTGCCGAGCGCGGTCATCAGCGGGGCGCCGGCCACGACGCCGAGCGCGTAGCCGGTGACCAGCAGGCCGGCCGAGGGGATCGAGACGCCGTAGTCGCCGGCGATCTGCGGGAGCAGGCCCATCGGCACGAACTCGGTGGTGCCGATGCCGAAGGCCCCGATGGCCAGGGCGAGGAGCGCGAGAGGCATGGGGTGGCCCTCCATGGTGTTGCTGATTGCTTGAGCGGCTTACGGGCCACCACAATAATTGCAGACGCATGTACTTGCAAACACAACGATTGCACGCGCGGTATATTGCGGGGAAGGAAAGGACGCCACGCCATGACCGCCACCGCCTCCGGCACCACAGTCACCGGCACCCCGGCCGCCCCCGCTCCGGTCCCGTTCGGGCTGGCCTGCGGCTGGTACGCGCTGTCGCTGCTGCAAGGCCGGATCGAGACCCACCTGGAGCACGCCCTCCAGGCCCACGACCTGAGCGTCCGCGAGTACTCGCTGCTGGACGTCCTCAGCGCCCAGCACGACGGCGACGGCGGTCACCTGCGGATGAACCAGGTCGCGGACGCGGTCGTGCTGAGTCAGAGCGCTACGACCCGCCTGGTCACCCGGCTGGAGGACCGCGGGCTGCTGGAGCGCTACCTGTGCCCCACCGACCGGCGCGGCATCTACACCAACGTCACGCCCGCCGGTCTCGCGCTGCTGACCGAGGCCCGGCCCACGCAGGACGCCGCGCTGCGCGAGGCGCTGGCGGACGCGCGCACCGATCCGCGGTTGGTGCCGCTGGTCGAGACGGTCGAACAGCTCAACCGGGCGGCCAAGCGCTGAGTCGGTTGTCGGGCGAAGCGCGCCGCTGCTGGACGCCCCGGCCGGGCCGGCTGGACCGGCTCGGCTGGCTGGGCCGGCTCGGCTGGGCTCGACCGACTGAGTCAGGCCGCTGATCGCGGATTGGCGACGTAGCGGTAAGCCACGACCGCGCCGGCGAATTCGACAGTGCAGGCCACGGTGAGCGCGATCCGCAGGCCGTGGACGAAGTGCGGGCCGCTGGTCGCACCGTCGGCGGCGAGGTCCATGACCGTGCCCTGGACCGCCACGCCGAGCGTGGCGCCGAACATCCGGGCCAGGTTCGCCAGGCCGGAGGCGAGCCCGGCCAGTTCCGGGGCCACCGCCGACACCGCCACGCCGACCACCGGGCCGGTGTTCAGCGCCAGCCCGACGCCGATGATGGTGAAGGCGGTCTCCAGGACGAGCAGGCCGGCGTCCGCGCCGGCCACGGCGTAGATCAGGATCCCGAGACCCATCGCGGCCATGCCGGCGGTCATCGGCAGCCGCGGACCGTGCTTCGTCACCAGCCGCCCGGTCAGCGGGGACAGTACGGTGGCGGCCACGGCGAGCGGCAGCATGCCCATCCCGGCGCCCAGCGCCGAGGCGCCGCGTTCCTGCTGGAACATCAGGCTGGTCAGCATGAGCATGCCGTACATCCCGAACGTCATGCAGGCCGCGACGATCATCGATACCGGCAGCTGCCCGCGACGCAGCAGGGGCAGCGGGATCATCGGCGCGCGGTGGCGCCGCTCGGCGGCCACGAACGCCACCGGCCCGGCCACGCACCCCGCGACGCACAGCAGGGTGGCCGGCGAGGTCCACCCGAGTTCGCGGCCCTGCACCACGACGAACGTGATCAGCGCGAGCGAGACGACGGCCAGGACCTGGCCGAGCGGGTCGAGCGTGCGCGCGTCCGGGTTGCGCGACTCCGGGACGTGGCGCAGCGTCAGCGCCAGCGCGGCGACCCCGATCGGCACGTTGACCCAGAAGATCGACTGCCAGCCGAGGGTCTGCACCGCGAGCCCGCCGAGCGTCGGCCCGACGGCCAGCCCGCTCCCGGCCACCAGCGACCACGCGGCCATCGCCCGATTCCGCTCCCGCCGCCCCGGGAACGCCGTGGCCAGGATCGCAAGGCTCTGCGGCAGCATCATCCCGGCCCCCGCGCCCTGCGTCACCCGCCCGGCGAGCAGCACCGGAAGGCCGGGCGCCAGCGCGCAGGCGGTGGATCCGAGCACGAACACCGCGACCCCGATCCGGAACAGCTGCCGGCGGCCGAAGCGGTCGCCGAGCGTGCCGCCGGTGAGCAGCAGCGCGGCGAAGGTGACGTTGTAGGCGTCGACGACCCACTGCAGCCCGGCCAGGCCGCCGGACAGGTCGTGCCGGACGGCGGGCAGGGCGACGTTCACCGCGGTGGTGTCGACCTGGCCCAGGAACAGGGCCAGGCAGGTCGCGATCAGGGTCACTCCGGCCCGGGGGAGTGCGGCCGTCGGGGTGGGGGCGGCAGCCGAGGCCGTTTGCGCTGTCGACATATCGATGACCGTAGGGGCGGGACGTTTCGGCGGTGGCCGAAGTCGGTGGGTGCGCGGGGCGGAGGCGCTGGTGGCGGGTGTCGGTGCGGGCTGAGTCGGGTGTCGGCGGAGGCGGCGAGTGGTCGGCTGACTGAAGGTGGGTGCGCGGAGCGGAGTTGCTGGTGGCGGGTGTCGGTGAGGGCTGAATTGGGTGTCGGGCGGGAGCGGCGGGAGCAGCGAGCGGTCGGCGAAGTGGTCGGCGAGTGGTCGGCCGAACGCGAAGGCGGGCGCGCGTCGCAGGTGTATGGGGGCTGAGTCGGCCGTGGTCGATGTGGGCCGCTTCTCATCCCGCCGGCGTTGACGATCAACTTAGGTTTGCCTAACCTAACCCTCGCCACCTCATCCATCCCCAGGGGGAACCTTGATCGCCACGCCTGTCCTCGCTGCCCGCGCGCCCGCGCCGTCCACCCCGCTCGGCTCGTTCGAGAGCAGCGCCGTGTCCTGGGCGAGTTGGCTGACCCTGATGTCCTTCGTCGGGCTGGTCGCGCTGGCGCTCGTGGCCGCGGCACCGGCGCGCGCGGTGGGCGGCCGGGCGGAGCGGCTGGTGCGCGGGCGGTTGGCGTGGGCCGCGGTCGCCGCCGGGGTGCTGGCGTTCCCCGCGGTGCTCAGCCACCATGCGCGGAGCGCGTCAGGCTACGACTTCGGGTCGGCCTGGCGCGCGCTCTTCGACGGCTCGAACGCCGGTCTGCTGGCCGGCCTGGAGACCGTCCTGCCGCCGATCGGTGCCCTGGTCCTGCTGCCCGTGGCCGTCCGCCGGGTGCTCCCGAAGCCGCTGGCCACCGGGCTGTGGACGGCCGGGTTGGTGCTCGGCGTCGTCGCCCTGGGCGCCACGAACATCCCGGCCAAGCGGCCCGCCGATCTGGGCCTCGGGATCTTCCAGGCCTTCATGTGGATGCTGCACCTGATCGGCGGTGGCGTGTGGATCGGCGGGCTGCTCGGACTCGTGGTCCTCGCGGTGCGCGGCGGGCTGGACTCCGCGTTCTGGTCGGCGACGATCCGCCGGTTCGCGGCGGTCGCGATGGGCTGCGTCTCGGCCGTCTTGCTGTCCGGCCTGTTCCTCTACTGGGAGCACGTGGACGGCCCGGGCCAGTTGTTCACGACCATGTACGGCCGCGTCCTCGGGGTGAAGCTCGTGTTGTTCGGCGGGCTGCTCGTCCTCGGCGCGGTGAACCAGTTCTGGATGCATCCGCGTATCGACGCGCTGCGCGCCGCCGGCGACGACCGCCCGCTGCGCACCATCCTGGTCCGCCGCTTCCCGCTCGTGGTCGGCGTCGAGGTGGCCATGGTCCTGGCGCTGGTGTTCGTCGCGCAGTTCCTGCACGGCTCCGCGCGGAACCAGGCCTACCAGGCAGATCTCGCCAAGCAGGGGACCGCGCCGCACGCGAAGCTCCCCACGCTGCCGCAGAAGCACGTCTCCGCCTCGACCTGGATCGAGGGCACGGCGGAGACGGCCGCCGTCCTGGTCGTGGCGATCGGCGGCTACCGTTTCTCCGGCCGCCTGGCCCGGCGCCGGACGGTTTCGGCGGCGGCATCGGAGGCTTAGGACTTCCCGACGCCGAAGCAGGCCGACCCGAAGCAGGCCGACCCGAAGCAGCCCAGCTGTTCAGCCGCTCAACTCAGGCAGCCGACATGCGCCAACGCCTGCCGCAGCAACGTCCCCTGACCGCCGTGCATGTCCTGCGACACGCTGTCCGAGGAAGCCTCCTGCGGGGTGAGCCACACCAGGTCGAGCGCGTCCTGCCGCGGTGAGCAGTCGCCGTTGACCGGCACCACGTACGCCAGTGCCACCGCGTGCTGCCGGGGGTCGTGGTAGGGCGTGACGCCGGCGGTCGGGAAGTACTCGGCCACGGTGAAGGGCTGGAGCGAGGCCGGGATGTTCGGCAACGCGACCGGGCCGAGGTCCTTCTCCAGGTGGCGCAGCAGCGCGTCGCGCAGGCGCTCGTGGTGCAGCACGCGGCCGGAGACCAGGCTGCGGGTGATCTCCCCGTCGGGCGAGATGCGCAGCAGGAGGCCGACGCTGGTCACCTCGCCGGCCGCGTCCACGCGGACCGGGACCGCCTGGACGTAGACGATCGGCAGGTGGGCACGGATCTGCTCGAGTTCGGACGGCGGGAACCAGCCCGGGGTCGTCTCGATCATTTCGGACATTGGCTGATCGTACTAGTGGCGGGGGCGGATGGGGGATCCTGACTCTTCCGGATCCCGACTCCGTCTCGCCGCCGGGGGCAGCGCGAAGTCCCGTGTCAGCCTGTGTCAGCCCGTGTCAGGCCGGTGTCAGGACCGCGTCAGGGCGGCTCGCGATGGTTGAGCCATGGAGAACACAGCGATCGCAGTCACCGGACTGCGGAAAACCTACGGCGACAAAGTCGTCCTGGACGGCATCGGCTTCGAGGTCGCCTCCGGCTCGGTCTTCTCGATGCTCGGCCCGAACGGAGCCGGCAAGACGACCACGGTGAACGTCCTCACCACGCTCATGAAGCCGGACGCCGGGGCGATACGGGTGGCCGGGTACGACGTGGCCACCCAGACCAAGCAGGTGCGGTCGGCGATCGGCGTGACCGGGCAGTTCGCCGCGGTCGACGAGCTGCTGACCGGGCGCGAGAACCTGCGGATGATGGCCGACCTGAAGCGGATCCGCTCTGCCGGGCAGCTGGTCTCCGGGCTCCTGGAGCGCTTCGAGCTGGCCGAGGCCGCGGACAAGCAGGCCTCGACCTACTCCGGCGGGATGCGGCGCAAGCTGGACCTGGCGATGACGCTGGTCGGGAGCCCGCGGATCATCTTCCTGGACGAGCCGACCACCGGGTTGGACCCGCGGAGCCGGCGGACCATGTGGGAGATCGTCCGGGAGCTGGTGGCCGACGGCACGACCATCTTCCTGACCACCCAGTACCTGGACGAGGCCGACCAGTTGGCCGGTCAGATCGCGGTGCTGGACGGCGGCCGGATCGTCGCGCACGGCACTCCCGAAGAGCTCAAGCGCCAGATCCCCGGCACCCACGTGCGCCTCAGGTTCGCGACCCTGGCCGAGCTCGACAGCGCGGCGCGGGTGCTGCCCTCCGGAACGCGCGACGAGTCCGAGCTGACCCTGCGCGTGCCCAGCGACGGCACCTCCCGCGCGCTGCGGGCCCTGCTGGACCGGCTTGAGGAGAACGCGCTGGACTCCGAGGAGTTCTCCGTGCACACGCCGGACCTCGACGACGTCTTCCTCGCCCTCACCGGGCAGCCGGCCGACGGCGAGTCCGCCGCACAGTCCACTGAGTCCACCCAGACCACCCACCCCGCCACGGAGGCGACCGCGTCATGAGCACCCCATCCACCGCCCTCGGCGACTCGGCGATCATGCTGCGCCGCAACTTCCGCCACACCGTCCGCAACCCCGTGACCGTCTTCAACGCGATCCTCTTCCCGATCGTCATGATGCTGATGTTCGTGTATGTCTTCGGCGGCGCGTTCAAGGTCCCCGGCAGCTACGTGGACTACGCCGTGCCCGGCCTGATCGTCATGGCCATCACCTACGGCCTGGGCCCGACCGCGACCTCCGTCAACGACGACATGACCAAGGGCATCATCAACCGCTTCAAGACCATGGACGTCTCCCGAGGGGCGGTCCTGACCGGCCACGTGGTGGCCACCACGGTCCGCAGCGTGATCGCGGTCGGGGCCATCATCGGCGTCGGCTTCGCGATGGGCTTCCGCTCGCACGGCAGCCTGCTCGACTGGCTCGGCGCGATCGGCCTGGTGCTGCTGCTGGCCTTCGCGACCAGCTGGCTGACGGTGGCGATGGGACTGTCCGCCAAGTCGGTGGAGTCCGCCGGGCTGGCGACCGTGCCGCTGATCATGCTGCCCTTCCTGAGCAGCGCGTTCGTGCCGGCCTCGACCATGAAGACCGGGGTGAAGCAGTTCGCTGAGTACCAGCCCTTCACCCCGATCATCGAGACGCTGCGCGGGCTGCTCTCCGGCGGCCACGTCACGACCAGCCACACCGTGCAGGCCCTGGCCTGGTGCGTCGGGTTCGCCGTCCTGGGCTACCTCTGGGCGGTGTCGACGTTCAAGAAGCGAGCGTGACCTGGGTGAGCTCGGACCAGTCGGTCCGGCCCCCCTCTCGTACCGCCTCGGTGAACTCCACGTCACCGAGGCGGTTCCGTGCTTCCCGCTCGATCCGCGCCTCGTCCGGGAGACAGTCCTCCGGCAGTCCGCGCAGCGCGGTGGCCGCGCCGAGCAGCCGCGCGGCCTGCTCCGGCCGGTCGGCGCGCAGGGCCAGGTCCGCCACTCCGACCAGCATCGCGCCGATCAGCAGCGGAAGCCCGGTCTCGGCTGCCGCCGCGACGGCCTCCGCGCTGTGGGTGCGGGCCTCGCCGAGGTCTTCGGTGAGGCGGGAGAGCAGATCGTGGCGCATCGCGCGGAAGTTCGCGCGCTCGGCTTCCGCGCCGAGCACGGACGTCGCGATGCCGACCTGGCGCCGGGCCTCCGCGGGCTCGCCGGACCACCGGGCCAGATCCGCCTTCGCCAGCGCCACCTCGAACCGGGCGTTCGGCCAGCCGACGCGATCGGCGTTCTGCGCGGCCTCGCCGATCGCGGCCGCCGAGGCCTCTTCATTGCCGTCCATCCAGTAGAGCATCGCCAAGCGGGCCTGCATCCGGATGACGTCCTCGGGGGCACCGGCCTCGGAGACCACCACGACCGCCTGCTCATAGAGCTCCGCGGCCCTGGTGAACTCGCCGCGCATGGTGATCCGATCGGCCACCTCGGTCAGTGCGAACGAGATCCCGAACCGTTCGCCGAGGACCTGGAACTCGGCGAGCGCCGTCTCCAGGTACTCGTCCGCGTCCAGCCCGCCCTGGCCGAACATGACCCGCATCTTCCCCATCTGCAGGCGGGCCAGCGCGCGCACCCACGGATTGTCGTCAGCCAACTGCGGCTCGAACGCGGACAGGACCTCCTGCGGCGCCCGCAGCATTCGCTCCATCGGCTCGATGAGGGCGATTCCCGGGTGCCGGTGCGGGCTGGGCTCGATGCCTCGGCTGGCCTCGTACGCCTTGTGGATCCACTCCTCGGCGGCGTGCTCGTCGCTCCGCCCGGAGGTCACGAACATGCCGATGAGCGCGTAGACCACGGCCCGGACCTCGTCGGTCGTCTCGCCGGGCAGCGCGGCGGCGGCGGTCAGGTACTCCAGGCCCTCGCTCCGATACCCGGCCAGCCACCAATACCAGCCCGAGGACGCGGCGAGCCGCATCGCTGCCTGCGCCGCTCCTGCCGCCAGCGCACCGGCTGGCAGCGTTCCTGCCGCCAGCGCTCCGGCTGCGGGTGCTTCGGCCGCGGGTGAGCCGGCCGCAGGTGCTTCGGCCGCGTGTGTCCCGGCCGCGAGCGCGCCGCGCATGGCCGCCGCGATGTCGCCGTGCTCGACGTTCAACACAGCGAGCCACTTCACCTGATCAGCCAGGCGAAGCTCTGGCTCCGCGGTCTCGGTCAGCGAGGTGTAGTAGGCCAGGTGCGTTTCCCGCGCCGTCTCCGCTTCGCCCGCCTCAGCCAGCCGCTGTGCGGCGTACTCCCGGATCGTGCCGCTCATCCGATAGCGCGGCGCGTCCTCAGGCACCCCGTCCGCGACCACCAACGACTTCTCGATCAGCGCGGTCAGCAGCTCCAGTACCGACTCCGGCCCGACCTCGGTCCCGGTCCCGGCCCCGGCGCAGACCTGCTCGGCAGCCTCCAGACCCGCCCCGCCGGAGAACACCGAGAGCCGGCGCAGAACCACGCGTTCCTCGTCGGACAGCAGCTCCCAGCTCCAGTCGACCACCGCGCGCAGCGTCCGGTGCCGGGGCAGCGCGATCCGGCTGCCGCCGGTGAGCAGCCGGAACCGGTCGTCCAGGCGGTTCGCCAGCTGCTCCACCGACATGGTCCGCAGCCGCGCCGCCGCCAGCTCGATGGCCAGCGGCATCCCGTCCAGGGCCCGGCACACCCGGGCCATCGTGGCCAGCTGCCGGGCGTCGGCCGCCAGATCCGGGCGCACCGCCTGGGCCCGGTCCCGCAGCAGCTGGACGGCCGGGGACGCCGCGATCTCGTCCCGGTCCGCGTCCTCGGCGGGCAGCTTCAGCGGGCTGACCGGCCACAGCGCCTCGCCGGTGATGCCGAGCGGCTCGCGGCTGGTCGCCAGGATCCGCAGGCCCCGGCACTCGCCGAGCACCCGGTGCGCGAACATCGCCGCGGACTCGATGACGTGCTCGCAGTTGTCGAGGATGAGCAGGGCCCGCCGCTCGCGCATCGCCGTGACGAACCGGTCCGTGGGCTCGGCGTTCGGGTTCTCGCCGAGCAGGGTGTCGCGCAGACCCAGCGCGGACAGCGCGGCCTGCGCCACGTCGGCCACGCCGCCGTCCGACCCGATCGCGGCCAGCTCCACCAGCCACGCCCCGTCCGACAGATCGCCGAGCGCCGTGCGCGCGGCCTCCACGGCCAGCCGGGTCTTCCCGGCGCCGCCGGGCCCGATCACGGTGCTGAGCCGCTGCTCCTGGACGAGGTCGCGGACCGCGGCCACGTCCGCGTCCCGGCCGACGAAACTCGTCAGCTCCGAGCGCAGGTTGGTCTTGCGCGTCTCCTCGCGCCGGCCGCCGAGTTCGCCCCGCAGCAGGGCGACGTGCAGCGCGGACAGCTCCGGCGAGGGGTCCGCACCCAGCTCGTCGGCCAGCGCCTCCCTCGTGCGCTGATACACCTGCAGCGCCTCGCTGTCGCGACCCGCGGCGTTCAGCGCCTTCATCAGCGCGGCGACCAGCCGTTCGCGGGTCGGGTGCGCGGCCACCAGATCGGTCAGCTCGGTGACCAGCTCCGCACCGCGCCCGAGCGCGAGTTCGGCCTCGAAGCGCTCCTCGCCGGCGGTCAGCCGGATCCCCTCGAGCCGGACGACGACCGCGTCGAACGCGCCGCTCTCCTGCAAGCCCACGTCCTGCATCGCGGCGCCGCGCCAGAGCGCGAAGGCCTCGCGCAGCAGCCGGGCCCGCTCGGACACGTCCTGGCCCGCCGCCTGGCTCGCGCCGACCAGCCGCTCGAAACGCACGGCGTCCACCGCGTCCGGATCCACGGTCAGCCGGTAGCCGTCGGTGAGCCCGTCGATCGCCGCGTCCGGCAGCGCCTTGCGCAGCCGGGACATCAAGCGCTGCAAGGCGTTCGCCGCGTCCGAGGGCGGGTTCTCGCCCCAGATCCAGTCGACCAGCGAGGACTTGGGCACCACCTGGTTCGGCCGCAGGGCCAGGGCGATCAGTACTCCGCGCAGGCGCGCGCCTGGCACGTCGGCCAGGCCGCCGTCGTCCGTGCGGACCTCCAACGGCCCCAGCATCGCGATGTGCACGCGCTGATCCTGCCATGCGCGGTGGTTGGGGGCATCAGGCTGCCGGACGGGGCGGCTCAGGAGGATCGGCCCACGGCCGTCGGCTCAGTGCGGCGAGCTGAGCGCGGTCCGCGCGAGCTCTCGCAGCCAGGCATGTGCGCGGTCGGTGTCATAGCGCTGATGCCAGGACAGGAAAACCGGCGCCGGACGCAGGTCGAGCGGCAGCGCGAGCGCGAGCAGGCCGAGATCGGCGACCGGCCGCCGGGTGGTCGACTCCGGCGCGGTGACCACCAGGTCGCTGCCGCGGACGAACTCCAGCGCGGTGGCCTCGGTGGGAGCGGTCGCCACCACGCGGCGTGCCAGCCCGAGCCCGGCCAGGACATCGTCGATCCCGCCGGTCAGATTGCCCCGGCGGGACACGGCGAGGTGGTCGGCGGCGGCGTACCGCTCGGCGGTCAGGGCTTCCCGGCCGTCGCCGAGCGGGTGTCCCCGCCGGACGACGACCACCTGGTCGGTCTCGGCCACCCGCTCGCCGCGGACGTCCGGCGCGGTCGGTGGATTCGCGTTCGCTTCCAGGTCCACCTCGCCGCGCCGCAGGCCCGGGTTGTCGGTGCTGGATTCGGCGATGAAGCGCAGCCGTACGCCCGGCGCCTGCTCCCGCACGGCCGCCAGCAGCGCGGGCCCGCCGAGCGCGACCAGCGAATCGTGCCAGCGCAGGGTGAAAGTCCGTTCCAGGGCCGGCAGATCCAGCTCGCGGCTCGGCGCCAGCACGCCCTGGACTTGCTGCAACAGCGCGTGCACCTGCGCCCGGACGGCGATCGCGTAGGGCGTCGGCGTCATGGTGCGGCCGGTGCGCACCAGGATCTGGTCGCCGGTGGTGCGCCGGATCCGGCCCAGGCTGCGGCTCATCGCCGGGGCGGTGACGTGCAGCCGGTCGGCGGCCCCGGCCACGCTGCCCTCTTCGAGCAGGGCGTCCAGAGCGGCCAGCAGGTTCAGATCCAGTTGCATGGGAGTCATTCTAGACATGCATAGCATGCACTTGAAGTTAATGATGGGCCTGCTTACCGTCAGGGACATGACCGAAGCGAAGAACGATGTCATCCCCGACGCCGAGGTGTTGGCGCAGACCGCGGCGGCCGTGCGCGAAGCGGGTTCGGTGCTGCTGGAGCGCTTCGGCGCCGTGGCGGGCTACCGGACCCGCGAGGACCTGATGCGGTTGCTCGCCGCCAACGACGAAGCAGCGCTGGAGGTCCTGCGTCCGCGGCTGTCGCGGCTGCGGCCGGACGCACGCTGGGTCGAGGACGAGCTGGCCGGCGGGGCGCTGCCGGCCGGCCAGTGGTGGGTCGTGGACCCGGCCGAGGGCAACGTCAACCACCTGCACGCGCTGCCGGAATGGGCCGTGACCGCGACCCTGGTCCGGGCCGACGAGCCCGTGCTCACCGTTGTCCACCTGCCGCTGACCGGCCAGACCTACACCGCGCTGGCCGGCGGCGGGGCGTTTCTCGACGGCCGGCCACTGCGCGTCTCCGGCGCCGCCGACCTCGGCCTGAGCCTGGTGGCGACCAGCCAGGCGCGCCCGAACGAGGACGAGCGGGTCGTGCGCCGGGTCGGCGACTCGATCGGCGCGATGCTCCGCGCCGCGCTCGTGGTGCGGACGTCGGTCCCGGCGACCCTGCACCTGGCCGACGTGGCCGCCGGCCGGGTCGACGCGTTCTGGCAGTTCGCCGGCGCCCGCGCGGACCTGCTGCCCGGGGCGCTGCTCGTCACCGAAGCCGGCGGTCGGGTCTCGGACGCCGAAGGCCGGCCCTGGAGTCCGGCCGGCGAGAGCTTCCTGGCCGCCGCGCCCGGAGTGCATGCCGCCGCAGTAGCCACGCTTTCCCGCTGAAGAAGGAATCAGATCCCATGACCACAATCGCAGTACTCGGAAACGGCCGTGTCGGTGGCGGCCTGGCCGACGGCCTCAGCCGGGCCGGACATCAGGTGACTGTCGCGGACCGCACGCCGGGCTCGGCGGACGCCGCCATCGGCGCCGCGCACGTCGTCATCAACGCCACCCCGGGTGCGGGCTCGCTGGAGCGGCTGTCCGCTCTGCGCGCGCCGCTGCGGGGGAAGATCCTCCTCGACGTCTCCAACGCGACGATCGACGGTCCGGACGGACTGCCCGCCGACCTGGTGTATCAGGGGCCGAGCCTGGCTGAGCGGCTGCAAGCGGCGCTTCCGGAGACTCAGGTCATCAAGACCCTGAATACGATGCTCTACTCCGTGATGACCGCTCCCGCCTCGCTGGAGCAGCCGCCGACCGTGTTCCTGTCCGGCGAGGACCCCTCGGCCAAGCAGATCGTCCGCCGACTGCTCGGCGATCTCGGCTGGCGTCCGGAGTGGATCACGGATCTCGGCGGGATCGAGACCGCGCGGGCGGCCGAGGCCGCGATTCTGTTCGTTCCGCACGTGATCCGCTCCGGCGGGTTCGCGCCGTTCGCGGTCTCGATCGCCCGCTGACCGCGAGCTGACTACGAAAGGTCAGGTGCGCTTGACCCACAGGTCGTAGGAGTCCCAAGGCCAGCCGTCGCCGATGCGGAGGTATGCGGTCCAGGACTTCGGGATGCCGGCCTGCCCGGCCGCCTCGCAGCTGTCGTGCCAGTAGTAGCTGCCCTGCTTGCTGAGCGGGCGCACGCTCTAGCCCACCGGCACGCCGACGCGCGCGTCCTCAAGGGCCTGTCGCAAGGTGGCGAGCGCCGCCCCGACGGCGCTCACCTGTTCGGCGCCGATCGCGGTGGTGATCAGCTCCGCCAGGTGGCCGTGGAAGGTCTGTTCGGCCTCTGCGACGAGCGTGGCGCCGTCGGCGGTGAGGCTGATCAGCGACGAGCGCCGGTCCGCCGGGTTCGGCAGCCGGGCCGCCCAGCCGTTCGCTTCGAACCGATCGATGATCTTGCTCGCCGCGCCGATGCCGATGGCGAACGCGGTGGCGATGTCGGCGACCCGGCACTCCGGGTGGTCGCGCACGAAGCGCAGCCCCTCGTACTGCGAGGTGACGATCCCGTGTTCGGCGCGCAGCTTGTCGCCGACGGCGTTGTAGAGCCGGGTCTCGCAGCGCACCAGGTCGTCGAAGAAGGAGGCGAGGTCGGAGGCTGGGTCGGTGGGGGCGGCCGGGCCGGTGTCGCCGCCCGCGCCGCCGGGGCCGGTTGCTGAAGTAGATGCCACGGCATATAGTCTACTCATACATGCCACGGCATTTACTTCTTGGGCATGTACATGGCGATATCGGCATGCCGACGCCGGCTTCACCACACCACCTCCCGGAGGACCCCATGACTTGGCAACAGCGGCGTGACCTGGAAGCGATGCTCCTGAAGGAGGCGCACGAGCCGGAACCGCTGCCGATCGAGCAGCTGCGCGAGAGGTTCGCCGCGATGATGGCGGGGTTCCCGGCCCCGGCCGACGTGCGCGGCACCCCGACCGAACTCGGCGGCCGCCCCGCGCTCCGGGTCGAGCCCGAAGGGGAGCCCCGGGCGGGGGCGATCCTGTACCTGCACGGCGGATCCTGGGTGCTCGGCTCACCGGCCACCGGGTTCGTCAACACCGCGAACCTGGTCACCCGGACCCGGGTCGCGGCGATCTCGCTGGACTACCGGCTGGCCCCCGAACACCCGTTCCCGGCCGCGATCGAGGACTGCCTGGCCGCCTACCGCGCCCTGCTCGACGCCGGCACCGACCCGGCGACGATCGTCTTCGCCGGCGACTCGGCCGGCGGCGGGCTGAGCGTGAGCACCAGCCTGGCCGCCCGCGCCGCCGGTCTGCCGCAGCCCGCGGCGATCGTGGCGTTCTCGCCGGGCGTCGACCTCACGCGCGCCGGTGCGTCGATGGTCACCAGGCAGGACCGCGACCCCTACTTCACCCGGGACGGCTTCGGCCACACCACCGCGATGTACCTCGGCGGCCAGGACCCGGCCCAGCCGCTGCTGTCGCCGGCCGTGTACGCAGACCTGACCGGGCTGCCGCCGATGCTGCTCCAGGTCGGTACCAACGAACTCCTGCTCGATGACGCGGTGCGGCTCGCGGCCCGCGCCGCCGAAGCCGACGTGGACGTGATCCTGGACGTCACCGCCGGGGTGCCCCACGTGTTCCAGTCCTTCGGTCCGGCGCTCGACGAGGCGGGCCGGGCCCTGGACCGCGCGGCGCTGTTCATCACCCAGCACCTGGGCGTGTCGGCCGCGCGGTGACGACCCGTTCGGAGTATCCGATGGTGTGCTGAGTGCACCGGGGTGGAAGCGCTCACATGAGTGATCAACGCGCGGACACCCTCGGGAGGCACACCATGCGGGACTCTGTGCGAACCCGTGGCTCCGGCCTGCCCGCCGTTCCCGGACGATTTCCCCCCGACCAGATGCGGCAATACCGAACGTCCATTGTCAACGGCGGCCACTCGTGGCAAAGGCGTCCACTCGCGTTTCGTGACAACGCCGCGGCGAGGTCCGGCGCTGGCGGTCGGTGCCTGCTGACCGTCGTACTTCTCGCCTCCCGTAATAGAAAGCTCCATTGCCACCCGCAGAAAACTGGGAACCTCAGCTTTATTCCGGTAAAGGTTTTAGGTACTCCTCAGATTCCCTGGCTACGGTCCCCGGTATCACCGTCGCCGATTCAGCGACGCACCTCTTCTGCATCGGATCGGCATGACGGGAATTCGTGAGTCCAGCGGCAGCGAGCCGACATTCGCCCCGGTGGCGGCCGTGGCCGACCCGAACGCCGTGCGCGTGGAGCCGACGGCCGCCGCGCGGGCGGAACGGCCGCCGCTGGCGGCCCGGGCCTGGAAGCGGCGGCCTCGCGCGCTGACCGTGATGGCGGTGCTCGGCGTCCTGCTGTTCGCGCTGTGGGGCATCGGCGGGCCGCTGTTCGGGACCTCGACGCTGACCCCGACCGACGAGATGGTCAGCAACGGCCCCTGGGTGAGCGCCGGGTTCGCCGGAACCGTGCCCTCGAACACCTATCTGGACGACACCTACACCTCCGAGCTGCCCAGCGAGATCCTGTTCAAGCAGCAGCTGGACCACGGCAAGGTGGCCCAGTGGAACCCCTACGGCGCGGGCGGCAGCGCGCTGGGGGCCATCCCGGACTACGCGTTCTACTCGCCGCTTTCCGTCCCGTTCTACGTCCTGCCGTCCTGGCTGGCCCCGGCCTACGAACGGCTGCTGGAGATCGTGTGTTCGGTCGGCGGCGCGTTCCTGTTCCTGCGCCGGGTGTCGCTGTCGCGGCCGGCGGCGCTGCTCGGCGGGATCACGTTCGCCGGCAGCGGGTTCATGGTCGCCTGGCTCGGCTTCCCGCAGACCAGGGTGGCCGCGTTCATCCCCGTGCTGTTCTGGACGATCGAGCGGTTCATCCAGGAACGCCGGGCCCGGGACGCGGCCCTGGCGGCGTTGCCGGTGGCCGCTTTGTTCCTCGGCGGGTTCCCATCAGTGGCCGGATACGCGCTGCTGACCGGAACCGCCTACGCGGTGGTCCGATTGGCCGGCGAACATCGCGAGGAGCTACGACGACGGGTGTTCCGCCCGCTGGTACGTCCGGTGCTGTATCTCGCCGGGTCGCTGGCCGCCGGGATCGGGCTGGCGCTGTTCCAGCTGATCCCGTTCCTCAGCTTCTTCGGGACCTGGATGATCCAGGGCCGCAGCCAGTCGGCCTCGGCCACGCTGCCGGTGCCCAGCGTCCTGACGATGGTCGCGCCGTGGTCGTTCGGCACGGTCGACGCCAAGGACCCGATCCAGTTCGTGCTGTCGACCAACATGGTCGAGGCCGTGTCCTACATCGGCGCGGCCGCCGCGGTCCTGGTGGTGGCGGCGATCGCGATGCCGCGCCGGGGCCGGGCGCTGCTGCCGGTCGGGACCTGGGTGTTCGTCATCGGCGCCACCTTGGCGTGGATCGAGCTCATCTACCTCGGCGGGCCGCCGCTGGCGCTGTTGCAGCGGCTGCCCGGCGCCCGGGCCCTGTTCGAGCAGAACTTCATCGGGCGGGCCCGCAGCATCCTGGGCTTCCTGCTCGCGGTGCTGGTGGCCGTCGGCTTCGAGCTGTTGGTCAGGGCCCGGGCGCAGGAGGAGCAGACATGGCCGCGGCGCCGCTGGTGGGCGGCGGTGGTGGTGGCCGGCGGGGTCGCGTCGGCGGGGGTCATGGTCTACCGGGGCCGCACCACGATGCGGGTCGACGCCGCCGCCTCCGGGCAGGACGTCACCAAGGCCCTGCACCAGTACGGGAGCCAGATCGGGAGCGCGGCGGTCATCGTCGCGATCGCCGTCGCGTGCGTGGTCGCGCTGCGGGTGGCCGGGCGCCAGGCCTTCATCGGCCGCAAGCAGGTGCGGATCGTCCGGTTCTCGGCCGCGACGACGCTCATCGTGCTGATGGCGGTGCAGGGCGCGCAATTCATGCAGGGCTACTATCCGAAGTCCAGCAAGGCCATGTTCTATCCGGTCACCGACACCCACACGTTCCTCGCCGACAACCTCGGTGAGCAGCGATACGCCTCCTCCTACGACGCCATAGTGTTCGGTACCGGCACCGCCTACGATCTGCGTTCGGTGAACGGCCACAACTTCCTGAACGCCGACTTCGCCGCGTTGATGCAGGGCGTGCCCGACGGCGCGGTGCCGTATCCGACCTACGTCGACTTCCAGCCGCACGACACGAAGCAGGCCACCAGCCCGGTGCTGGACCGGCTGGGCACCAAGTACTGGGTGGCCGGGCCCACCGACGGCGTGTTCGGCGCGGTCTCCGCCGCCGCCCGCAGCGGCACGACACAGCTGGTCCCCGGGCAGCCGGTCACCGTCCCGGTCACCGGCCCGCTGCGCGGCGTCTCGGTCACGCCGGAGGGCAACGTGCCCTGGGACGTCGCCGGGCTGACCAAGGGCACCACGATCGACGTCGTGATCCACGACGCCAGCGGCAAGGTGGTCGCCACCTCCAGCCAGCTCACCGGCGCCCGGGCCGGCACCCCGCTCCAGGTCGCCGTCGCCGCCGACTCGGTCCCGGCCGGCACCGCGCTGACCGCGACCATCACCCTGCACGCCAGCGCCCCGCTGACCGTCGACGCGGACAACGGGAAACCGGCCGTCGACACGATCGACGACACCGACGACGGGCTGCGCGTGGCCTATGTCGGCTCCTCGGTCATATACGAACGGCTCAACGCCATGCCCCGGATCCGGTGGGCGTCGCAGAGCACTGTGGTCGCCTCGCAGGACCAGCGGGTGGCGATGCTGGCCTCCGGGACGGTGCCGGACGACACGGTGGTGCTGTCCGACCCGGGACCGGCCGCGTCCGGACAGCCGGCGGCGGTGCGGGTGCTCAGCGACGGGACGGACTCGATCAGCAGCACGGTGAACGCGCAGGGCTCCGGGTATCTGGTGGTCGCCGACGCCGACCAGGTCGGCTGGCAGGTCACGGTCGACGGCAAAAACGCCGCCCTGGTGAAGGCGGACCAGGGGCTGGTGGCGGTGAACGTGCCGGCCGGGACGCACACGGTGACGCTGCACTACGGCCTCCCGCAGCAGACGGCGGCGACCTGGGCCTCCGGCGCGGTGGGCGTCGCGCTGCTGGCCGTGCCGGCCGGCGAGTGGTGGTGGGAGCGGCGGCGCTCGCGGATCGGGAAGGGGCCTGTTCCATGGCACTCGTAGACACGAATCCGGCAACTGGTTTGGACGGCTCGGATGGCTCGGGCAGCTCGGACCCGATAGCCGCGGCGCTCGCCGCGGACTTTGAGGGCGGCGTCGTCCCTCACGTGAGCGTCGTGTTGCCCTGTTACAACGAGGAGGCGCACGTCCTGCTGGAGATCCAGCGGATCTGCGCCGCTCTGGACGCCACCGACTACCCCTACGAGGTGCTGGCGATCGACGACGCCTCCACGGACGGGACCCTGGAGGTGCTGCGCAAGGCCGAGATCGAGTACGCGTCGGTGAAGGTGGTGGCCTTCAAACGCAACGGCGGGGCCGGGACGGTGCGTCGGATCGGGTCGAAGATGGCCCGGGGCGACATCGTGGTGTGGACCGACGCCGACATGTCCTACCCCAACGAGCGGATCCCCGAGCTGGTGGAGATGCTCGATTTCGACGCGGGCATCGACCAGGTGGTCGGCGCGCGGAAGGCCGAGAGGGGTTCGCACCGGCTGCTGCGGATACCGGCGAAGTGGGTCATCCGCAAGATCGCGGAGAAGCTGACCAACCAGAAGATCCCGGACCTGAACTCGGGTCTGCGCGCCATGCGCCGCGAAGTCGCTCTGCCTTACCTGCGGCTGCTGCCGCCCGGCTTCTCCTGCGTCACCACGATCACGTTGGCGTTCATGTCCAACCAGAAGAACGTGGTCTACATCCCGATCGACTACGCGAAGCGGGCCGGCAAGTCGAAGTTCCGCTTCGTCACCGACGCCTACCGCTACATCCTCCAGGTGTTGCGGATGGTCATGTACTTCAACCCGTTGAAGGTCCTGATGCCGCTGGCGTTGTGGCTGATCGGGATCGGCGTGGTGAAGGCGGTGTTCGACCTGGTGGTGCATCCGTTCCGGTTCGCGCAGAACACGGCCCTGCTGATACTCAGTGGTCTGATCATCGCCTCGATGGCGTTGCTGGCGGACCTGATCGTGCGGTCCCGGCCGGAGTGAATGCGCCCAGACGCGTAGCCGGCCTGTCCGCCTGAGGTCGCAGGCGTCTCCGCCTCAAGGCGGAAGCGACGGCGCGGCGGCCGCTGGTCTACTTCGAACGCTGTTATCGGGCGTACGGATTGGACAACACGTGGTCGCATTTAGATTTCGGCGGCTGGCGGCGGTCGTGGCGGCGGGGCTTATGGCCCTCATGCCGGCGGTCGCCATGGCCGACACGGCTGGCATGGCTGGCATGGCTGGCATGGCTGGCACGGCCGACACAGCCGACACAGCCGACACGGTTCCCGGTGGTTACCAGGTCGCACCTGCTGCTTGGCAGCCCTGCCAGGACGGCATGCAGTGCGCGACGGTGCAGGTGCCGCTGGACTACCGGCATCCGCGGGGCGAGAAGATCAGCATCGCGATGATGCGGCACCAGGCTACGGATGCCGCGCATCGCCGGGGGACGCTGTTCTTCAACTCCGGCGGTCCCTACGAGCAGTTGCTGAACTTCCCCCGCTATCTCCCGGCACTCCCCGCGGTGTGGCTGGCGCAGTACGACATCGTCAACTTCGACCCGCGCGGCTTCGGCTACAGCACCTCAGTGCGCTGTTTCCCCAGCGAGGCGGCGGAGGCCGGCTTCCTGGCCGGGCTGCCCGCCGACGTCCCGGTGACCCCGGCGCAGATCTCGACGTGGGATCAGACCATGGCCGCCTTCTCCGCGCAGTGCGCCAAGACCAACGGCAGCCTGCTCCAGCACACCAGCACCGCCGACGTGGCCCGGGACATGGACCTGCTCCGGCAGGCGGTCGGCGCGCCGATGCTGAACTACGTGGCGGGCTCCTACGGCACCGGTCTGGGCGCCGTCTACGCCAACCTCTTCCCCGGCAAGGTCGGCCGCATGATCCTGGACGGCAACGTCGACCCGGTGGCGTGGACCCGGAGCGACGGCGGGACGGTGCCCCCGTTCGTGGCCATGCGCGCGGACGTGGCCAGCGCCAGAACACTCGACGGCCTGCTCGACACCTGCGGTGCGACCTCGACCGCCAAGTGTGCCTTCTCCGCCGGGACCCCGGCCGCCACCAAGGCCAAGTACGACACGCTGATCAGCCTGCTGCACGCGCACCCGGTCACCATCGGCAGCCCGCCCAACGCGCAGACGTGTGACGACGTCTGCGCCACATACAGCATTCCGCTGGCGCAAGTGAGTCAGTGGACTGACGGCGCGGCCTACCTTCAGCAACTCTGGCAGGCCGCGCACACCGGCCAGGCCGTTGCCGCCCCTGCCGTCGCAGCCACCAAGGCCAGTGCCGGCACCGACCCGACACCGCCCTACGTCGGCGGCGAGCAGACCTTCGCAACGATCTGCTCCGACAGCGACCACCCCCGCGACCCGCGCGCCTACACCACCACCGCCCGCATCTCACAGGCCAGGGCCGGCCTGATCGGCCTGTCCTGGACCTGGACGACCGAGATCTGCGCCACCTGGCCCAAGAGCGAGGACACCTACCTGGGCCCCTGGAACCGCCCCACCGCCAACCCGATCCTGATCGTCGGCAACACCGGCGACCCCAACACCCCTTACTGGAACTCGATCGCGATGACCCACGACCTGGCCCGGGCCCGGCTACTCACGATCGACGGCTTCGGACACACCGAACTCCTCAACCCGAGCACCTGCGCCACGGACTACGAAACCAGCTACCTCCAGACCGGCGCCCTGCCCGCGCAGGGGACGGTCTGTCAGCAGGACGCCGCGCCGTTCGCCTGACTTGCTTGTGCCGTGTCAGGCAACCTTTGCCCCGGTGGTTCGCCGACTGGTGTTGTGGGCCGGTATGACTTGCTGCTGGGGCATGGCTGCGGGATCACGGGATTCTGGAGCGCAGGTGGGTGGGGGTG
>NZ_JAAFYZ010000150.1 GCF_018274385.1 Catenulispora pinistramenti | reverse complement strand
CATCCCCGGTGTCCCCGGCGGCCCAGGCGCCTGCTCCGAGCGACGACTCCTGGACCTTCCTGCGGCACTTCGACGAAGTCGTCCGCCGCGATCCCGGTGCGGTCGCGCTGGCCGCCGGCGGCCGGCACCTGACCTATGCCGACCTCCGGTCCGAGGTGGACCGGCTGGCCCACGCGCTGATCGGAGCCGGGATCGGCACCGAGACCATCGTCGGCATCCACCTGGAGCGCGGCATCCACCAGGTGGTCGCGACGCTGGCCGTGATGCGGGCCGGGGGAGCGTTCCTGCCCCTGGAGCCGAGCTATCCGGCCGAGCGCCTGGGCTTCATGGTGGCGGATTCCGCACCGGCGGTGATCATCACATCCTCCGGCCTGGCCGACAGGCTGCCCGAGCTTCCGGCCGGCACCGCGGTGCTGACCGTCGAGGAACTCGGTGCGACGGCCGGATCCGCCGATCCCGGCCCGATCCCGGCCGGCGCCGACGGCCACGCGGACCAGCTCGCCTACGTGATCTACACCTCCGGCTCCTCGGGCCGCCCGAAGGGCGCCGGCATCCCGCACCGCGGCCTGCGCGACATCCTCCGGGCCGTTGACGACGTGCTCGCCCTCGGCCCGCAGGACCGGGTGCTGCGGTTCGCGTCGTTCAGTTTCGACGCCTCGGTGCTGGAGCTGCTGATGGCCTTCGGCTGCGGCGCGTCGCTGCACGTGGCGCCCGCGGACCTGGCCGACCTGGCCGGCTTCCTGCGCACCGAGCGCGTCACGGCCCTGCTGCTGCCGCCGTCCAGCCTGGCGGCGCTGGTCGCCGACGACGCCGAGCTGCCCGACCTGCGGACCGTCACGGTCGGCGGCGAGGCCTGCCCGCCGGCGCTGGCCGCCCGCTGGGCGCCGGGCCGGAGGTTCTTCAACCTCTACGGCCCCACCGAAGCGACCATCGTGACGACCGCGCACCAGGTGACCGAGCCCGACGGCACACCGATCCCGATCGGGCAGGCGCTGCCCGGGGTTCCGGTGCGGATCCTGGACGACGGACTGCGTCCGGTGCCGGTCGGAGTCCCCGGCGAACTCTACGTCGCAGGGCCCGTAGTCACCCGCGGCTACCTCGGCCGCCCCGGCCTGACCTCCGAACGCTTCGTCCCGGACCCCGATCCCGCCGCCGGGACCGAAGGCGGCCGGCTCTACCGCACCGGCGACCTGGTCCGCCGCAACGAGCGGGGCACCATCGACTTCCTGGGCCGGGTCGACGGCCAGGTCAAGGTGCGCGGCTTCCGGATCGAGCCGGGCGAGATCGAGAAGACCCTCGCCGGGCACCCGGACGTCCGCGAGGCCGCGGCCATCGTGCGCGAGGACACCCCCGGCGCGCAGGAGATCGTCGGGTACGTCGTCCCGACTGCCGGCCACGAGGCCGATCCTGCCGAACTGCGCGAGTTCTGCGCCCGGGCCCTGCCCGCCTACATGGTCCCCGCGCACGTCGTCGTCCTCGCCGCGCTGCCGGCCAGCGGGGCCGGAAAGCTCGACCGGCGCGCGCTGCCGGCTCCGGACCGCGACGCCGGCCGCGAGAGCGTCCCGGAGGCCGAGCCGCTGGGGCCGCTGGAGGAAGCCATCGCCGAGATCTGGTCCGAAGTGCTGCACAGCACGGTGATCGGCCGCGACGACGACTTCTTCGATCTGGGCGGCAACTCGCTCAGCGCCACCCAGGTCACTATCCGGCTGCGCCGCGACTTCGACCTCGACCTGCCGGTGCGGACCCTGTTTGACCACGCCGAGCTCGGCGAGTTCGTCTGCGCGGTCCGCGACGCCGCGGCCGCGCAGGGGGTCGGTGGATGAGTGCCCTGACGTCGCTGGACGAGCGGCTGCTGGCCGCGCGGGCCGGGAGCCGCCGGGCCCAGGGCCCGCCTCGGCTCGGGCCCGCGCCCGCAGCGGTGCCGCTGTCCGCGGCGCAGCGCGCGATGGCGCGGGCCGAGGCCGACGGCGGCGGGGTGACGCACTTCGTGCTGGCCTACCGGATCCGCGGCCTGCTCGACACCGGGGCGCTGGAGCGGGCGATCACCGAGCTGCACCGGCGGCACGCGATCCTGCGCACGGTCTTCCCGGACGGAGCCGGTCATGACGGGGAGCGTGACAGGCAGCAGATGGTCCTGGCCGCCGGCGAGGTGCCGATCCAGCACCACAGCTTCACCGGCACTGCGGATCCGTATGCGGCAGCCCGGAACCACGTGCTGGAGGTCACGCGCCATTCGTACTCTCCGCGTTCGCAGCCGCCGGTCCGCTGGTGGCTGCTGGAGGTCGGCGAGCACGACCACATCCTGGTGCTGTGGCTGCACCACCTGCTCGCCGACGCGGCCTCGGAGCGGATCCTCGAAGAGGACCTGGCTGTGCTGTATCAGGCCTTTGTGACGGGGACTGAACCAGCCGGCCGGTCCTCGACGCCGGTGCAGTACGCCGACTTCGTGCTCTGGGAACAGCGGCAGGAGGCCGCCGGTGGCTACGAAGCGAATCGGGCCTACTGGCGCAGCACCCTGAAGCAGTACCCGTCCGAACTCGCGCTCCCGTTTGACCGCGCACCTTACGGATCCGCCTCGTATAGCGGCGCGACACTGTGTGAGCCCATCCCGGCCGATCTCGTCGAGCGCGTCCGCGCACTCGCCCGATCCGAGCGGGCGTCGGAGTTCATGGTCCACCTGACCGCCTACGCGCTCCAGCTGCGGGACCTCGGCGGCGTCGGCCGGATGGTGCTCGGCACGCCGATGTCCGGCCGGGGGCGCCCCGAACTGGAACGCGTCGTCGGCCTGCTCGCCGACCTGGTCCCGCTACCGATCGACGTCTCCGGCGAGCTGTCGTTCCGGTCCGCGCTGGACCAGGTCCGGGGTGCCGTCCTGGACGCCATGGCCTATCAGGACGTCCCCTTCGACCTCGTCGCGGCCGACCAGTCGCTCCCTACGCCGATCGGCCGCCGTGCCCTGATCCAGAGCGCTTGTTACCACTACGAACCCGCCGGCGATCCGGTCGCCTGGCCGCCGGAACTCCGGGTGGACCGCGAGCAGCTCTTCACCCCGGTGTCGTCTCTGGACCTGTCCCTCGCCGTCGAGACCGATAGCGGCACGACCCGCTGCCTGTGGGAGTACCGCCGCGACCTGTTCGACGCCGCGACCATCTCCGGACTGCACGAGCGCCACCTCACCCTGCTGGCCCGAGCGACGGAGTCCCCTGACGCCGTCCCGCAAACAGGAGACCCCCGGTGACCGAGTCGCTCACCTCCCGCCCGCCGACGCCCAAGTCGGCCCCGGCGACGGCGCTGGACCTCGCCCTGCTGGCCCGGCAGGGCGCCGCCGAGCGGCCCGACCCCCGGGCCCGCCGGACCGCGCCGGACGCGGAGGCGCCGCTGTCCTGCGGCCAGGAGCGCATGTGGCTCGTTGAGCAGATGGCGCAGCAGACCGGCGTCAGCAACTACACCTTCCTAGCCCGGCTGCGAGGCCGCCTGGACCTGCCGGCGCTGGAGCGCGCCGTCAGCGAGATCCAGCGCCGGCACGAGATCCTGCGCACGGTCTTCGCGATCCGCGACGGCGTGCCGGTGCAGCGCGTGACCCCCGCGCGTCCGGTCTCGCTGCCGCCCCGGGACCTGAGCGGCTACCGCCCCGAGCGCTGGGAACGGGCCCGGCGGGTGGCCCGGGAGATCGGCGGCCGGCGCTACCGGCTGACCGAGGAACCGGCGGTCCGCTGGGAGCTGCTCCGCCTCGACGCCGACGAGCACGTCCTGGTGCTCGGACTGCACCACGCGGTCGCGGACGCGTGGTCGGAGGCACTGATCCGCCGCGAGCTGTCGGCCTTGTACGGGGCCTTCCACACCGGTCGGCCCTCGCCGCTTCCCGAACCGGAGTCCCAGTACGCCGACTACGCGACCCGGCAGCGCCGGCAGCTCGCCGACGGCGAGTTCGACCAGCGGCTCGCCGCCCTGACCCAGCGCCTGACCGGCGCCCCGGTCGGGCTGGCGCTGCCCGGCGGCGCGGCGTCGCGGGCAGGGGAGGGTACGCGGGGCGAGACTGAGATCAAGGATCTGGACACCACGCTGATCACCGCCGCGGGCGAAGTCGCGGCGGCCGAGAACGTGTCCTTGTTCATGGTGCTGCTCGCGGCCTTCGCGATCGTGCTCGCGCGCGGCGGCGGGCAGGACGACATCGTGATCGGGATCCCGGTCGCCGGCCGGCTGCGGCTCGAGCTGGAGAACCTGATCGGGTTCTTCGTCAACACCATCGCGCTGCGCCTGGACCTGTCCGGCGATCCCACCTTCCGGGAACTGCTGGCCCGGGTGCGGGACGTCGCCCTGGACGCCTACGCGGACCAGGACGTGCCGTTCGAACGCGTCGTCGAGCAGCTGCGGCCGGCCCGCGAACCGGGCCGCCAGCCGGTGGTGCAGGCGCTGTTCCAGCTCATCAACACGCCGGAGGAGACGCTGGAGCTGCCGGGCCTGGACGCCTCCTGGGAGCAGCTATTCGACCCCTCGTCCTCCCTGGACCTCTCGGTGTCGCTCCAGCCCTCGGCCGACGGCCTCACCGGCTTCTGGTCGTTCCGCACGGCGATGCTGGAGACCGGGGCCGTGCGGCGGATGCAGGGCCACTTCGAGAACGTGCTGCGCACGGCGCTGGCGGACCCCGGGACCCGCATCGGCGACATCGACCTCGTCGGTGCCCGGGAGCGGCAGCTGCTGACGGCTTGGGGGACCGGACCGGCCAACGTCGGCGGGGATCTGGTCCACGAGCAGTTCCGGGCGCAGGCACGCCGGACCCCGGATGCCGTGGCCGTGACCGCGGACGGAGTCAGCACCACCTACCGCCGACTCAACGAGCTGTCAGACCGGCTCGCGGGGCACCTGCGTGCAGCGGGCCTGGGCCCCGGTGGCCTGGCGGGCGTGTTCCTGCCCCGTGGTCTGGACGCGATGGTCGCGATCCTCGCGGTCCTGAAGGCAGGCGGCGGCTACCTGCCGCTCGACACCGGCTACCCGGCCGAGCGCATCGCCCTGATGCTGGAAGACGCGGCACCGGTCCTGGTCGTCACCGACGCGGCGTTCGCCGACGCGCTGCCGCCGACCGCGGCGCGCCCGGTACTCGTCGGCGACGCCTACCTCGATCTGCGCGCGGATCCCGTCATCCATCTCAGCGCTCTGGCACCGGACCCCGAGGACATCGCCTACGTCATCTACACCTCCGGCTCGACCGGCCGCCCGAAAGGCACGGCGGTCACCCATCGCAGCCTGATCCACCACCTGGCCTGGACCCGCGAGGGCTTCGTGCAGGAGGGCCGGCACGGCACCCTGGTCCACTCCTCGCTCGGCTTCGACTTCACGGTGACCCCGCTGTTCCTGTCGCTGCTCAGCGGCAAGGAGACGGTGATGGTCACCGAGCAGGACACGATCAGCGCCCTGGCCGAGGAACTCCTGCGCACGGACCGCGACTACAGCTGGATCAAACTCACGCCGACGCACCTGGACGCGCTCCGCTTCCACCTGCCCGCCGGCGCGCGGATCACGTCCGTCCGGACCATCGTCGCCGGCGGCGAGGCGCTGCGCCGCGAGGCCGTGCTGGCCTGGCGCGCGCTGGCTCCCGGCATCCGCGTCATCAACGAGTACGGGCCCACCGAGACCACCGTCGGCGTCGTCGTCCACCCTTACGCCCCGGCCGACCTCGGCGAGGCGGTCCCGATCGGCAAGCCGGTGCGTTCCAGCACCGCCTACGTCCTGGACTCCAAGGGCCGGCCCGCGCCGATCGGGGTGGTCGGTGAGCTGTTCATCGGCGGCGACGTCCTGGCCCGCGGCTACCTGGGCCGGCCGGGCCTGACCGCGCAGCGCTTCGTGCCCGACCCTTTCGCGGCCGGGCCCGGCGCGCGGATGTACCGGACCGGCGACCTCGCACGCTGGCGCGAGGACGGCGAACTGGACTTCCTGGGCCGCATCGACGACCAGGTCAAGATCCGCGGCCACCGGGTCGAACTCGGCGAGATCGAGGCGGCGCTCGTCGCGCATCCCGGGGTTCTGGAGGCGGTCGCGACCGTGCGGGAGCGCGACGGGGAGAAGACCGTCGTCGCGTACTGGGTACCGGACAGCGCGATATCAGAGCCCGCCGACCCGGCGGCTCTGCGCTCCTTCCTGCGCGGACGGCTGCCCGACTACATGCTGCCGGCGGCCTTCCACCAACTCGCCGAGATCCCCAGCAACGCGCACGGAAAGGCCGACCGCTCCCGGCTCCCGGAGGTGTCGGCCGGTCGCGCCGACTGGTCCGGTCCCTACGCGCAGCCGCGCACCGTGGCCGAGCGTGTGGTCACCGAGGTCTGGGCTGAAGTCCTAGGCCTGGACCGGGTCGGCGTCACCGACGACTTCTTCGTGCTCGGCGGCGACTCGCTGTCGGCGGCCCGGATGGCGGCGGTCCTCGCGATCCGGACCCCGGGCGCCGACGTCGCCACCGTGCTGCGCGCCGTCTTTCGTGAGCCGACTCCGGCCTCAATGGCCGCGGAGCTCGACTCGGCCTCCACCCAGGTGAGCGGGCCGGTGCGCACCGTGCGAACGGATTGGCTGCCGTTGTCCAGCGGACAGCGGAGCATGTGGTTCCACGAGCAGCTGGTCGCGGGGAGCACCCAGTATCTGTCCCCGATCGTGCTGCGGCTGAGCGGCCGGCTCGACGTCGAGCTGCTTCGTGCCTCGGTGGAACGGATAGTCGCAAGGCACGAAGTGCTGCGCACCGGCATCCGCAAGCGCGACGGCGAACCGGTGGGGATCCCGCTGTCCCCGACGCTGCTCCGCTTCGCCGTCGAGGAGGCGCCGCCGGGTGCCGATCCGGCCGTGGCCGCCGACGAACTGATCGCCGAGGAACTCGCGACCCCGTTCGTCGTCCGCAAGGAACTACCGGTGCGGGCCCGTCTGCTGCGGACCGGGCCGGACGAGTGGCTGTTCGTCCTCAGCTTCCATCACGCCGCCACGGACGCGGCCTCCAAGCGGGTCGTCCTCGACGAACTCGCGACCGGCTATCGTGCGGCACTCGCCGGAACCGAGCCCGAGCTGCCCGAGCTGCGGTTCCAGTACGCCGACTACGCGGCCTGGTCCAACAGCCGGATCGCCGACAGCACGCTGGAACCGGACGTCGCCTTCTGGCGTGAGCAGCTGGCCGGCCTGTCCGTGGCCGATCTGCCCTTTGACCACGCATGCGGTCCGGACCGGTCGGCGGCCATGCTCACCGGCACGGTCGATGCCGCGACCTGCCAGGCCCTGCGCGCCGTCGCGGCCCGCGAGGGAGCGACGTACTTCATGGTCCTGACCGCTGCCTTCCGCCTGGTGCTCGCCGGCTGGAGCGGCGAGGAGGACCTGGCGATCGGCACCCCCGTGTCGGTACGGGCCGCGGCCGGCGCCGAGGGCCTGGTCGGGCTGTTCGTCAACACCGTCGTGCTGCGGGCCCGCTGCGAGCCCGGCACGTCGTTCGCCGAGCTGGTCCGCGCCGAGAAGACCACGGCCGCCGAGGCATATGCCCACCAGGAGGTCCCCTTCGACCTGCTGGTGCGCGAACTCCGGCCGCCCCGCCCGCGCCACCGCAATCCGCTGTTCCAAGTCGTCCACGCGCACGCCGAGGCCCGCGGGCCGCTGCCCGAGCTGCCGGGGCTGCGCGCCGAGCCGGTCGCGCTGGAGCTCCGCGAAACGGCCTTCGACTTGTCCCTGGAGACCGAGACGACGCCCGCCGGCACGCTCGAGTCGACGTTCATCTACCCGCGCGCGGCGTTCGCCCCGGAGACGGTCGCGGACCTGGCCGAGCGGTGGGTCACCCTTCTTACCGAGATCGCCGCCACGAACGGAGAGCGACTGTCATGACCGAGCTGATCGAGACCACTGTCACCGCTGACGTTGCCACTGCCACTGCTACCGCTGCCGCCACCGCCGTGGCCGTGCAGGCCGGCCCCGCCGTGCTGGCCGAACTGGCCGCCGCGGTCTGGAGCGACGTGCTGGCTGTCGACCCGCCGGCGGCGGACGCCGACTTCTTCGAGCTCGGCGGGCACTCGCTGGCGGCCGTGAAGATCCTGAGCCGTATCGAGGCCGAGTACGACGTCGAACTCCCCGTGATCCTGCTTTTCGAGTACCCGGTCTTCGCCGAGTTCGTCGAGGCCGTCCGCGAGGCCCTCGCGGACCTCGAGGAGGTGGCCTGAGATGACCGCGGTCGACTCGCGGCCCGCGGTGCGCGCGGCCCGGCGCCGGAACCCGGTGCTTCCCGGCCGGGGTTCGGGGGTGGTGTCGTTCGGGCAGCGTCGGGTGTGGTTCCTGGATCGGTTGAACGAGGGCAGTCCGGAGTTCAATGTCGTCTTCGGGTGGCGTTTCTCGGGGGCGTTGGATGTCGGGGCTTTGCGTGGTGCGGTTGACGGTGTTGTCGGTCGGCATGAGGCTTTGCGGACTCGGCTGGTGGAGGTTGATGGGGAACCGGTTGGTGTGGTCGGTCCGGTGGCGGGTGCCGTGGATTGGTGTGAGCAGGATCTGCGGAGCGCCGTTGCCGTTGCCGTTGCCGCCGCCGTTGCCGGTGGCGATGTCGATGTCGACGCGGCGGTGGCCGAGGTCATCAGCGCCGAGTCGGTGATTCCGGTCGATGTGTCGCAGGGTCCAGTGCTCAGGGTTCGGGTGTTGCGGGTTGTCGGCGATGAGTGGGTGGTGCTGTTCGTCGTGCATCACGCGGTCTTCGACGGTTGGTCGGCGGGGGTGTTCGTCAGAGAGCTGTCGGAGTTCTACGCCGGTGCCGTGTCCGGGCGTGGTGCGAGTCTCGCGGACTTGCCGGTGCAGTATGGCGATTTCGCTGCGTGGCAGCGGGATTTGATGGCGGGCGAGCGGTTCGGGAAGTCGGTGGACTTCTGGCGCCGTCGATTGACCGGCTTGACCCCGGTCGAGTTGCCGTCTGACTTCACTCGTGGTGGGTCGCGGTCGTGGTCCGGGGGTTCGGTGCGGTTCCGCGTGCCGGAGTCGGTGGTTTCCGGCCTCCGTGGGCTGGCCGGTTCGGAGCGGTCGACGTTGTTCATGGCGGCGTTGGCCGGGTTCGACGTGTTGGTGTCGCGCTGGGCCGGGGTCGAGGACGTGGCCGTCGGCTCACCGGTGGCGGGTCGCGGCGTGATGGAGCTGGAGCCGCTGATCGGCTTGTTCTTCAACGCGGTCGTGCTCCGTACCGAGGTACCGCGCGCCGCCACCTTCCGCGACGTGCTGCGCAACGTGCGGCGCACGGTGCTCGACATGTACGCGCACCAGGACGTGCCGTTCGAGAAGTTGGTGGAGGAGCTGCGGCCGGCGCGGGAGTTGGGGCGCACGCCGTTGTTCCAAGTGTGGTTCGAGATGGACAACACACCTGAGTCGACGGTGGATCTTCCCGGCGTTACGGCGCAGGAGCTGGAAGTACCGTTGGTCGCCGCGAAGTTCGACGTGAGTGTGTCGCTGGCTGAGCGGGATGGTGCGCTGGAAGGTGCTTTGGTGTTCCGGCGGGATTTGTTCACCGAGGAGACCGGGCAGCGGTTGGCGGCGGCGTTTGTCGGGATTTTGGAGCAGGTGGCTGCGGATCCGGATGTGGCGATCGCTGATCTGGCGCTGATGTCGGAGGCTGAGCGCAGGCAGGTTGTGGAGGTCTACAACGACACCGCGGTTGTGCTGCCGTCCTTCTCGGTTCCGCAGCGGATTGCTGCGCAGGCGCTGGCGGCGCCGGAGGCGGTGGGTGTGGTTGGGCCGGATGGCCGGGAGTTCACGTTCGCGGAGTTGGATGCGCGGGCGAATCAGGTGGCTGCGTTTCTGCTGGCGTCGGGTGTGGGTGCGGAGTCGGTGGTGGGTGTGTGTCTGGATCGGGGGTTTGATCTGGTCGCGACGCTTGTGGGGGTGTTGCGGTCGGGTGCGGCGTATGTTCCGCTGGATCCGGGTTTCCCGGTGGAGCGGTGTGAGTACGTGCTCGGTGATACGGCTGCCAAGATCGTGTTGACTCAGGAGAGTCTGGTCGGGTTGTTCTCCGGGTTCGTCGGGCGGGTTGTGGCGGTGGATGTCGCTGATGGTCCGATTGATCGGATGCCGGATTCTGATCCGGGGGTGGATATCGACCCGGGTTCTTTGGCCTATGTCATTTACACGTCTGGTTCGACCGGTCGGCCTAAGGGTGTGATGGTCGAGCATCAGGCGCTGGCGAACTTTGTGCAGTGGTGTGTCGATGGCTATGCCTATCGCGCCGATGGTGGTGCTCCGCTTTTCTCGTCGCTGGCGTTCGATGCGGTGGTGCCCAATCTCTACACGCCGCTTGTTTTGGGTCAGCGTGTGCATGTGTTCGGCCAGGACTTGGATTTGTCCTCGCTGGGCGAGGAGCTGGTGCGGCGGGGTCCGTTCAGCTTCATCAAGCTCACGCCTTCGCACCTTGAGCTGCTCTCACGCCAGCTTGGCGCGCAGCAGATCGCGGACTTGGCCGGCGTGCTGGTGGTCGGCGCCGAAGCCTTCCCGGCATCCGCACTCCGGTCCTGGCCGTTCGGCGAGACCGAGACGGTCCTGCTGAACGAGTACGGGCCGACTGAGGCGACCGTTGCCAACAGTGTCTATCGCGTGACCGGTCCTGTTGCGACGCAGACGGTGCCGATCGGCAGTCCTATCCCGAACACGACTATGTATGTGCTCGATGAAGCGATGCGTCCGGCGCCGGTCGGTGTGGTCGGCGAAGTGTTCATCGGCGGCGCGTGTGTGGCGCGTGGCTACCACGGTCGTGCCGGTCTGACAGCGCAGCGTTTCGTTCCGGATCCGTTCTCGTCGCTGCCTGGTGCGCGGCTCTACCGGACCGGTGACCGTGGCCGGATGTTGGCCGAGGGTGCCGTCGAGTTCCTGGGCCGGGCCGACGACCAGGTGAAGATCCGCGGCTACCGCATCGAACCCGGCGAGATCGAAGCCGCCCTGACGCGGCACCCCTCCGTCTCGGCCGCGTTCGTCGCGCCGCACATCGTTGACGGCGCCGCGACCGGCCTGATCGGCTACCTCGTGCCGACAGCGGCGGCTGCGGGCATCGACAAGGAGGAGATCCGTTCTCACCTTCAGACCGCGCTGCCTTCCTACCTCCGTCCGCAGTACCTGATCGTGCTGCCGGAGCTGCCGCTGACCCCGCACGGCAAGATCGACCGCGCGGCACTGCCAGCGCCGGAGTTCGCTCCAGCCGCCGAGTGCGAAGCCCCCACTACCGAATGGGAGCAGGCGTTTGCGGAGATCTGGCAGGGCGTGCTCGGCGTCGAGCGCGTCGGCGTCCACGACGACTTCTTCGCCTTGGGCGGCCACTCGCTGCTCGCGGTCCAGCTGCTCTCCCGCATCCGCAGCGCCACGCCGTTCGCCCCTACGCTGCCCGAGCTGTTCGAACACCCCACCATCAGCCGGCTGATCCGCCAGGTTGAACCGGCTGCCGCCGTCGAGCTGCCGGCCCCGCCTTCGGCGTCGGGCCGGGGTTCGGGGGTGGTGTCGTTCGGGCAGCGTCGGGTGTGGTTCCTGGATCGGTTGAATGAGGGCAGTCCGGAGTTCAATGTCGTCTTCGGGTGGTGTTTCTCGGGGGCGTTGGATGTCGGGGCTCTGTGTGGTGCGGTTGACGGTGTTGTCGGTCGGCATGAGGCTTTGCGGACTCGGTTGGTGGAGGTTGATGGGGAACCGGTTGGTGTGGTCGGTCCGGTGGCGGGTGCCGTGGATTGGTGTGAGCAGGATCTGCGGAGCGCCGATACCGATACCGATGCCGATGCCGATGCCGTTGCCGTTGCCGGTGGCGATGTCGATGTCGACGTGGCGGTGGCCGAGGTCATCAGCGCCGAGTCGGTGATTCCGGTCGATGTGTCGCAGGGTCCGTTGCTCAGGGTTCGGGTGTTGCGGGTTGCCGGCGATGAGTGGGTGGTGCTGTTCGTCGTGCATCACGCGGTCTTCGACGGTTGGTCGGCGGGGGTGTTCGTCAGAGAGCTGTCGGAGTTCTACGCCGCAGCGGTATCAGGACACATGGGCGGGCTCGCGGAGTTGCCGCTGCAGTATGTCGACTTCGCGGTCTGGCAGCGCGAGTTGATGGCGGGGCAGCGGTTCACGGAGTCGGTCGGCTTCTGGCGCCGTCGATTGGCCGGCTTGACCCCGGTGGAACTGCCGTCTGACTTCACTCGTGGTGGATCGCGGTCGTGGTCCGGTGGCTCGGTCCGGTTCCACGTCCCGGAGTCGGTGGTTTCCGGCCTCCGTGGGCTGGCCGGTTCGGAGCGGTCGACGTTGTTCATGGCGGCGTTGGCCGGGTTCGACGTGTTGGTGTCGCGGTGGGCCGGGGTCGAGGACGTGGCCGTCGGCTCGCCGGTGGCGGGTCGCGGCACGGTCGAGCTCGAGCGGCTGATCGGTCTGTTCTTCAACGCCGTCGTCATCCGTTCCGGCGTGCCACGGCACGCGTCGTTCCGCGAGGTGCTGTGCGGGGTCCGTTCGTCGGCGCTGGAAGCGTACGAACACCAGGACGTGCCGTTTGAGAAGTTGGTGGAGGAGCTGCGGCCGGCGCGGGAGTTGGGGCGCACGCCGTTGTTCCAAGTGTGGTTCGAGATGGACAACACCCCGGAGTCGACATTCGACCTGCCCGGAGTCTCGGCCGAAGCCCTCGAGATGCCCCGCGAGGTCGCGAAGTTCGACGTGAGTGTGTCGCTGGCTGAGCGGGATGGTGCGCTGGAAGGTGCTTTGGTGTTCCGGCGGGATTTGTTCACCGAGGAGACCGGGCAGCGGTTGGCGGCGGCGTTTGTCGGGATTTTGGAGCAGGTGGCTGCGGATCCGGATGTGGCGATCGCTGATCTGGCGCTGATGTCGGAGGCTGAGCGCAGGCAGGTTGTGGAGGTCTACAACGACACCGCGGTTGTGCTGCCGTCCTTCTCGGTTCCGCAGCGGATCGCTGCGCAGGCGCTGGCGGCGCCGGAGGCGGTGGGTGTGGTTGGGCCGGATGGCCGGGAGTTCACGTTCGCGGAGTTGGATGCGCGGGCGAATCAGGTGGCTGCGTTTCTGCTGGCGTCGGGTGTGGGTGCGGAGTCGGTGGTGGGTGTGTGTCTGGATCGGGGGTTTGATCTGGTCGCGACGCTTGTGGGGGTGTTGCGGTCGGGTGCGGCGTATGTTCCGCTGGATCCGGGTTTCCCGGTGGAGCGGTGTGAGTACGTGCTCGGTGACACGGCTGCCAAGATCGTGTTGACTCAGGAGAGTCTGGTCGGGTTGTTCTACGGGTTCGTCGGGCGGGTTGTGGCGGTGGATGTCGCTGATGGTCCGATTGATCGGATGCCGGATTCTGATCCGGGGGTGGATATCGACCCGGGTTCTTTGGCCTATGTCATTTACACGTCTGGTTCGACCGGTCGGCCTAAGGGTGTGATGGTCGAGCATCAGGCGCTGGCGAACTTTGTGCAGTGGTGTGTCGATGGCTATGCCTATCGGGCCGGTGGTGGTGCTCCGTTGTTCTCGTCGCTGGCGTTCGATGCGGTGGTGCCCAATCTCTATACGCCGCTTGTTTTGGGTCAGCGTGTGCATGTGTTCGGCCAGGACTTGGATTTGTCCTCGCTGGGCGAGGAGCTGGTGCGGCGGGGTCCGTTCAGCTTCATCAAGCTCACGCCTTCGCACCTTGAGCTGCTCTCGCACCAGCTTGGCGCGCAGCAGATCGCGGACCTCGCCGGCGTGCTGGTGGTCGGTGCCGAGGCGTTTCCGGCGTCGGCGCTGAAGACGTGGCCGTTTGGCGAGACCGACACTGTGCTCTTGAACGAGTACGGTCCCACTGAGGCGACCGTTGCCAACAGTGTCTATCGCGTGACCGGTCCTGTTGCGACGCAGACGGTGCCGATCGGCAGCCCTATCCCGAATACCACGATGTATGTGCTCGATGAAGCGATGCGTCCGGCGCCGGTCGGTGTGGTCGGCGAAGTTTTCATCGGCGGCGCGTGTGTGGCGCGTGGCTACCACGGTCGTGCCGGTCTGACCGCGCAGCGTTTCGTTCCGGATCCGTTCTCTTCGCTGCCTGGTGCGCGGCTCTACCGCACTGGTGACCGTGGCCGGATGTTGGCCGAGGGTGCCGTCGAGTTCCTGGGCCGGGCCGACGACCAGGTGAAGATCCGCGGCTACCGCATCGAACCCGGCGAGATCGAAGCCGCGATCACCCGGCATCCGTCAGTCAACGCCGCGCACGTGACACCCCGCTATGACGAGGGCGTAGCGACCGCCCTCATCGCCTATCTGGTCCCCGTGGACCCGGACGCCGGTGTCGATCTCGACGAGATCAGCGCGCATCTTCGTGCTCTCCTACCGCCCTATCTGCGTCCCCAGCACCTGATCGTGCTGCCGGAGCTGCCGCTGACCCCGCACGGCAAGATCGACCGCGCCGCGCTACCGGCACCGGAAGGGGCGTCGGCCGCCACTTATCGGGCTCCTGAGACACCTCTCGAGCGCACGCTCGCGAGCATCTGGCAGGAGGTGCTTGGCGTCGAGCGGGTCGGCGTCCACGACGATTTCTTCGCTCTCGGCGGCCACTCGCTGCTCGCGGTCCAACTGCTCTCCCGCATCCACGGCGCCACGCCGCTGACTCCGACCCTGGCCGACCTGTTCGCGCACGCCACCATCGGCCAACTGATCGACCAGGCCGGGGGAGCGCCCCAGGACGACTCCACGCTCGTCACCCTCCGCAAGCCGGAGCCGGGCGGCCGGATCTTGTTCTGCGTGCATCCCAGCGGTGGCAGCGTGCACTGGTTCCGGCACCTCGCGGCCGTGCTCGACGGTCCCGACGGGCTGCTCGCGTTCCAGGCGCGGGGCATCGACGGCCGCGCCGAACCGTTGACGACGGTCTCGGAGATGGCCGACGCGTACCTCGCCGACCTGCGCCGCGCTCAGCCGGCGGGGCCGTACCACCTGCTCGGCTGGTCGCTCAGCGGCCCGCTGGCGCTGGAGATGGCGGCGCGGCTGGAGCAGGAGGGCGAGACTGTCAGGACCCTGCTCCTGGAGCCCGCGATGCCCGACGCCGGGACCGTGGCGTCGCTACGGCAGTGCGTCGCCGACCACCGGCAGGCCGCCGCGCTGGTCGACCAGCTGGTCGCGGGACGTGCGGCGGGTGATCCGGTGCCGGATGTGCTGGACCGGATCAAGGCCCTGGTGGCGGAGTCGGAGGTCATTGACGAGAGCATCGCGATGCTTCCGGACTCCCGTCCCGTGACCGCGGCCGGCCTGCTCTACGAGGCGTTCTGCGCCGCGCAGGTCCCGGCGGTGCGGAGCCCGGTGACGGTCCTGGTCACGCCGGAGTGCCTGGCAGCCGGCCCCGGCCGGCGTTCGAAGGCCGCGACCACCACGTTCCCGGTCTACGAGCAGACGCTGCGGTCGATGATCCCCGACCTGTCGGTGGCGGAGACCGCGGGGGACCACTTCACGATGCTGGATGAGCGGAACGCGCCGGCGATCATCGGCGTGTTCCGCCGGCTGGCCGGGCCCCGGGCCTGACCTCGGTGGCGACGGGAGGGTGAACGGCGTGTCAGTTCTCGACGAAAGTCCGTTGGTCCGCGACGGCCGGCGGGCCGGGCGCGCGGCCTTGTCGGCTGCGCAGCGGCGGTTGTGGTTCGCGGAGCGCGTCGCCGGGCCCGATCCCGCGCACAACGTCGCCATGGCGTTCGAGCTGGCAGGGACGCTCGACGTCGATGCGCTCACCGCCGCGCTCACCGCCGCGCTCGGCGACGTGCTTGCCCGGCATGAGTCGCTGCGGACGGTGGTGCGGGAGGCGGACGGGGGGCAGTTTCTGCGGGTGGTGGATCCGTGGGAGCTGCGGTTCGTGGTGCGGCGTGCGCGGATCGGGGCCGACGAACTCGGCGCTCGGCTTCGGGCGGTCGCTCAGCACGCGTTCGACCTCGGCGCGGATCTGCCGGTGCGTGCCGAGGTGCTTGAGCTGGGCCCGCGCCGGCACGTGCTGGCGCTGGTGGTGCATCGTATCGCCGCTGATGAGTGGTCGAAGGCCGGGCTGGCGGCCGATCTGGGCGAGGCGTATCGCGCGCGGTGCACTGGCCGAGCTCCGGTGTGGTCGGCGCCGAGGTCGCGGTACGGGGACCTCGCGGCATGGCAGGAGCCTGTTGTGTCCGGCGCCGACACGATCGGCCTGGCCGAGTGGGTCGAACATCTCGCGGGGCTGCCCGAGGAGCTGCGACTCCCGACCGATCGCCGGCGTCCGGCCGATCCCGGTGGCGAGCGCGGCCTGCTGCGGGTCGAGCTACCCGCCGATCTCCGCCCCGGTATCGAGCGGCTTGTCGTCGCGAGCCGGACCAGTGCTTTCATGGTGTTCCACGCGGCCGCCGTCGCGCTTCTGACCCGGCTCGGTGCGGGCTCGGACATCCCCTTGGGCGCGTCGTTCCCGAACCGGCGCTTCGCCGACGCCCTCGTGTTGCGCGTGAACGCGTCCGGCGACCCGACCTTCTCCGAGCTGCTGGACCGGGTCAAAGCCGCCGATCTGCACGCGTTCGCGCACCAGGGTACGCCGTTCGACGCCATCGTCGACGCGGTGAACCATCCCCGGCATCCCGCACGGCATCCGCTCTTCCAGGTGATGATGGCCTTCGAGGACTCCCCGCCTGCCGCCATCGCGTTGGACGGGCTCGAGCTCACCGAGATCCCCGTCGACACCGGCACGGCGCAATGCGATCTCGCGGTTCTCTTGTCGGCCGGCGGGAGCACCGCACGGGTCGAGTACAACGCGGACCTGTTCGACCGGAAGACGGTCGAGCGCTTCCTGGAGCGCTATGCCCTCATCCTCGAATCGGTCGTCGCCGCGCCTGATACGGCACTGTCCCGACTCAATATCCTGACAGAGTCGGAACGTCTGCTGCTGCTTCCGAAGCCCGCGCCGGCGATTTCGACAGCCGCCGGCGTGCCGGGACTGATCCGTGACCAGGTACTGCGCGGGCCCGACGAGATCGCCGTCGAGTTCGAAGGCTCGCTGCTGACGTATCGGGAACTCGACGAGCGCTCCGACCGGCTGGCCCGACTTCTCCAGGCCCGGGGCCTGGGACCGGAATCGGTCGTCGGCGTGGCGTTGCGGCGGTGTCCTGACCTCATCGTCGCGCTCGTGGCGATTCTCAAGGCGGGGGCCGTCTACTTGCCCCTCGATCTGGACCTGCCGCTGTCTCAGCTCGCTGAGGTGGTGCGCGCTGCCCGGCCCGGCGTGATCCTGTCCCAGTCCCGGGTGCTTCCGCGGCTGGCGGCGCTCCAGGCTCCGGTGCTGGATCTGGACGCGACGGAGATGGCTGCGCGGATCTCGACAGGCGCTGCTGATCCCGTCCCGGATGAGTGCCCCGGGGAGTGCCCGGCCTACATCGTCTACACCTCGGGCGCGACCGGCCCGCCGAAGGGCGTCGTGATGACCCGCCGCAGCCTGGCCGCCCTGCTGTTGTGGCATCGGCGCCGGTTCCCGGGCGGTCCGGGGACGCGCGTCGGCCAGTTCGCGGCGCTCGGGTTCGACCTGTCGGTGCACGATACGCTCGGCGCGCTGGTGTGCGGCAAGACGCTCGTACTGCCCCGGGACGAGCAGCGGCGAGCTGGTGAGGCGGCCGTCGCGTGGCTGGACTCCGCGCGGGTCAACGAGCTCTATGGGCCGGCGTCGACGCTGGAGACGCTGCTCGAGGTGGCCGCGGCTCAGGGGCGGGAGCTGCCTTCGCTCACTGATGTGTTTCAGGGCGGCGAGGCGTTTCGGGCGGGGCCGGGGCTGCGGCGGTTGGCGTCGCGGCACGGCGTGAGGGCGCACAATCTGTACGGTCAGGCCGAGACGCGTGTCGTCACCGCTTCGAGCTCTCGCGTCGATCCCGCTGCGGAGCCGGACGCCGTCTGCGTCGGTGATCCTGTCGACGGCGCGGCGTTGTTCGTGCTCGACGACGGGTTCTTGCCGGTGCCTCCGGGCGTCGTCGGCGAGGTCTGCGTCGCCGGGACGTCGGTGGCGCGTGGCTATCTCGGGCAGCCCGGGCTGACCGCCGAGCGGTTCGTGCCTTGCCCGTTCCGGGACGTCGGCGAGCGTATGTATCGCACCGGTGACCTGGCACGGTGGGACCACGAGGGTCGGCTGGAGTTCGTGGGCCGCGCTGATCAGCAGATGTCGATCCGCGGCTTCCGGGTGGCGGCCGGCGAGGTCGAGGCCTGCCTCGAGCGGCATCCGCAGGTTGCTCGGGCTGTGGTGGCACCACGATCTGCGCCGGGCGCCGCCGGACAGGTCCTCGTCGCGTATGTCCTCGCGCGCCGCCCCGGTGAGCTGGACACCGTCGGGGTCCGCGACTTCGCGCGCTGGAACTTGCCGGACCACATGGTCCCCGCGCATGTGGTCGTCGTCCCGGAACTGCCGTGCACGCTCAACGGCAAGCTGGACCGCGCCGCGCTGCCCGCGCCGGTGTCACGCGTGTCCGCGAGCCGCGTACCCAACCCTGCCGTGGCAGCACTCTGCGAAATCTTCAGCGAGGTGCTGGACCTGCCCCGCGTGGACGGCGACGACGACTTCTGCCTCGGCGGGCACCCGCAGTCGGCCGGCCGACTGGTCTGGCGCATTCGGGCCGTCCTGGGCATCGACGTCCCCTTGGACCGCCTCTTCCGCACAGGCACCCCGGCCGGCCTGGCCCGAAGCCTCGACGAACCCGCGCCCCAGGACTGGCTGGACGTCCTCGTCCCCCTCCGCTCGGCCGGCACCGGCGAACCGGTGTTCTGCATCCACCCCGAGGGCGGCCTCGGCTGGTGCTACACGGCGCTTCTCCCATACCTGGCCCCGGACCGCCCGGTGTACGCGATCCAGGCCCGCGGCATCGGCCGCTCCGTCACCCGCCCGACGAGCATCGAGGCCATGGCCGCGGACTACGTGTCGCACATTCGCCGCCACCAGCCGACCGGCCCTTACCACCTTCTTGGCTGGTCCTTCGGCGCGGTCACCGCCCACGCCATGGCCGCGCAGCTTGGGCAGGCAGGCGATGTCGCACGGCTCGCGCTCCTGGAGCCCGGTCAGGAGCCTGATGCCACTGCCACTGCCACTGCCACTGCCACTGCCGCGGCCCCTGCCCCCGCCCCGCGTCTCGAAGGCGCAGCGGCATGGGACCTCGCCAGCCGCTCCCTCGGCCGCTGCGACCGTGAATCCGTAGCCGCCACCGGCATGATCGAGGTCCTGAACACCAACAGGCGCCTGCTCACCATCCACCAGCCGCAGACCTTCACCGGCGACGCGACCCTCTTCACCGCACGCCAAGCCCACCCCTGGGCACCCCCCATTCTCGGCACCCTGACACACCATCCAGTAGCCGCCGCCCCAGGTCACCTTCTCCCGCAGGGGGCCGCGGACATCGGCCGAATCCTCGCCGCAACCTGGGACCGCTGACGATCGCCTGCCGACTATGACTGCGTCGGCGACTGTTGAGGCTGCGGCCCGTTGGGGTGGGTCCAGGCCGCTGCCCCGGTGCTGAAGATCGGCCAGCAGATCTCGGTCCGCCACGCGTTCTCCTCGGCGGTGTCCTCTCGGCCGACCAGGTAGTACTCGCGGATCGGGCCGTCCACCTGGAGTGCGTGGTCTGCGACGTAGGCGGCCAGTGCCCCGTAGGCCCGGTCGAGGTCGGCGGGTGAGCCGGGGTGCATGATGACCGCGAGTTCGGCGGCGGGCACGATCGCGGGCTGGACCCGGCCCAGCGGCTGGATCTCGGCTGCCGTCGGGATGAAGAGCGTGGCCTGCCCGCGCTCGTCCGCCCACAGTTCCCCGGCGTAGGTCCCGCCTGCCGGGCCGGCCGGGCGGATGCCGCGCGCCTCGAGGGTGGCGTGCAGTTCGCTGAACGCGCCCAGGTACCAGGGCACCAGCTCGGCCATCGTGATGGTGGCGGTGATGGCCGCCGCCGTCGTCGCCGGGACCCGGCGGTGGGTGACCGGGGCGGCGGCCGACGGGTGGGCGAGCAGGTCGCGCAGTGACGCGACCGCGGATTGGGTGCGGGCCAGGTTCTGCTCCAGGCTCGCCAGGTGGGCGGCGATGAGCTCGTTGCGCGCGGCCAGGTCGGAGGTCTCCAGTACGGCATGGATCCGCTCCAGCGGCATGTCCAGGTCCCGGAAGCGGCGGATGACCTGGGCCGTAGGGATCTGGTCGGTGGTGTAGCGCCGGTACCCGGTGCTCGCGTCGATGTCGGCCGGCACCAGGAGCCCGACGCGGTGGTAGTGGCGCAACGTCTTAATGCTCAGGTGGGTGGCGCGGGAGAGGTCACCGATGGAAAGCGCGGCTGGCATTCGCCCAGTATGGACGCTCCCCTAAGGGGAGGGTCCAGGCCGGCACGCCCTGTTGACCCTCCCTTTGTGGCACCGCCGAGCGTGGAGGCAGCCGGCCGACAGGGCCGCCCGATCCGAAGGAACCCACCAATGACGCACCCGACACAGCACGCGACCACCAGACGGACGCTGCTCCGCACCGGGGCGGCGGCCGGAGCGGCCGCGGCTCTCGGCGCTGCCGGCGTGTTCACGGCCGGCACCGCGGTCGCGGCCGGAACGAGCAGCCCCGCCGGTACGGCAGGCGGCACGGCAGGCGGCACGGCAGGGCTGCCCTACCCACCCGCCGTCGTGGATACCTCGCACTGCACTGCCGAGGTCGCCGAACTCCTGCGCGGCTTCTTCGCGGCAAAGAGCCGGCACGACGTCCCCCGGGTCATGTCCTACTTCTCCCGGGCGAACACCGTGTACATCGACGCCAACCTCGGCACCGCCTTGATGAGCTGGCAGCAGGTGAACGACCTGTTCACCGCGTACTTCCCGAAGGTGCCGGCCACCGCGTTGTCGTATCCGGTGCGGATCGTCGGCGACATGCGAAGCGCCGCCGTCGAGTTCGTGGACACCCCGCCGTTCTTCGGTGCGGAACTGCGTGCCCTTTCCCCGATCGTCTTCGACGGCCAGGGCAAGATCACCCGATGGGTGGACTACTGGGACGGCCGCGGTGCCCTGACTCCTCCCACCGTCATCGGCGGCGCCTACCCCACTGATTTCAAGGATTCCGAGCAGAACGCTCATCCGGCCGTTGTCGAGGCCGCCAGGGCGTTGCAAGCGGCGTTCGCGGCGGGGGACGCGGCAGCGGCCGTCGGGCTGATGTCCGCCGACGTCGTCATCGAGGACCTGTCCGCGCACACCCGGGTCTGCGGTCGCCTCCAGGCCCAGCGCTACTACGCCCGGGCGCTCGGCCGGCTCCCGTATGGCATCGGTGCCGCGGTGCTGCACACCGAGGGCGGCCGTCGTGGCGGCGGCTACGAGTGGTCGGCCGCCCCCGGCGCCGCCCCGCTGCGCCGGGGACACACCTGCATCGAACTCGACAACGCCGGCAAGGTCAGTCGGCTGACCGTCATCTATGACGCCAACCAGCTGAGCTATCCCGCGTACCAGTCTCAGGTCGGGCTCGCCGCGGAGGCTCCGCTGTCCTGAGGGCAGGCGGCTCGAACAACCCCACCACCCGAACAGCAACGAAAGGATCTGACATGAATACCCTGACATCGAACACCCTGACATCGTCCGAGGGCCCAGTGGCGCCGCAGATGGACGCCGTCGTGATGGAAGCCGGCGGGCCGCCGGCGCAGTCGCTGGCCCACCGTTCGGTTTCGGTGCCGGAACCGGGCCTCGGGGAGGTGCTCGTCGAGGTGCACGCCGCCGCGGTCAACCCGCTCGACATCGCCAACGCCGCAGGCCTGCTGGGCAGTCCGCTGCCGATGATCCCGGGCGGTGATTTCGCCGGGGTCGTCGTCTCCGACGGCGCCCACCAGGGCGAGGAAGTGTGGGGCTCCGGGCCGGCGCTGGGAATGGCGGTGGGGGAGAAGCGGCCGGGCACGCATGCGCGCTTCGTCGTCCTTCCCGAGACGTGGCTCTCCCGCAAGCCCGAGTGCCTGACGATGACCGAGGCCGCCGCCGTCGGCCGATCCCATTTCACGGCCTGGCAGGCGCTGATCAACAGCCTGGAGCTCCAGCCCGGCGAGACGGTCCTGATCACCGGCGGCTCCGGACTGGTCGGCCAGGCCGCGACCGCGATCGCCCGCTGGCGCGGCGCGGAACCGATCGTGGTCGGTCGGCGCCGGCCCGCCGGTGTCGAGCACTTCATCGACATCAGCTCGACCGGCGCCGGCTCGACCGATCTCAACCCGACCGACATCAACCCGACCGACATCCGCGAGGCGGTGCTCGACCTCACCGACGGGCGCGGCGCCGACACGGCCCTGGACACCGTCGGCGGCGCGTTGTCCGAACCCGCTATTCGCAGCCTCCGGTCCGGAGGCCGGATGGCCATGATCGCCGCCGGCGCCCCCGACCGACAGGCGAGCGTCCCCGTCAGTGAGATCATCAGCCGTCAGCTGCACCTCACCGGGCTGGCCACCGTGTTCCTGGACGGTGCCGACGTCGCGCACATCTTCGACCAGCTGCGGCCGCTGTTCGAGCGCGGCTTCCTCGTCCCCCCGGCGGCGAAGACGTGGCCGCTGGACGACGCCGTCCAGGCATACCAGGCGGTGCTGGACGGGTCGGCCGGGATCAAGCAGGTCCTGCTTCCCGCCGTCGGCTGAGCACTGGCTGGTTCACGGTTCACGGTTCGCGTTCACGGTTCACGTTCACGGTTCGCGCAGCAGACGTTGTGGCGCGGCGCCCCCGGCTGGTCAACCGGGGGCGCCGCGTTGCTTCTGGGGGGACCGAAGACTTGAAGCACGTCGCCTGGCACTTAGGCGTCAGAGGCATCAGAGGCGTCGGTCCGGCTCAGGACGTCGGCAGGGCGTCTTCCTTGGCGCGCAGATACTGCTCGGCGGCTATCCGTGCGACGACACCGTGCTCCCAGCACAGCCGACAGGCCACGCGTACTTGTGAGTCGTCGCCGAGGACCCGTCCGGTGCCGGCGCAGGCCGGGCAGGTGACGATAAGCGGCTTCATCGGGGTCTGGTTCGGGTTCTCGTTCACTCTCATCAGGGTTCTCTTCTCCTCATCACTGTCGGCCTGGCCTGCATCGCGGGCGGCACCGACCAGCGCTTTCAGAGTGCGCGTCCAGGATGCGAATCCGAGCGCAACCATCGCGCAATCCGGATGGAAGCCCGTGCCGCAACGATCCGGTGAAAAGCACGCGCAGAAGCACACAACGGCGTCTACTCGAACGGAGAGACTGCTCGCGGGGATCGCGATGCTTCAGGGGGAGCGATGACGGAGTTCCGGCTACTGGGAGACATGCAGGCCTGGCACGCTGACCAGCAGTTGGAGCTGGGCGGCCACCAGCAGAAGTGCGTTCTGGCCGTGCTGCTGCTGCACCCGCGCCAGGCGGTGCCGACGAAGCGGATCGTGGCCTACGCCTGGCCCCCGGACCCCCCGAGCACCGCCGAGAAGCTGGTCGCCGGCTATATCGCCAGGCTTCGCAAGATCCTGGAACCGGCGGGCGGCATCAGCTTGCGAAGCCGACCGCCCGGCTACGTCGCCGAGGTGGACCCCGAACTGGTCGACGCCCACCGGTTCACCGCCCTGATCCGCCAGGCCCGCGCCGATCACGAGGCCGCCGACGACGAGCAGGCCGAGGCACACCTGCGCCGCGCCCTGGGCATGTGGCGCGGCATCCCTCTGGCCGACCTGGACAGTCCATGGCTTCGCGACCCTGGCCTGGCCCTGGAACAGAGCCGCCTGGACGCCTTGGAGGAACTCGCCGAGATCGACCTGCGCGCAGACCGCGTCCGCGAGACGATCGCCATGCTGCGCGGCCCACACGCCGACCATCCCGAACGCGAACGTCTCGCCGCCCTCCTGGTCCGCGCCTTGCACGCCGCCGGCGAACCGGCCCAAGCGGCCCAGACGGCTGCCGCGGCCGTCCGCTCGGTGCGCGCGCTGGGTTTGGAACCCGGCCGTGTGCTGCGCCAAGCCCAACAGGACGCCTTGACCAATCAGGCCCCGGGCAGACAAGCCCGGTCGGTCCAGGGCCGTCATCAGCTACCGACGCCGACCCGGGCGTTCACCGGACGTGCCGAGGAACTCCAGCGCCTCACCGACACGGCCCGGGCCGTATCCGAAGGATCGGTCGGAACAGTGGTGATCACCGCGATCGACGGGATGGGCGGCATCGGCAAGACGTCGCTCGCCCTGCGCGCGGCACACGACATCGTCGACCGCTTCCCGGACGGACAACTCTTCATCGACCTGCGGGGATACACCGACGGCCTCGCCCCGCTCACCGCCGACCAAGCGCTCCACTCGGTCCTGAGCTCCCTCGGCGTACCGCCCCAGCGCATTCCCGCGGATCCTCAGGCGCGTGCCGCGTTCTACCGGGACCGTCTCGCCGGAACCAGAACATTGATCATCCTGGACAACGCTCTCAACACCGCCCAGGTCAAACCCCTGCTCCCAAGCTCCGCCGGTTGCCTCGTGGTGATAACCAGCCGCGGGCGGCTGACCGGATTGGACGACGCCGAGAACCTTCCGCTGGACGTGCTGACCGAAGCGGACGCGACCGCGCTGTTCCACAAGATCGCCGGACCGGGCCGACTGCCCGCCGACGATCCCATGCTGCCCGAGGTCCTCGCCCTGTGCGGCTTCCTGCCGCTGGCCATCAGGATCATCGCCGCCCGCCTGCGCCACCGCCGAGCCCTGCGGACAGACCACCTCGTGCGACAACTTCGCGACGAACACGGCCGCCTGGGCCACCTCCAGGACGACGATCGCAGCCTGGCCGCCGCGTTCGAGCTGTCCTTTCGCCACCTCCCGGCCGCGGAGCAGAACTTGTTCCGGCACCTGGGGCTGGTTCCGGGTCCCGACTTCGACACCTACGCCGCCGCGAACCTCGCCGACACCGACCTGGACAGCGTCGAGCGACTTCTGGACTCCCTGCTCGATCAGAATCTGCTCGTCCAGCGCGCCCCGGGCCGCTACCGATTCCACGACCTCGTGCGCCTCTACGCGCGATCGCTTGTCCCCGTGCCCGCCGACGACACTCTCGCCGCGCTACCGGAGGGTGGAAGCAACGCAACCACCGGATCACTTGAGCGACCACTGGAGCGACTCCTCGGCTACTACGTTCACACAGCGCACGCCGCGGACGAGCTGGTGAACCCACGCCGCGTGGCAGTGGACATCGGCGTGCCGGAAGCGGGCTACCTCGCTCCCTCACCGTTCGACTTGACCGCGGCGCTCGCGTGGTTCGACGCCGAATATGCCGGCCTCCTCGCCGCGCAACAGGCCGCGGCGGTTCGCGGCTGGCATTCCGCCGTGTGGCGACTGGCCTGGATGATGAACAACTTCCAGCTACGCAGAGGCTACCTCCGAGACCAGGTCACTTGTTGGCAGGTCGCAGTGGCGGCCGTCGAGCGGCTGGGCGACCCCAGTCTGCTGTCACCGTCCCACCGGTTGCTGGGTATGGCCCACGCCCGCGTGGGCGCTCACACCGAGGCCCTCGGCCATTTGGAACAGGCCCTCGACTTCGCAGGCCGCCATGGCGACGTCGATCACGAGGCCCGCGCTCACAACGCACTCGTCGTGGTGTGGTCGGAGAAGGGAGACGATGAGCGGGCATTGACCCACGCCACGCAGGCTCTGCGCTTGTACCAGGCCCTCGGCGAATCGCGCCTGGTAGCGACCGCCCTCAACGCGGTCGGATGGTGCGCTCTTCGGCTCGGGCGCTATGACGAAGCCCGCGCAGCCTCCGAGCAGGCGTTGGTCATGTGCGTGGAGAGCGGCGACCGCCACGGCGAGTCGGCGAACCTGGATACCCTGGGCTCAGTCGCCCAGGGCCTCGGCGAGCACCGGCGCGCGCTCGACTACTTCAGCCGGGCACAGGTCTTGACCCACGAACTAGGCAACACCTACCAAGAAGCCGGCGTCCTCGACCGGCTCGCCCAGGCGCACGCAGCCCTCGGCCGAAGCAGCGAGGCCCGCAGCGCATGGCGACAGGCCCTGTCCCTCTATCAATCCCAACACAGGCGTGCCGATGCCGACCGTGTCGAAAGCCGACTCGCAGCCCTTGATGATGGAGTCGAGGAGAGGCCGACCTGAACCGCACCGGGATCGCGCCGCACTCTGATGTGCCCCGGGTTTGATCGTGTCGGGACGGTTGGTTCTAGTGCTGTATCAGGCAACGATTGCCCGGGAGTTTCCGCGAGGTGGTTCGCGACGTGGTTTGCGACGTGGTTTGCGACGTGGTTTGCGACGTGCCGGTCGGCGGGCGGGATTCGTTGGCGGTGGAGTTTGCTGGGGGCTGGAGTTTGTGGGGCGGGTTGCGGTTGGTCTGTGGGTTTCAAAGCTTTTTACGGCCTTCGGTCATAGTTGTGCCGGTTCGGGGTTCGGGGTGGTGGGTGTGTTTGTCGGCTGCCGGTTCGCGCGTTCACAATCCCGCCGCACCTCAGGCCTCTTCAACTCCGGCAAGTCAGAGCACGAGCAAAGGCCAGATCAAGAGCCACAAGCAAGGTCAAGGTCAAGGGCTGTGGTGAAGGGCCGGGCCTCCGGCGGGCCTCGGCAACCTCAGGGAAACTAGCGCGGTTCCCTCGGGTGGCTGGGTGAGTCTCAGCGGTGGCGGTTTGTGGGGTGGTGCGGTCCGTTCCCCTCGGTCGCGTCGTCAGCCCGGGGGGTACAGCACCGGTGTCCGGGGGTCAAGTCCGCGCGCGGCGGACATGCAGGTAGGCGGCGGTTTCGTACGGCGCGAACTTGACCCCCGGCCACCGGCACTGTAGGCGAAGCCCTGCCGACGCGACCGAGGGGAACGAACCGAAAACCAGCCG
>NZ_JAAFYZ010000015.1 GCF_018274385.1 Catenulispora pinistramenti | reverse complement strand
CCCCCATCACGTCCCCGACCACCAGCGCCACCCGGGCCCCGGACAGCTGGATCACGTCGAACCAGTCCCCGCCGACCTCGGCACCGACCGACCCCGGCAGGTACCGGTAGGCCACCTCCACCCCCGGCAGGCTCGGGATCCGCTGCGGCAGCAAGGCCCGCTGCAACATCAGCGCGGTGGTCCGCTCCCGGTAGTACAGCCGCCCGTTGTCGATCGACACCGCGGCCCGCGTCGTGATCTCCTCGGCGACCTCGATGTCCTCCGACTCGAACGGCGGGCTGTCCGGATGCCGGTGGAAGTGCACCACCCCGAGCAGCGCCTCGCGGGCCCACAACGGCACCAGGATCGAATCCCCGCCGGTCGGCTGCCACAACAGCGTCCCGTCGACCGACCGGATCGGCTCCTTGGCGACCGCGCTGATCCCCGCCGAGGAGTGCCACGCCGCGCCGCCCAGCATCCGGTCACTGATGTCCGGATCGGTCGACCACGCGCTGAACCCCTCGGCCCGCACCGGATCCGGGACGGCGCCGAACCCCTCGTGCACCAGCACCCGACGCCTGCGCACCGGGGCCAGCCACACCGGCCCGACCGGGCCGATCCGCTCGTCGAAGACCTCTTCCTTGATCTCGATGACGATCGCGTCCGCGAAGTCCGGCACCGCGACGTCGGCCAGCTCCCGCGCCGTCCGCTCGACGTCCAGCGCCGTCCCCATCCGCGACCCGGCCTTGTTCACCAGCGCCAGCCGGCGCCGCGCGCCGGCCGCGGCCGCCGCCGCGCGATGCCGGTCGGTGACGTCGAGAATCAGCCCGGACAGACCGATGACCTCACCGTCCGGTCCGTGCAGCCGGTTGTAGCTGACGGACCACACCCGCTCCTCGTCGGAAGCCGGCGTGAAACCGCCGTACTGCTCGTCCACCACCGGGATCCCGGTGCGCAGCACCTCGTCGGGGATCTCCTCCAGCCGCGGGTCCACACCGGGCAGCACCTCGCGCACCCGCTTGCCGATGTGCTCCGAGACCGGCAGCCCGTTGATCTCCTCCAGGGCGCGGTTCAGGCGGACGTACCGCCCCTGCTCGTCGTACACCACGATCCCGACCGGGAACTGCTCGAACAGCGAGTCCAGCACGGCCCGGTCCCGCGTGAACCGGATCAGGTCCTCGGCGGAGTTGGCGTAGCCGAACACCACGACGTGCCCCGCGCCGTCCCGCAGCCCCATGAGATGCACGTCGACCGGCACGCTCGCCCCGCTCGGCGTGATCGCGTCCAACGCCCCGCGCGCGTCGTCCCCGGACTGGACCGCCGCGACCATCCGGTCGGCGGCTTCCCGGTCGGCGGGCCGGAACATCGCGTGGAACGGCTTGCCGATCATCTCCGTACGCTGCCATCCCAGCAGCTCCTCGGCGTTCAGCCGGAACTCGCGGATGGTCCCCTCGCCGTCCAGCATGAAGGTCGCGGACCGCACCCGCTCGATGACCCCGGCCATCCGCCCCAGCTGCCGCTGCGCGTCGCCCTCGGACCCCTGCCCGAACACCGAGGTGGTCATCGCCCACCCCGGTCCGCGCCACCCGGGGTTGTCCAGCCGCTCCCGGTGGGGCTGCTGCTCTGGCGCGTCGGACATCGGGCGGACTTCGATTCTGTGTTGTCTGAGAATCTGTGTTGTCTGAGAATCTGTGCGGTCGCCGAACCCCGCGCTGTTGCGGATCCGGGTCTTCCGTGATCCTTCCCGGTATGCCGCACTCTCAAGCAATTGATCAGACTTTCACACTATGAGAGCAGTCACAGGTTTGACCAGGGAATACGACTCAATTCCAGGACGATGGGAACGTCCGGTGTCAGCCAGTCAAGGCCCGGTAACCCCGCGCGCGGAACCCACGCCAGAAGATCGTGGTCCTCCAGCGGCGAAGGCTCCGGCTGCCCGGGTTCCAGCCGCGCCAGGAACACCCGCAACGTGAACCGGTCGTCGATCCGCGCGTCGGCGCCGACCTGCTCCCCGACCCGCACCTCGACGCCCAACTCCTCGCGGCACTCACGCACCACGGCCTCGGCGTCGCTCTCCCCGGCCTCGACCTTCCCGCCGGGGAACTCCCACTTCCCGGCCAGGTGGGCCGGGGCCGACCGGCGCGCGCACAGTACGGAGTCCTCGCGGGCGATAGCCGCTCCGACCACGGTCACTGGGGTCTGATCACTCCCGGAAGTCATCCCGGGAGTCTAGGCCGATCACGCTCCGTCACCACCTACTGGCCCCCTCTTGGCAACGGGACGACAATGAGCCCATGCGCATACTCGAGCAAGAGGAGATCTCCCCGTTGTTGGCGGACCACCCGGAGTGGACCGGCGGCGCGGAACATCTCGCGCGGGTGTTCACCGCCGCGGACTTCCCCGCGGCCATCGCCGTGGTGGACAATGTGGCGGTGATCGCCGAGGAGCTGAACCACCACCCCGACATCGACATCCGCTGGCGCACCCTGCGGTTCTGCCTCTCGACGCACTCCGCGGGCGGCGTCACCGACCTGGACCTGGAGCTGGCCCGGCGGATCGAGGACGTGCTCGCCACGCAGGCTCGCGCGCAGGGCCGTTAGGCGCAGCCCGTTAAGCGCAGGCCCGTCAGAGGCGCAGGCCCGTTAGAAGGCGGCGGCCTTCGGAGTTCCGCGGAACCGGCAGGTGCACTGGACCAGCCGGCGGCATCGGCGGCATCGGCGGCATCAGCGGCATCAGCCACTGGGGACAGCGCCAGGCGCACCGGCGTCACCGGCCAGCGGCCGCGACCCGGCTACCCGGCTACCCGAAGATCGCGTGCGTGATCCACCAGACCAGGGCCGCGCAGGCCCCGGCACACGGCAGCGTGAAGATCCACGCCCAGAAGATGTTCCGGGCCACGCCCCAGCGCACCGCGGTCTTCCGCTTCGTCGCGCCGACGCCCATGATCGAGCCGGTGATGATCTGCGTGGTGGAAACCGGCGCGTTCCACACGAACGCGGTGAAGTACAGCACGCCGGAGGCCACGGTCTCGGCGGCGAAGCCGCGCGGCGGGTCCAGCTCGATGATCTTGCGGCCCAGGGTGCGCATGATCCGCCAGCCGCCGGCCCAGGTGCCCAGCGAGATCGCGCAGGCACTGGCCAGCAGCACCCAGTTCGGCACGCCGGACTTGCTGGTCGCGTGCCCGCCGGCGATCAGCGCCATCATGATCACGCCGATCGTCTTCTGCGCGTCCTGGATGCCGTGGCCCAGCGCCATCGCCGCGGCCGAGATCGTCTGCGAGATCCGGAACCCGCGCGTCACCCGCCCCGGATGCGCCCGCCGGAACGCCCACAGGATCCCGACCATCAGGAAGAACGCCAGCACGAACCCGACGAGCGGCGAGGTCACCATCGGCAGGATGACCTTCTCCCAGACGCCCTTCCACTCGACCGTGATCCCGGCGGCCAGCCCGGCGCCGATCATCCCGCCGATCAGCGCGTGCGAGGACGAGGAGGGCAGCCCGTAGTACCAGGTCACCACGTTCCACACGATCGCCCCGATGAGCAGTGAGAACACGATCCACAGCCCGGCGTCCCCGCCGGGGGTCTTGATGATCCCCTTGGTGATGGTCGAGGCCACCCCGCCGCCGAGCCGCAGCCCGATGTAGGAGCCGAGCAGGTTCATCACCGCGGCCATCGCCAGCGCGGCCCGCGGGGTCAGCGCCCGGGTGGACACCGAGGTGGCGATCGCGTTCGCCGAGTCGTGGAAGCCGTTGGTGTAACTGAACCCCAGGGCGACGGCCACCACCGTGACCAGGCCGAGCCAGTGCACCGGTCAGGACTCCTTGACGACGATGGACTCGACCGTGTTCGCCACGTGCTCGAAGGCGTCGGCCGCGGCCTCCAGGGAGTCCACGACTTCCTTGAGCTTCATGACGGTCAGCGCGTCGTACTCCCCGGAGAACAGGTGCGCCAGCAGCTTGCGGTAGGACTGGTCGCCGGCGTTCTCCAGCCGGTTGACCTCGATCCAGTATTCGGACAGGTCCTTCATGCCGCGCAGCCTGCGCATCGCCTCGGCCGTCAGCTCCGCGGCCCGCACCAGCGTGTCCACCTGATCGGCCACCCCGGCCGGCAGGGTCTGGATGCCGTAGAGGTTGACCAGGTCGACGGCTTCCTCCATCTCGTCCATGACGTCGTCGAGCGTGGAGGCCAGCGCGTAGATGTCCTCGCGGTCGAACGGCGTGATGAACGAGGAGTTCAGGGTGTTGTAGATCTTGTGCGTGGTGTCGTCGCAGGCGTGCTCCGCGGCCCGCATCCGATCGGCGATCTTGGCCCGCTCCGCCCCGGCCCCGGGCCCGGTCGCGCCGAGCAGTTCGGTGAGGATGCCGGCCCCGACGACGAGGTGGTCAGCCTGCTCGGCGAACAGGTCGTAGAAGCTGGTCTCCCTGGGGGTCAGACGCAGTTTCACTGGAAGTCTCCGGGTTTTCAGTTGCCGTTAATCCGGGCAGCGGCTGATTGTTCTGGCTTGTTCGCCGTAAGGATGCTAGGTGCTCAACCTACCCAGCGCACAACCCAGTCACTACTGTCGCGGCCGTCACTGAGGCTGTGTCCGGCGCCGGGGGTGATCTCCGGGGGCCCAGATGTGATTTTCGCCATGCCGACGTGGCGCCGGCGTGGCTGGCACGGCGCGGGCGCTGCGCTGATCCCCGGCGGAGTCGAGGGCCGAGGGTTGAGGGTAGCGGGGGCGGAGGTCGCGGGCTGAGGCGCGAACGGCCGAGGTCAGCTAGTTCCGGTCCCGCTTGGGATCGGTCGGCGGCAGCCCCAGCGCGCGGTCGATGACCGCCCAGTCCAAGCGCTTCTCGCTGCCAGGGTGCTCGGCGACGACCTGCAACAGGTCGCCGTACAGCCGGATCTCGTCGAGCGCCGAGCCGTCGTACACCGAGGGCAGCGCACCGTAGCGGCCGTACGCCGAACCAGAATCGTGCTGGTAGAGCGTCATGGCTGAATCACCGCCCGTCGTCGCGACCCCTTGGTCCCCGACGGTGGAGCCTATTGCGTACCGAGGCCTGCGGGTATGGCCCAACAGGACTATTTGTGAGAACGAGTGGGGCTAGAAGGGTGAGTCGACGGGGTGATCGAACGCCGCCGCTCCGGGCTGCTCTCGGTCCCGGCCGGCGTCCCGACCGCCGCACCGGACGCCGCCGGCGAACCGGACGCCGACCCCGATGCCGACCCCGCCGCCGAACCCGCGACGGTCGGCATCACGACCGTGACCGGCGTCCCGAACCCGTAGAGCTCGGTGGCCGAGGTGACCTGGGCGACCGGCTTGGTCGTCGGATTCTCGACGAAGGAGAAGTCGGCGACGAAACGCCGCAATCGGCCCTGTCCGTCCAGATACGCGTCGAACGGGACCTTGGTCGTCGTGAACGCGCGCGCGGCGTTGGTCAGCGCCTGCTTGTCGGCCGCGGCGTCCTGCGCGGCGGCGCCGCCGTCCTCGGCCATCGCCTGTCCGGCCAAAGCCGTCGCCGCCTGCGTCAGATCGAGGGTGCCCTGATAGTGCGCCACCGGGGTCCCGCGCACCGAGTCCTGGCCGACGTACTTCACGCCGCCCTGCATACCGCCGAGCATCGCGAACACCAGCGAGGGCTCGGTGGCCCCGCCGGAGATCAGGTTGCCGTCGGAGACGTTGGCGGTGGCCATCTTGGTCCAGGCCGTGGCCGGAGCCGCGGCGGCGGTCGCGGTCGCCGTGGTGGCGCTGCGGCGCAGGTACACCGTGGACGGGGTCAGCACCTCGTTCAGCGTCCCGGTCGGCACCGTGAGGTCGACCGAGCCGACCTGCTTGCCGAAGTCGAAGAGCCCGGTGCCGTGCATGGTCAGCGTCTGCGCGGCGACCGCGGGCGTCCGGCCCCGCGCCGGGGTCGCCGGGCTGGCGACCGTGACCACGGTGTCGACCTGCGCGGTCCCGGCCTGCCGGGTGGCCGCGGCCGCGCCGGTGACCGCCGCGGCCGGTGCCGTGTGCAGATCGACGGCGTTGGCGGAGCCGCCGGATCCGAACATGCTCATCACGCCGGCGGCGACGACGGCCAGTCCGCTGACCGAGGAGACCCCGATGGCGATACGGCGACGGTTCACGGCTTCCCCCTGGTGGGTGCGGCGGGTTTGTAGCTGCCCAACGAGCCACACCGAGGGTGGTTACGTGATGACGCGCCGATACCACCGGATCGGAGGAACCTGTGCTAAATACGAGCGGCGTACTCCCGCAACGCTTCCCCGGTCACCTCGTCCGCCGGGAAGAACGTCTCCAACTGCATGTCCGCCAGCGTCAGGTCGGCTGCCGAGCCGAACACCGCGGTGCAGCTGAAGAACGTCAGCACCTGTCCGTCACGACGGAAGCGGAACGGCAGCACGACCCCCGCGTACAGGTCCGGCTCCGGCTCCGGTTCGGGATGCGGATAGGCGACGCACTCCTTCAGCAACGCGGTCAGCTCCGGATCCCCGGAGGCCGCCGCCCGCCGGCTCAGCGCCCGCAACAACCGGTCCCGGGCCTCGCCGTGGTTCACCAGGTGCGGCGCCAGACCTTCGGGATGCAGCGTGAGCCGCACCGTGTTCCCGCCGCCGGCCAACAGATGCGGTGCCACCAGATCGGTGAAGATGCCGACCGTCTTGTTGGCCTCGATGATGTTGGAGTGCTGGTCGTGCATCAGCGCCGGATACGGCAGATGCCCGGTGAGGACCACGTCGATCGCCCGCCGCACCGCGGCCATCTCCGGACTGGCCAGCGGCCGGGCCTTGAACTCCGGGGCGTAGCCGGCGGCGACCAGCAGCTTGTTCCGGTCGCGCAGCGGGACCTGCAACTCGTCGGCCAGCCGCAGCACCATGTCCCGGCTGGGCTTGGCGCGGCCGGTCTCCATGAAGCTCAGATGGCGGGTGGACACCCCGCTGGCCGAGGACAGGTCGAGCTGGCTGACGCTCCGGGTCCGGCGCCAGGCCCGCAGCATGGCGCCGAATTCGCCGGACTCGGTCGGCGGCTGCTTCTTGAGCTGGGCCGGGCTCGGGGCGGTCGGGACGGTGGTCCGGGGCGCGGCGATGGTCGCGGTGCTCATGCCGGTCACGATACGGAGCCCGGCGTGACTGTTCGAGCCGGAGCCGCCCGACCGGTGGGCGTCAGCTCCGGCGCAGCATCAGAGCACTCTTATATAAGGACACGATTTCGACCCTGCGCGGCGGCCCTACATGGCGGCCATCGACACCCCGATGAAGTGCAGCGAGAACGCCGCGATCGTCAGCGTGTGGAACACCTCGTGGAACCCGAACCAGCGCGGCGACAGGTCCGGCCGCTTCGTGCCGTAGACCAGCGCGCCGACCGAGTACAGCAGCCCGCCGACGACCATCATGACCAGGATCGCGACCCCGCCGGAGTGCAGGAACTGCGGCAGGAAGAACACCGCGGCCCAGCCCAGCGCCACGTAGCACGGCGTGTAGATCCAGCGCGGCGCCTTCAGCCAGAAGACCCGGAACGCTATGCCCGCGAGAGCGCCGACCCAGACGGTGTACAGCAGCGCGCGCTCGGCGCTGCCGTGCAGCAGGAGCACCGTGAACGGCGTGTAGGTCCCGGCGATGATCAGGAAGATGTTCGCGTGGTCCAGCCGCCGCAGTATGGCCTCGCCGCGCGGGCCCCAGTTACGCCGGTGGTACAGCGCCGAGGTGCCGAACAGCATCACGGCGGAGAACGCGAAGACCGCGGAGGCCACCCGGGCCCGGCCGTTGTCGGCCAGCGCGATCAGCACGATCCCGCCGGCCAGGGCCAGCGGCGCCGTGCACAGGTGCAGCCAGCCGCGCAGCTTCGGTTTCAGCGGAGCGACGGCGTTCGATACGGGATTCGTCAGCGGCGTCGTCATGCCACCCGACAGTAACTTACGGAAGCGTAACTTCGATAGGGCCGACCACCGTACATCGGCAGAACAGTCCGGAAACCGTGCAGAGCAGGACACCGTGTCGAACCGAGTGTGACGAACCAGCCATCGCCGACTATCCACCATGTGGACGCCCGTGGGTACACTCCGAAATACCCTCATACATCGACCGGGGCCGGCTACCAGTGCGGATGGGAAACGGACCCGGTGTCTTAGGAGCGCGCCATGACTGACGTGTCCACAAAAACCGTGCCCGCGAACAGCCTCGCGGCCATACCGGGGCTCGACGCCGCCCCGACGGGCCACGCCGCCCTCAAGGCGTGGGTCGCGGAGATCGCCGAGCTCACCCAGCCCGATTCCGTCGTGTGGTGCGACGGCTCGGACGCCGAGTGGGACCGGCTGACCGCCCTGCTGGTCGAGCAGGGCACCTTCACCCGGCTGAACGAGGCCAAGCGTCCGAACAGCTTCTACGCCAAGTCCGACCCGAGCGACGTCGCGCGCGTCGAGGGCCGTACCTATATCTGCTCGCAAGAACAGTCCGACGCCGGCCCCACCAACAACTGGATGGCCCCGGCCGAGATGAAGCAGACGCTGCACGGCCTGTTCGCCGGCAGCATGCACGGCCGCACGATGTACGTCGTGCCCTTCTCGATGGGCCCGATCGGCTCGCCGCTGTCGGCGATCGGCGTGGAGCTGACCGACTCCCCGTACGTGGTGGTCTCGATGCGCGTGATGACCCGGATGGGTCAGAAGGTGCTGGACGAGCTCGGCACGGACGGCGAGTTCGTCAGGGCCGCGCACACCGTCGGCGCCCCGCTGGAAGCCGGCCAGGCCGACGTGCCGTGGCCGTGCAACACCACCAAGTACATCACCCACTTCCCGGAGACCCGCGAGATCTGGTCCTACGGGTCGGGGTACGGCGGCAACGCCCTGCTCGGCAAGAAGTGCTACGCGCTGCGCATCGCCTCGGTGATGGCCCGGGACGAGGGCTGGCTGGCCGAGCACATGCTGATCCTGAAGCTGACGCCGCCCTCCGGCCGGGCGAAGTACGTGGCCGCGGCGTTCCCGAGCGCCTGCGGCAAGACCAACCTGGCGATGCTCACCCCGACCATCCCGGGCTGGAAGGTCGAGACCGTCGGCGACGACATCGCCTGGATGCGCTTCGGGCAGGACGGCCGGCTGTACGCCATCAACCCGGAGGCCGGCTTCTTCGGCGTCGCCCCGGGCACCGGCCGGGAGACCAACGCCAACGCGATCGACACCCTCTACGCGAACTCGGTGTTCACCAACGTCGCGCTGACCGACGACGGCGACGTGTGGTGGGAGGGCATGACCGAGGACAAGCCCGCGCACCTGACCGACTGGAAGGGCCGGGACTGGACCCCGGACAGCGACGAGCCGGCCGCGCACCCCAACGCCCGGTTCTGCGTGCCCGCCGCGCAGTGCCCGACCATCGCCGAGGAGTGGGAGGACCCCGCGGGCGTCCCGATCTCGGCGATCCTGTTCGGCGGCCGCCGCGCCACCGCCGTCCCGCTGGTCACCGAGTCCTTCTCCTGGCAGCACGGCGTCTTCCTGGGCGCCAACGTGGCCAGCGAGAAGACCGCCGCGGCCGAGGGCGTGGCCGGCGAGCTGCGCCACGACCCGTTCGCGATGCTGCCGTTCTGCGGCTACAACATGGGCGACTACTTCGGCCACTGGCTGCGGATCGGTGAGAAGACCGAGGCCGACAAGCTGCCGAAGATCTACTACGTCAACTGGTTCCGCAAGGGTGCCGGCGGCAAGTTCCTGTGGCCCGGCTTCGGCGAGAACTCGCGCGTCCTGAAGTGGGTCGTGGACCGCCTGGAGGGCACCGCCGAGGGCGTGCAGTCCCCGATCGGCGTGCTGCCGACCAGGGACTCGCTGGACCTGACCGGCCTGGACCTGTCCGAGGCCGACCTGGACGTGCTGCTCAGCGTCGACAAGGACGTCTGGAAGCAGGAGGCGGCGCAGATCCCGGCGCACTTCGACCGGTTCGGCGACCACCTGCCGGCCGAGCTCACGGCCGAGTACGAGGCTCTGGTGTCCCGGCTGGAGAGCTAGCCCACCCGCGCTGGAGAGCCGGCACAGCCAGGTTCGCCGCCAGGCCCGTCCCCCAGGGGGCGGGCCTGGTCGCGTCAAGCGACCACCGGCGGTCTTCACGAAACCCGCACCCAAGGGTTTGCTGAAGCCCGTGTCGAGACGCGCCGGGACTCCGATAACCTCGTTGCGTCCCCGAAGACGCCCATGTCCCCCCGAAAGGCGCCGTGCTGTGAGCCTGCGAGACGTCGCCTACAGCCTGTACGAACGGCGCCTGGCGGCCCGGCTGCACACCGACGTCCAGCGGGGCAAGAAGAAGGTCCCGCGGCACATCGGCGTCATCATGGACGGCAACCGCCGCTGGGCCAAGCAGATGGGCGAGCAGATCGCCACCGGCCACCAGCGCGGCGCGGACAAGATCCACGAGGTCCTGGACTGGGCCGAGGAGGCCGGGGTCGAGACGGTCACGCTGTGGCTGTTCTCCACCGACAACTTCAACCGGCCGCCGGAGGAACTGACCGACCTGCTGCGGATCATCGAGGGGTCGGTCCGCTCGCTGGCCGACACCGGCCGCTGGCGGGTGCACCCGCTGGGCGCGCTGGACCTGCTGCCGGCCGACTTCGCCCGGCACCTGAAGGAGATCGAGGAGCAGACCCGGGACAACCCGGGGATCCACGTGAACGTCGCCATCGGCTACGGCGGCCGCCAGGAGATCGCCGACGCGGTGCGCTCGCTGCTCGCCGACGCCGCGGCCCGCGGCACCTCCATCGAGGACCTGGTGCAGATGCTCGACGTGGAGCACATCACGGAGCACCTGTACACGCAGGGCCAGCAGGACCCCGACCTGATCATAAGGACCTCCGGGGAACAGCGTCTGAGCGGTTTCATGCTCTGGCAGAGCGCCCACAGCGAGTTCTACTTCTGTGAGGCGTACTGGCCGGCCTTCCGCAAGGTCGACTTCCTGCGGGCGCTGCGCGACTACGCGAACCGGCACCGCCGTTACGGCTCCTAGAGCGGCGTTCGCGGCGGTACCCGACGCCGGCCCATTCCTTAACAACGCCACAGAATCTCGCGCGCATTCTGTTACGTAGTGTTATCACTACTGGTCAGAACCGTGACAAGAACGGACAGTGCGTTTAGCCCCATCAGGTGACGGGAACTTCCCAGACGTGCCGGTGGAGCAAGGTCGACTCACACAGATGGCTGTGACGGGTCCGCTCCCCGGCGTTTGTCGCTTCTGGGGAGACAGACAACAGTGGCAGCTACCCCTCGCCGCCGCGCCTCCACCAAGGCCCGGCGCCGCACCTACGTCCTCGACACCAGCGTCCTGCTCGCCGACCCGTCGGCGCTGACCAGGTTCGCCGAACACGAGGTCGTCGTCCCGATCGTGGTCGTGACCGAGTTGGAGGCCAAACGGCATCACCCCGAGCTCGGCTACTTCGCCCGCAACGCGTTGCGGATGCTGGACGAGATGCGGATCACCCACGGGCGCCTGGACGCCCCGATCCCCGTCGGCGAGACCGGCGGAACCCTGCGTGTGGAGCTCAACCACACCGATCCCGAAGGCCTGCCGCCGGGCTTCCGCCTCGGCGACAACGACTCCCGGATCCTGGCCGTGGCCTGCAACCTGCGGGCCGAGGGCCTGGACGTGACGCTGGTGAGCAAGGACCTGCCGATGCGGGTCAAGGCCAGCGCCGTGGGACTGGTCGCGGAGGAGTACCGCGCGGAGATCGCACTGGAAGCCGCGTCCGGCTGGACCGGCATGGCCGAGGTCGAAGTCGCGGCCGATTCCGTGAACGAGCTGTTCTCCTCAGGGCTCGTCGACATCCCCGAAGCCGCGGGGCTGCCCTGTCACACCGGATTGGTGTTGCTCTCCGAGCGTGGCAAAGCCCTGGGACGCGTGGCGCCGGACAAGAGAGTGCGTCTGGTACGCGGCGACCGCGACGTCTTCGGACTGCACGGCCGTTCCGCCGAACAACGCGTGGCGCTGGATCTGCTGTTGGATCCGGACATCGGCATCGTCTCGCTGGGCGGGCGGGCCGGCACCGGCAAGTCCGCGCTGGCCCTGTGCGCCGGCCTGGAATCGGTGATGGAGCGCCGACTGCATCGCAAGGTCGTGGTATTCCGGCCCTTGTACGCGGTCGGCGGCCAGGAACTCGGCTACCTGCCGGGCACCGAGAACGAGAAGATGTCGCCGTGGGGACAGGCGGTGTTCGACACCCTGTCCGCGCTGACCTCGCAGGCGGTCATCGACGAGGTCGTGGACCGCGGAATGCTGGAAGTGCTCCCGCTCACCCACATCCGCGGCCGGTCACTGCACGATTCCTTCGTCATCGTCGACGAAGCGCAATCACTTGAACGCAATGTGCTATTGACCGTTCTGTCCCGGATCGGCACGGGTTCGCGGGTTGTGCTCACCCACGATGTGGCGCAGCGTGACAATCTCCGTGTGGGGCGTTACGACGGCATCGTCTCCGTGGTGGAAAAGCTGAAGGGACACCCCCTGTTCGCCCATGTAACTCTCAGCCGGAGCGAAAGGTCCCCCATCGCCGCACTGGTGACAGAGTTGCTGGAGGAACTGGCGGTTTGAGTGCGGACCCCCCTCGTGCTGGGGTTATCACGCTCTGTCCACTGTGACACAGGACACGCCCGATTGAGTTGAAAAGGGACCAAAGGCCCTGCATCGTCGAATGCGTAAGACCCCGCGTCTGGCAATCGCATTCGACGATCCAGGGCCGAACGGCCGCCGGCGCCGGAAGCGAGAACCGGGAGCTTTCCCGGCTCGACTTTCGCTCTCGACTGCAATGAGTTATTGCATTGTCGCTGTCTGTGAACAGCCGATGAGTCGAGCCGCAGCGGGGTGAACCCACTTCGGAAGGCTCCCTTTGTTCTCCGTGCGGAATTCGGTGTCCAACAAAAACCCGGTGTCCGGTATGCGCATTTCCCGGACGAAGGCTCTGGCTGTCACCGGCGCTCTGGCCGTGACCGGCGCGTTCGTCGCCACCGGTGTGGCCGCTCACGCCTCGTCCGTCAACAACGGCAAGGCCGCCATGGCCGACGCCGCCGTCGTCTCCACTATGAAGGCCGACCAGGACAAGGCCGCGGGCACCGCCGCCGACGCCGCCCTGGCCCAGCGCACCGGCGCCGCCGAAGCCGCCAACCGCAGCGCCGAGCGCGCCGCCCTCCCGGCTGCCGCCCCGGCCGCCGACACCACGGTCGCCGCCCAGGCCGCCGCGCAGAAGGCCGCCACCGACAAGGCCGCGGCGGACGCCGCAGCCAAGGCCGCCGCTGACAAGGCCGCCGCCGACGCGGCCGCCAAGTCCGCGTCCGAGAAGGCCTCCGCTGAGAAGGCCGCCGCCGCCCAGGCTGCCGCCGCCCAGGCCGCCCAGGCCCAGGCCGCGGCCCAGGCGCAGGCCGCCGCCGCCGCGAAGGCCAAGGCCGCCGCCGCTGCCGCGACCCCGACCTACGCGAACAACCTGGACGGCTGGATCAAGCAGGCCGTCGCGATCCTGGACGCCAACGGCACCCCGACCTCGTACAACGCCGTCTACCAGGCCGCGATGCACGAGTCGGCGGGCAACCCGGGCGCCGTCAACGGCTGGGACTCCAACGCCGCCAAGGGCACCCCGTCGATCGGTCTGCTCCAGGTGATCCAGCCCACGTTCAACTCCTACATGCTCGCGGGCCACGGCAACATCTACAACCCGGTGGACAACATCATCGCCGGGGCGCGCTACGCCGCCGCCACCTACGGTTCGCTGGACAACGTCGTCGCCCAGCGCTGCGGCGGCTCCTGCTGGGTCGGCTACTAAGCCGGCGCCGAACAGCGCAGAAGCAGCACCTGACCGGTCACTCTCTCTGAGAGTGACCGGTCAATAACTCAATGTACTGTGACATTTCCGACCCTCTCCCGGCTTGAGTTCGATCTCACTTCCGGGAGAGGGTCGATTTCTGGAAGACCCCGCGCTCGGGCTCGCGGGACCAAGGTCCCTGTCAGGGACGTTGATCCACCAGGGGGTGGATGTGGCGGCGATGGTGCCGCCTATCCGTTCGCCCATGCGCCGCTCCATGAGGGAGCCGGCCGTTTCTTCCCACTCATCACGGGCGAATCCGTGCTGTGCGGAAACGGCTGTCGAAAAGGGGTGAGGCACTGCGAAAGGCAACTCTTGTCCAGCCATACTGGCCCTGAGCACGAGCACGACCCCGAGCACAACCCCACCTCGCAGGACCCGAAGTCCGGGATCGCGGGCGCCGCTTCGACGGCGGCGGGCAAAACCTTCTCGTTCATGACCGCCAAACTCCCTACCAAGACCTCCCGAATAGTCGCCGTCGCGGCGGCCGGCACCATGGTCCTGGCAGGTGCGGGCACCGCATACGCGGTCCACTCCAATGACGTCTCCAACCACAACAAGCAGGTGGCGGCCGCGCAGTTCGCGGCGGAGCAGAAGGCTGCGGCCGACAAGGCCGCCGCCGACGCCGCCGCTCAGGCAGCCGCCGAGAAGGCTGCCGCTGACAAGGCAGCCGCGGACAAGGCCGCTGCGGACAAGGCTGCCGCGGACGCCGCGGCGAAGGCCGCCGCGGACAAGGCTGCCGCCGATGCCGCCGCCAAGGCAGCGGCACAGAAGGCGGCGGCCGACAAGGCCGCAGCCGACCAGCGTGCCGCCGCGGCAGCCGCCGCGAACCGCGACGAGCAGCGCCAGCCGCTGCCGTCCAGCACGCCCACCCAGACCTCCACACCCACACCGACCCCGACGCCCACACCGAAGCCGACGACGCCCACCGGCTCGTACGGCTCGGCGCAAGCAATCGCGCAGTCGATGGTCCCGTCGGGCCAGTTCGAGTGCTTCTCGAACATCATCGAGCGCGAGTCCGGCTGGAACGTGCACGCCAGCAACCCCTCCTCCGGCGCCTACGGCCTCGGACAGGCCCTGCCGGGCAGCAAGATGGCCTCGGCCGGCTCGGACTGGGAGGACAACCCGACCACCCAGATCAAGTGGGTGCTGTCCTACATGGACTCCCGCTACGGCTCGCCGTGCGGTGCGTGGTCCTTCTGGCAGTCGCACAGCTGGTACTGATCCGCCGGCACTGCCCTGATGCACATCTGATCGGTACCTGATCGCTGCGTTCTCTGCGTACCGAACACACCGACGCCCCGTCCTTCCGCAAGACACTTGCGCACGGACGGGGCGTCCGTGTTCTTCGACGGGTCGCCGGTGTTCTTTAATGCAGCTATGCCGTCGTCCCCCGTCGCCCTGATCCGGCCCGTCCTGCTGCGCGACCCCACCGAGGAGGGACGCACCTCCACCACCCTGGAGCTGTTCTTCGACCTGGTCTTCGTGGTCACGATCAGCGCCATCGCGCAGCAGTGGCACCACGCCGTGACCGGCGGACACCTGACGCACGGCGTCATCTCCCTGTTCGAGATGGTGTTCGGCGTCTGGTGGGCGTGGATGGGGTTCACCTGGTACGCGAATTTCTTCGACCCCGACGACGTCCCCTACCGCCTGATGGTCCTGGTGCAGCTGCTGGCCTCCCTCGGCCTGGCCTCCGGCATCCCGTACATCTTCCAGCACGACGACTTCCGCATCGTCGTGGGCTGCTACGTGGTCATCCGCCTGGTGATGGCGGCCCAGTGGTTCCGCGCCGGCCGCGCCAACCCCGATCTGCGGCCCTTCTGCAACCGCTGGGCCTACGGCATCCTGATGGTCCAGATCGGCTGGATCCTGTTCGGCTTCGGCCTGCGCCACCTGACGCCGCTGGAGACGATCCCGTACTTCCTCCTGGGAGTGACCGTCGAACTCCTGGTCCCCGCCTGGGCCCAAGCCCTCGACGGCGCGCCCCAGGCGCACTCCGAGCACGTCGAGGAACGCTACGGCCTGTTCACGATCATCATCCTCGGCGAAATGGTCCTGGTCGCCTCCGACGCGTTCAACACCGCACTGTCGGACCACAAACACCTGGCGACGCTGATGATCGGCGCGATCAGCGCCGGAGTCCTGGCCTTCTGCCTGTGGTGGCTCTACTTCGGCTTCCTCGGCGAGTACGACCTGAGCCGCACCCGCACCGCGTTCATCTGGGGCTACGGCCACTACTTCGTCTACGGCACCCTCACCACGATCGGCGGCACCCTGGCCGCCCTCCTGGAACAAGTCGCCAGCGGCGACGAGCAACTGGGCCGCACCGCCACCGCCCTGACCCTGACCATCCCGGTCGCCGGCTTCCTGGCCGCCATCGCCCTGCTCCGCAAGGTCAGCGAATGGGCGACCTGCTCCCGCTGGCTCCAAGCAGCCGCCGCGGTCCTGGTGATCGGCACCGCCGCCGGCGCCGCCTGGGGCGCGATGTGGACCCTGCTGTCCGTATGCCTCGCGACCGCCGCCTTCCTCACTTCGGAGATCGTCACGAAGGGCAAGGCGGCGGCCAACCGCCGGCAAAACCAGGGTGCTGCTTAAGCCAGCGAGTCTTCCGCCTCCAGCGTCACAGCGACACTGTTGACGATGGCAGCAATCTTAACCGCCTCCTGCACCGTCTCCCGGGAGGCACCAGCCTTGACCAGAACCTGCTCATGCGACTCCAGGCACCGCTGGCACCCATTGATCGCCGAAACAGCCAACGACCACAACTCGAAGTCAAGCTTGTCCACCCCATGGCTCGCCATGAAGTTCATCCGCAACCCAGCCCGCAGATTCTGATACTCAGGATCCCCCAACAGATGCATCCCACGGTAGTACACGTTGTTCATCGCCATCATCGCCGCAGCACCCTTAGCCGCAACATAAGCAACGTCCGACAGCCGCGCCTTAGCCTCCGCCGACAACTCCGCAATGACCCGCGCATTCCGCGACGCAATAGCCGTCCCGAGAATCGCCCCCCACAACTGCTGCTCACTCAGCTTCGAAGTATTAACCATCGAGCTGAGATTCAGCTTGACATCCTTCGCGTACTCAGGCAGCGCTTCCTTCAGAACCTCGTACCCCATCAGGCGTTCAACAACTCCCGCACGACCAGCGTCTCATCGCCGGCCTTCCAGTTACACGGGCACAACTCATCAGTCTGCAACGCATCCAGCACCCGCAGCACCTCATCCACATTCCGCCCCACAGACCCGGCCGTCACCATGACGAACTGAACCTCATTGTTCGGATCAACAATGAACGTAGCCCGATCAGCAACCCCATCCTTGTTCAGCACACCACAACCAGCGGCCAACTCCCGCTTCACATCCGCCATCATCGGAAACGGCAACTCCCGCAGATCCTTGTGATCCAACCGCCAAGCCCGATGCACGAACTCGTTGTCGACCGAGACACCCAGCACCTGCGTATCCCGATCCTGGAACTCACCGTTCAGCTTCCCGAACGCCGCGATCTCGGTCGGACACACGAAGGTGAAGTCCTTGGGCCAGAAGAAGACGACCCGCCACTTCCCCGCATACGACCGGTCCGTGATCTGCACGAAAGCGTCCTCAGGATTCGCCTGATCGATGTCCACCACCGACGTCAGGTCGTAGGACGGGAACTGGTCACCGATGGTCAGCACGGCCACGGGGATCTCCTTGCTCGTGAGGGTTGCCTTGGACCGCGCTCCAGCAGGCCGGACGGCCGGCGAGCGCGACATGATCAGGCTTTCACGGGCGGGATTGATCAGTGAAATAGGCGCGAGTGCGAGTCGCGATAGGGAGAGCCGATCAATTGCTGACGCCCGGCCGTTCCGGCACGGTGCTGACGTCGCGCCCCGGCAGAACGAGGCAGCGCTGATTGAGGCGATCGGGCAGTTCTGGGCAGTTTCGCTACCGATCGACTTCGTGCAGGTCGCCGGCGCGTACGGCGATGCCTCCATCTCGGAGTACATCTACCTGTGCGGTTCCCGGACGCTTGAGTCATGCGCAGCAAGCATGGGGCCACTACTGGAACAGTCTTCGACGGTCCCGCACCTCATCCTGCCCACACCCGACGGAGCCCTGCTCTGGGGCAACATTCTCGAAGGCGACCAGCTGTTCCTTGTTCCTCGCGAAAACGGAGCCTGGACGGTATCCGCCTTCCGCCGCAACTGGCACGACTTCATCGACACCGACATGAGCTTCAGCGACTGGTTCTACCTCGCCCTCACAGGCCAGACCGGCAGCGACTGGCTACCAGACTGAGACCTGCTCCCACATCCCCTCGAACTCACGTGACCCCGACGTTCGGACCCGGTCCCGCGATGTGGGCGCCGAGGGCGACGATCGTCCCAGCATGCTGATGAGCCTCGGCCTCGCAACCACCACAGTTACTCCTGACTCAGAAGAAAACAGCAGCTCCGAGCTGTCGAACGTCTCGTAGAGCGTGACAGGATCCTGCTACGCGGCTACCGCTACCGGCTACAACCACCCCTATGGCCGAACCGTCGCCCGCCCGACGCTGATATACGTGTACCCGCATTCCGCCATCCGCTCGGGCTCCAACACGTTCCGCCCGTCGAACAGCACGGCGGCGGCCATCGACTCCGCCGCGAGGCGCCAGTCCACCGCTTCCAGCTGCGGCCACTCCGTGACCACCATCGCCGCGTGCGCGCCGCTCAGCGCCTCCTCGACCGACTCCGCGCGGCGGATGGCGGTCCAGGGCGCGTGGGCGGGGGTGCGGGCCATCGGGTCCCAGCACACCACCGATGCGCCTTCGGACAGGAGGCGGTCGACGATGACTGTCGACGGCGCCTCGCGCATGTCGTCGGTGCCCGGCTTGAAGGTCATGCCCAGGACGGCGACGGTCTTGCCGGTCAGCGGGCCGATCTCGTCCTTCAGCCGGGTCACGGCGCGGCGGCGCTGGTGGTTGTTGACCTCGATGACGTCCGTGAGGATTTGCGGGTGATAGCCGCCGTTGGACGCCAGCGCCTTGAGGGCGACGGCGTCCTTCGGGAAGCAGGAGCCGCCCCAGCCGATGCCGGCGTGCAGGAAGTGCTTGCCGAGCCGGTGGTCGGCTCCGACGGCGCCCAGCACCTTCGTCACGTCCGCGCCGGTCGTCTCGCAGATGTTGGCGATCTCGTTGGCGAAGGAGATCTTCGTGGCCAGGAACGCGTTGCTCGTCAGCTTCACCATCTCCGCGCTCGGCACGTCCATGGTGATCACCGGCCCGTCCACGCCTTCGTGGATCTCCGCGACGAGCGCGGCGGTGGCCTCATCGAACGCCCCGATGACGATCCGGTCGGGCCGCATGAAGTCACGCACGGCGCGCCCCTCGGCGGTGAACTCAGGGTTCGAACCATAGCCGACCTGCGCCAGACCGGCGGTGTCCAAGACGGCGCGGATCCGCGCCCCCGTACCGACCGGCACCGTCGACTTCACCACGAACGCCTTCAGATGCGCCGCACGTTTGGCCGAGTCCACGACCGCCCAGACCCGCGACAGGTCGGCGTCACCGGACGCCGTAGGCGGCGTATCAACACACACATACACCACCTCAGCCTCGGCGGTGGCCTCGTCGGCGTCGAGGGTGAACGTCAGCCGCTCGGCATGGGCGGCGATCAACTCGGCCAGCCCCGGCTCGTAGATCGGCACCCGCCCGGCCCGCAGCGCCGCGACCTTGTCCTCGGCGATATCGCGGACCACAACGGTGTGGCCCAGCTCGGCCAGGCAAGCCCCGGTGACCAACCCGATGTACCCGGCCCCGAAGACAGCGATGCGGCGTGCCATGTTCCCCCCGGTTGAAGCGGTGGATTCGGATCAGTCGACCTTACAATGATCAGCCCCGATCCGGCGGCACCTACTAGGCGCAGCGGCCTCCGGCCCTCAGCGAGACCGCACTCACCCTCGTGTCCATCAAAAGGCTGAAACACCGCATACCGGCCAGTGCGGAACCCACGAGCTCGGCCGGCCTACGCCTCGGGCCCAGCCGCAGCCTCGGCATCACCGAACTCGCGAATGCGGTGGCCAGGCGGCGAGTCGGGCGGCGGACCCCAAGCACGCAGAAGCCCTGCGCGACGCCGTCAGCCTCGCTGAGCACGCCGTCCTCCTCGTCGCGCTCGCGATCGTCCTGGTCCTGGGCGCCGGCAGCGTTCGGCACCGGAATCGCCATACCTCCCCTGAGTAACCGCGCCGCGAGCGGGGACATGTGAACCGTGGTGTACACAACGGGGACGGGATCGGGGCCGGGGACGGGATCGGGGCCGGAAGCAAGGTCGCGGCAGCTGGTCGGCGACCGATACCGGCTGCTGACGAAGCTGGGCGAGGGCGGGTTCGGGGAGGTGTGGCGGGCCAAGGACCAGTCGCTGGACATCGACGTGGCCGTCAAACAAGTCCGGCTGCCGCTGAACGCGCCGCAGTCGCAGCGGGCGGCGCAGACCGAGCGGGCGCTGCGCGAGGCCCGGCATGCCGCCAAGCTGCGCGACCACCCGAATGTGGTGGCGGTGCACGACGTGGTGGACGACGGCGGTCCGTGGATCGTCATGCAGCTGGTCGAGGGCCGGACGCTGGCCAACCGGGTCAAGGACGACGGCCCGCTCTCCGAGACCGAGGCCGTCTACCTCGCCATGTCCCTGCTCCAGGCGCTCCGGGCGGCGCAGGCCGTCAAAGTCGTGCACCGCGACATCAAGCCGGCCAACGTCATGCTGACCGACGACGGCGAGGTGCTCCTCACCGACTTCGGGATCGCCGTGCACGACGCCGATCCCTCGATCACCGCCTCCGGCGTCATTCTCGGCTCGGCCGAATACATGGCCCCCGAGCGGGCGCGCGGGCAGGAGGCCACCTACGCCAGCGACCTGTTCTCCCTCGGCGTGACCCTGTACCACGCGGTTGAGGGCGTCTCGCCCTTCCACCGCGACACCCCCACCGGATCGCTCACCGCGGTCCTGCTGGACGATCCCTCGGAGCCGCAACGCGCCGGTGTCCTCAAGCCACTCCTCGGCGCGCTCCTCCAGAAGGAACCCGCGAAGCGACCCGGACTCGCGGACGCGCTGACCACCGCGCAAAACGCGGCCGAACAACTGGGCCCGACCACCTCAACCCGCGCCTACACGCGTCCTTTCCAACGTACGGATCCCAAGCAGCGCAACGCGAAAGTGGCACCGGCCCTCGCTCTGCTAGCCAAAGCGATCGGCAAGGTCGCGACCGCGGCGACCCTCCGGTCCGAGGACTGGATCCAAACGGCCCGGGACCACCGCCGAGCACGAGCCGCGAATAAGGATCCGAAGAAGCCCGAGACTCAGACCACTGCGAAGCGCAGGGCCCCCTGGCAGGCCAAGGCGACCTTCCTGCTGATGCTCGGCCTGCTGGGCCTGGCCCTCTACGCGCTCAAGCACGCCGAGATCCCGACCGCCTGGCACCCGGTCATCGCCGACCAGGACGCCCGAGTGGCGGCCCAGAACCTCATCGACAAGACCCGCGACGCCTACTCCCCGGGCTGGTGGGTCTGCGCACCGACCGGCCTCGTCGTGCTCGTCACCGCGACGCTCTGGACCACCGCCGGCGTCAACGCGATCCCGAACGCGGCCGGCGGCACCGTGCGGGTGCTGGGCGGCCTCATCTCGTTCGCCGCCGGTGCGGGGGCCGCGTTCTGCGCGGTCGCGGGCGGGGCCGTGATCTTCCACACCTGGCTGCCGCCGATCGGCGCGCTGTGGGCGTCCGCCGGAACGCTCACCGGCGTGCTGACCATCGCGGTCGGTTGGACCGCCGAGGCCGATAAGAAGAACTCTGCGAATAAGACCACTGTTAAAGGCGCGTCCTGAACCCGCGATCCACGGCTACGAAAGCTCTCCCCACGCGGTGTCCACCAGCGCCGCGGCCTGCTGCGGCGAGTGCATCACGTCTCCGTCGCCGCCGAAGCGCAGCCGTACTGTCAGGTGTGCGGACGTGCGTTCACACGTGACGGCGCTGGTGCCGTTCGGCTGCGCCGCCTGGCCCACCGCGACCGGGATGTTCGCGATCAGGCAGTGCACCTGCCCGAACGTATCGATCTCCTGTTCCGGCTTGTCCATCCCGAGCGCGTGCGCGTCCTCGTAGGGGACGTACGGGATCGGGCTCTGCGCGCGCACCGCCTCCAACACCACGTAGTTCTCAAGCCCCGCATCCGAATACTCCTGCGAGACCGCCGCGGCACCGCCATACGCGGCTGACAGATTCTTGGCACCAACCGTGGCGGATTCCTCCATCGTCTTGAGGGTCGCCGCCGGGGTCTTCGAGTTCTTCACCATGGGGGTGAACGCGCCGATCGACGCCGGAGCGGTCAGCGCGCTCTTGTCCGCGCCGAAGGGGCTTGAGCTCGACGACGTCAGCAACCACGGCACGCCCACCACGACCGCGCCGACCACCAGCCCCACCACACCGGCGACGACCGGGGAGCGGAGCGGTGAACCGGCCCTCGCGGGTGGCACCGGTGGCATAGGCGGCGCGAACGGCGCGGGCGATCCCGGGGGCACGAACCCGCCGGGCTCTGTGGGCGGCGTCAGCGGGTCCATGGGATTCGGAACAATCGGGTCGGCCATGACCCAACACCGTAGCCAGCGAACCTCAGGCCGAAGAGCCCCGCGACTACCTCAACCCGAACGTCAGTAGCGAAATACGTGTTTCTACGCACGCCCCGCGCCGCCCCGGAACGCCACGATGGCGACCGTGTTCGTTGACGACGTCTCGCTGCTCGCCAAAGAGCTTGGGGCTGCGCGTCCATCACCGCACAGCCCCGAACTCGAACCCTGATTCTCAATCAGGTTCCGGTGTCACGCGCCGGCCATGAAGCCGCCTCAGGCGACGACCGCCAACGCGTCGATCTCGACCAGCATCGACTCCTTCGGCAGCTCCACGAAGACCGTGGTCCGGCTCGGCTTCACGCCGTCGGCGGCGAGGTTCGCGGCCAGGAACTCCGCGTACGCCTCGTTCATCGCCGCGAAGTGCTCGCGCGTGGTGAGGTAGACGCGCAACATCACGATGTCGTCGACGGTGCCGCCGCCGGCCTCGATGATCGCCTTCACGTTCAGCAGCGTGCGCGCGGTCTGCGCCTTCACGTCGCCGGGCGCCACGTACTCGCCGGTCGCCGGGTCCTCGCCGCCCTGGCCGGACACCTGCAGGATCGGGCCCTTCCGCACGCCTTGGGAGAACACCGGCATCGGGGCCGGGGCGCCGTCAGTGCGGATCTCGGTCTTCGAGGAGGTCATCAGGGGGCTCACTTTCTTTCGCGGATGGTTCTGTCGGTCAGGAAGGGTTAAGTCATGGGGCGCCGGCGTCAGCCGAGATGGCTCGAACCGTGTCCGTCAACTGGGGCAACAGTTCCAGCACCTGTTCGTAGTTCAAGACGATGTCCGGAACCGAGATCGACACCGCGGCCACGGCCCGCCCGGACGCGTCCCGCACCGGTGCGCCGACGCAGTTGATGAACGTCTCGTGCTCGGCGTGATCCTGGGCCCATCCCTGCGCGGCCACCGCTTCCAGCTCCGCGAGTAGCTGCGGCGCCGACGTGATGGTGTTCGGCGTGTGCGGCACGAACTCGATCCCGGCCACCACCCGGCGCCGCTCGGCCACCGGCAGATCGGCCAGCAGCACCTTCGCCACCGCGGTGTTGTGCAACCCGGCCCGCAGACCGATGCGCGAGTACATGCGCACCTTGTGCCGCGAGTCGTACTTGTCGATGTAGACGACCTCGCCGCCCTCATACGCGGCCAGGTGCACGGTCTGTCCGGTCGCCGCGTTCAGCGCCGCCAGATGCGGCGCGGCGATCCGGCGGATGCTCCTCTGTTCCAGCGCGAGGCTGGCCAGCGCGAACAGCCCGGCGCCTAGGTGGTAGCGGTACTCGGCGTCGCGGTGGACGAAGCGGTCCTCCTCGAGCGACTGGAGCAGCCGCAGCGCGGTGGTCTTGTGCACGCCGATCACCTCGGCCAGCTGGTCGAGCGAGCGCTCGCCCTCGCCGAGCTCGGCGAGGAGGCGGAGCGCGCGGGTGACGGTCTGGGTCATGGGACCCTCACCCTCCCGCTGACCGGACTGAGCGCCGTGGCGGAACTGCCAGAAAGGCTCGGCACCCGGTCGACGGAGCAGGCCGATCGCCCCGGAAGCTCTGCCGAAAAGGCTCGCCGCGCCGTCATCACCCGCACCCGCCGCACCATCCTCCGCCTCATCTCGCCCGCACCATCACGTCCGCACCATCACGTCCGCACCGCCCCGATCACCGTGCCGTCGGCCGAGATGCGCGTCGCGCGCCACTGCTCCTCGGACGCGTCCAGCAGCTCGGCGGTGGTCAGGTCGCCGAGCTCCCCGACGTCGCCGTGCGCCACCAGCGCCGAGGCGGCGGCCAGGTGGCCCATGCGCAGACGTCGGCGCTGGTCGTAGCCGTGCAGCGTGCCGGCCAGATAGCCGGCGGCGAAGGCGTCGCCGGCGCCGGTGGGCTCGACCACGTCCACCGTGAGCGCCGGCTCCGACACCGCGCCGTCCGCGGTCAGCGCGGTGACCACGCGCTCGGCATCCTTCACCACGATCGTCGCCGGGCCGGGAAACAGTTCCCTGAGTTCCGCCGGATCGCCGGTGCCGAAGGCGAGTTCGGCCTCGTCCGCACCAAGGAGCGCGACGTCCGCCGCGTTCACGAACTCGCGCAGCACCCCGGCGTCGCGGTCGCGCCACAGCACCGGCCGCCAGTTCAGGTCGAAGCTCACCAATCGGTCGCCGCGCGGCGCCTCCAGCAGTGCCCGCACCATCTCCAGGCACGTCTCCGACAGCGCCGGCGTGATCCCGGTCAGGTGCACGAGTCGCGCGCCGTCCACCAGCCGTGCCACCGCGGGCTCGCGCAGCGTCGCCGCCGACATCGCCGACGCCGCCGACCCGGCCCGGTAGTAATGCAGTCTGCTGCGACCGGTGCCGAGGTCTCCCGCCCGTGCCGAGCCGCCGGTCTCCTTCAGATACAACCCGGTCGGGCGCGCCGCGTCGACCGCGACCCCCGAGGTGTCGACGCCGTGCCGTGTCACCTCGCCGACCAGCCGCCGGCCGAACCCGTCGGCGCCGACCCGGCTGACCCACGCGCTCGGCACGCCCAGCGCACGCAGCGCGCACGCCACGTTCGACTCCGCGCCGCCGGCCGACACCGCGAACGACTCGACGCCGTCCAGGGGGCCGGGCGCGTCCGGCAACAGCGCGGCCATCGATTCGCCGATGCACACCGCCCACGGCGCACCGGACCCCGCGCCCTGCCCTGGCACTCGCGCTTCCCCAGCCATCCGTCGGTCCCGTCGTCTCGTCCAGCGTTGACCGCCCTTCGGCTGGAATGCTAGAACCGAAGTACAGCATATGCAACGTCCGTTGCATATATTGCAACGCCCCAGGCAGTGGAGGTGACGCAGGGATGGCCCACCAGACGTTCGGCACTCGCACCGCGACCGCCGGCATCGATCGGACCGCCGTCTGCGCTCTCGCCGATGAGCACCTGGACTGGCGATTCAAAGCCCTGCCGCCCGAAGCCTGGGGCCGGACCACGCGCGCCTACCTCGCCTCGTCCCCGCACCTGTCCGACCTCGGCACCCCGCTCCTCACCCTCGACGCCGGCGCCCTGGACCACAACCTGCGCACGATGGCCGCCTGGTGCCACGAAGCCGGCGTCGGGCTCGCGCCGCACGGCAAGACCACGATGGCGCCCGCGCTCTGGCAGGCGCAGCTGGACGCCGGCGCGGTCGGCATCACGCTGGCCAACCTCCCGCAGCTGCACGTCGCGCGCGCCTTCGGCGTCCAGCGCCTGATGCTCGCCAACGCCCTTGTCGATCCGGCGGGGCTGGCGTGGATCGCCGGCGAGCTGGCCGCCGATCCGGACTTCGCTTTCGTCTCGTGGGCCGATTCGGTGCGGACCGTCACCCTGATGGACGAGGCGCTACAAGCCGCGGGTGTCGGCAGGGGCTCCGATCCCGAGACCGACCGCCCGATCGAGGTCGTGGTCGAGCTCGGCGGCGAGGGCGGCCGGACCGGGGCGCGGAGCATCGCAGAGGCCGAAGACATCGCGAAGGCCGTCCACGCCGCGCCGACGCTGCGTCTCGCCGGTGTCGCAGGATACGAAGGCTCCCTGGCCCACGACACCGCCCCCGAAAGCCTCGACACCGTCCGCGCCTACCTCCGGGACCTCGCCGATCTGCACCGGCGCCTGGCCCCGGCCTACGAGACCGAGCACTCCATCGTCACAGCCGGCGGCAGCGCTTACTTCGATCTGGTCGCCGAGGTCCTGGTCCCGGCGGTCAGTGAATCAGCGGCCGAAGTCGTCGTGCGCGCCGGCGCCTACGTCATTCACGACGACGGCTACTACCGCGGCGTCTCCCCGCTCGCCCGCACCGCAACGGACACCGACAGCGGACGCTTCCGATCGGCGATGCACGGCTGGGCCCGCGTCGTCTCCCACCCCGAGCCGCAGCTCTGGCTCCTGGACGCCGGAAAGCGCGACCTGCCGTTCGACGAAGGTCTGCCGGTGCCGCAGCTCGTCCGGGGCACCGGACCGACGCCCGACACCGCACCGGCCCGCGGCGTCGTCACGGCCATGAACGACCAGCACACCTTCCTCCGCGACGCCGCCACCAGCGCACCGATCGGCGCCGTCATCCGCTTGGGCCTGTCGCATCCGTGCACGGCGCTCGACAAGTGGACGCTGATCCCCGTCCTCGATGACGCCGACAGCGCCGACCCGAAGGTCGTCGATCTGGTGAGGACGTTCTTCTGATGGCAGACCTGCTCCTGCGCGGCGCGACCGTCGTGGACGGCACCGGGGCCGACCGCTTCCGCGCCGACGTCACCGTCGCAGACGGCGTCATCACCGGCGTCATCACGGCCGCGGACACCGCGCCGGGGCGGTCGGCCGCGGCGCGGACCATCGACGCCGACGGCCTGGTCCTGGCACCCGGCTTCATCGACATGCACGCGCACTCCGACCTGCGCACACTTGTCGAGCGCGACCACCCCTCGCGCGTCACGCAGGGCGTCACCTGCGAAGTCCTCGGCCAGGACGGCCTGTCCTACGCCCCGGCCGACGACACCACCCGGCCCGCGCTACGCCGCCAGATCGCCGGCTGGAACGGCGATCCCGACGACTTCGACTGGAACTGGCGCACGGTCGGCGAATACCTCGACCGGCTGGATCAGGGTATCGCGGTGAACGCCTGCTACCTGGTCCCGCACGGCTCGGTCCGCATGCTCGCGATGGGCTGGGAGAACCGCGAGCCGAGCCGCGCCGAGCTGAACCGCATGCGGGAACTGGTCGCACAGGGGATGCGCGAAGGCGCGGTCGGCATGTCCAGCGGGCTGTCCTACACCCCGGGCATGTATGCGAGCACTGATGAGCTGATCGAGCTCTGCGAAGTCGTGGCCGCGTACGGCGGCTACCACTCGCCGCACCAACGCTCCTACGGCGCGGGGGCGCTGGGCGGCTACGCCGAGATGATCGAGATCTCGCGCCGCTCCGGCTGCCCGCTGCACCTGGCGCACGCCACCATGAACTTCAGCGTCAACGCCGGCCGCGCCGCCAAGTTCCTGGAACTGGTCGACGCGGCCTTGGCAGAGGGCTGCGACATCAGCCTGGACACCTACCCCTATCTACCGGGCTCCACGACCCTGGCCGCGCTGCTGCCGAGCTGGTCCGCCGAAGGCGGCCCGGACGCGACGCTGGCGCGCCTGGCGGATCCGGCGTCCCGGGAGCGGATCCGGCGCGATGTCGAGGACCGCGGCAGCGACGGCAACCACGGCATGGTCATCGACTGGCGGACCATCCAGATCTCCGGCGTCCGCGACCCCGCGCTGGCCGGCGTCGTCGGGCAGAACGTGGCCCAGATCGCGGCGGCCCGGGCCGTGACCGGCACCGAGGTGTTCTTCGACCTGTTGCGCGAGGACCGGCTCGGCACCTCGATCCTGCACCACGTCGGCAACGAGGAGAACGTGCGGGCCATCATGCGGCACCGCACGCACACGGTCGGCAGTGACGGCCTGCTGGTCGGGGCCCGTCCGCATCCCCGGGCCTGGGGCACGTTCCCGCGCTATCTCGGCCACTACAGCCGCGATCTCAAAGTACTGACGCTGGAGGAGACCGTCGCGCGGATGACCGGCCGCCCGGCCCGACGGCTGCGCCTGGACCGGCGCGGTCTGGTCCGGGTCGGCCACCACGCGGATCTCGTGCTGTTCGATCCACGGACCGTGCGCGACGCCGCGACGTTCGAAGAGCCGCGCCGGGCCGCCGAGGGGATCGTCGAGGTGCTGGTCAACGGCGTGTCGGTGGTGACCGACGGCAGGCCCACCGGAGCGCTCCCGGGCCGGGCGCTGCGACGAGACGAGCAGGGGGTATCAGCCTTATGATTTTCGACCTTCCGCACCCGGAGTTCCGCGAAGCCCTGGCCGCCGAACCGGTCATAGCCGTGGTCCGGGCACCTTCGATCCCTGACGCACCGGCTCTGTGCGCGGCGCTGGCCGCCGGCGGCATCACCTATACCGAGCTCACGTTCAGCACGCCGAACGTGGTCCCGCACCTTCGGGCCGCCGTCGCCGCCGGGCACCGCATAGGCGCCGGGACCGTGCTGACCGCCGAGCAGGCGAAGGACGCGATCGACGCCGGCGTGTCGTTCCTCGTCACCCCGGGCCTGCGGCCGGAGGTCGCCGAGGCCGCGCACGGCGCCGGGATCCCGGTCGTGCTCGGGGCGCTGACCCCGACCGAGGTCGCGACCGCCCTGGACCTCGGCACCGCGGCCGTGAAGATCTTCCCGGCCAAGGCTTTCGGCCCCGGCTACTTCAAGGACCTGCGCGGGCCGTATCCGGGACTGCCGTTGGTGGCCTCCGGCGGCGTCAACGCGGGCAACGCCGCCGACTTCCTGGCGCAGGGGGCGCTCGCGGTGTGTGCGGGTACTGATGTGGTGCCGCCGGACGTCGTGATGGCCGGGGACTGGGAGGAGATCACCCGGCGGGCCGCGGCTTTCATGGCTGCCCTCCGTACATCTGCTTGATGGCCGCCATAGGCCGATCGTTGGTTACGCCGCACGTCGGCCGGTGGCTACCGTTCGGAGAGTGAGCGCGAACACCCCTGAAGCAGCCGACGCCCCCGAGGCCGTCGTGGACCGGATCGCCGCCCTGTTCACCGGCGAGGGCGGCGCCGAATACCTCGGCGAGGCGGTCACCCAGGCCCAGCACATGCTCCAGGCGGCGGCGCTGGCCGAGCGGGACGGCGCGGCACCGACGCTCGTCGCGGCCGCGCTGCTGCACGACGTCGGCCACTTCACCGGCGCCGTGCACGGCCGGGACCTGATGGCCGGCCGCGACAACCGGCACAGCCACCAGGGCGCGGACTGGCTCGCGGGGTGGTTCGGGCCGGAGGTCACCGAGCCGGTGCGGATGCACGTCGCCGCCAAGCGCTACCTGTGCGCGGTCGAGCCGGGGTACTTCGCCAAGCTGTCCGCCGCCTCGGTCTACACGCTGTCGGTGCAGGGCGGTCCGATGTCGGCCGAGGAGGTCGCGGCGTTCGAGGCCGATCCGCACTCGGCGGACGCCGTGCGGCTGCGGCGCTGGGACGAGGCCGCGAAGGAGGCGGACGCCGACGATCCGGGGTTCGAGCACTACCGGGAGCTGCTGGCGTCGCTGGTGCGGCCGGACTCCAGCCGCCCGGACTCCAGTCGCCCGGACTCCGGCCGCCTGGACTCCAGCCGCCCAGGCGATTGATCACCGCGCGCCGAACAATGCGCATACCGCGATAAAGTTCGTCTATCAATCGCAACCGCGCATGCCTGGAGCACCGCTGTGCCTGTCCGCGCCCTGCCGCGCTCAAATACCGCCACGTCCCTCCGCACCCCGCTCCGCACCCCGACCATCGCCCAGCTCAAGGCCTTCGCGACGGTCGCCGAGCATCTGCACTTCCGGGACTCGGCCGCGATGCTCGGGATGAGCCAGCCGGCGCTGTCCGGCGCGATCGCGGCGCTGGAGGAGAACCTGGGGACCCGGCTCGTCGAGCGCACCACGCGGAAGGTGCTGCTGACGCCGTCCGGGGAGCGGGTGGCGCGGCACGCCCAGCGGGTGCTGGCGGCGATGGACGACCTGGTCGAGGAAGCGGCCGCGGCGCGTCAGCCGTTCACCGGGACGGTGAAGGTCGGGGTGATCCCGACGTTGGCGCCGTATCTGCTTCCAGCGCTGCTGCGGCCGTTGAAGAAGCGGTTCCCGGACTTGGATCTGTTCGTGCACGAGGAGCAGACGGCAGTACTGCTCGACGGGATAGCGACCGGCCGGCTGGACCTCGGGCTGCTGGCGTTGCCGGCCGGGCCGGCGGGCGTTGAGGAACTGGCGCTTTATGACGAGGACTTCTTGGTCGTCGCGCCCGAGCACACGCTGCCCGCCGGGGACGGACCGGTCTCGCGTGCGGTGCTCAAGGAACACGAGATCCTGCTGCTGGAAGAAGGCCACTGCCTGCGAGACCAGGCGCTGGACGTGTGCACCGAGGTCGGCGTCACCGACTCCGGGGCGACGCGGGCAGCCTCGCTGTCGACGCTGGTCCAGCTGGTGGCCGGCGGGATCGGCGTGACACTGCTGCCGGAGACGGCGGTCGCCGTGGACGCCCGCGCCGGGTCGGGTCTGGAGGCGCGGCGCTTCGACGGGACGGCGCCTTCGCGGCGGATCGGGCTGGTCCACCGGTCGTCGTCGGCGCGCGCCGAGGAGTTCGGCGGGCTGGCGGCGGCGATGCGGGACGCGGTCTCGGCCGCGCGGTTGCCGGTGCGGCTGGTGCAGCCGGAGCGGATGGTACGTCCAATGCCGATGGTGACCGCCCCGACTCAGAGCCGCTTCCCCGCACCGCCCGGAAAACGGCGAGCGGAGCTGGCGCTTCATCAGTCCCCGCCCCAGGTGAAGCGCCAGCTCCGACCCACCAGCAAATCATGCTGAGAAATGGCTGAAACGCCAAGGGTTGTTGCCGATCAGTTATCAACTTTTGCGCGGTGATGACCGTTTCGTGATGCTACCGCCACGTACCGCGCACTTGATCACGCCCCACAGTCACCGCGCCGGTGCTTCAATAGCGCCATGACGCCCCGCGCGATCCCGGTGCCGCCCGCGATAGCCGCCCTGCCGCACGATGCCCGCGGCTACCCGACCCCGGCCATCACGCCGCGCGATCCCGAAGGCCACCCGACGTTCGCCATCACCAGCGCCGCCCGCTCCCTGATCTGCGCGGTCGAGCGCCGCTGCTCGATCTGCGGCACCCCGATGCCCCCCGGCCCGGTCTACCGCGTGATAGCGGCCGCCGAAACAGAGGCGCTGGTCGCGGCCCAGGCCGCCGGCCGCAGCGTCGCCAACAAGGCGCCCTCCCCCGAGGCACCCGGCCACCGCATCTGCATGCTCTTCGCCGCCTTCACCTGCCCCTTCCTCGCCCGCCCCAACGCCCGGCGCGGCCAGGACGCCGAAGTCATGGGCGCCGCGCTAACCCGCGGCACCGCCCGCGGCAGCTCCACCGAGACCGGGAACGAAATCGGCGGCGCGGTCGCGGGTTTCGCAGACTACGAATTCCGCTACACCCCGGGCGAGAACCAGGTGGCCTTCGTCTTCACCGGCCTGACCGAACTCCGCCCGCACCACCTCGGCGCCGACCAGATCCCCGAGCTCATCGCGGCTCTGGCCGGCAGCGACAGCCAGCCCCCGGCCGACGCCCGGCCTGCGACCGACGCCCAGCCTCCGGTCCAAGCCGACGCCCAGCCTCCGGTCCAAGCCGACGCCCAGCCTCCGGCGCAGACCTGCCCGCCCTATCTCCTCAACGACGAGGCAGTCGCCGAAGCACACGCGCGGGCGATCCTCGAAGCGGCGATGGCACGAAGGCAGTAGCTCAGCAGCCATCCACCTAATCAGCCATCTACCTAAGCGGAACGGCCACCCACCCCGACTTCGCCACGAACCATCGCCAGCCGCGCCCGCAATTCGCGAACCTCCGCGCCCAGATCGTTGTCCAGCCCCCACGACGCGTTCATCGGCGCCGGCAGCACACGCCGCCGGCCGGAACCGGTGCGCAGCAGGACCCGACTGACGTCGCCGTCTCCCGACTCCTTCTGCTCGAAAGCATCGACGTCGTCCCAGCGCACGATGCGGCGGCGAAGGGGACGCCACAAGGTGACGCCTTCCTGGTCGACAACCGTGCGGCCGAACGCGGTGTCCACCAGGAACACCGCGTTCACGGCCGCGACCACGGCCAGGATCGGCACGAAGTAGCCAGACCGCCCACCGTTGTGACCGACGCCTTGCAGGGCACTGATGACAGCGCACACTACGGCGACGAGCACACATCCCAGGGCATAGGCCAGGAGCCGCTTTCGCTGCCCTGGCCGCAGGACCAGGACGAGTGGTTCCGCTATGGCTTCGGCTGCCACGTCTCAGCCCGTCGGCGGCTTCGACCCGATCCGCATCACCGGACCGGTCGTGTCCTGGAAGAAGTCACTCCCCTTGTCGTCCACCACGATGAAAGCCGGGAAGTCCTCCACCTCGATCCGCCACACGGCCTCCATCCCGAGCTCGGCGTACTCCAGCACCTCGACCTTCTTGATGCAGTCCTGCGCCAGGCGGGCCGCGGGGCCGCCGATCGAGCCGAGGTAGAAGCCGCCGTGTTCGGCGCAGGCGTCGGTGACCTGCTTGGAGCGGTTGCCCTTCGCCAGCATCACCATCGAGCCGCCGGCGGCCTGGAACTGCGCCACGTAGGAGTCCATGCGGCCGGCGGTGGTCGGGCCGAAGGAGCCGGAGGCGTAGCCCTCGGGGGTCTTGGCCGGGCCGGCGTAGTACACCGGGTGGTCCTTCATGTACTGCGGCATCGGTTCGCCGGCGTCGAGGCGTTCCTTGATCTTGGCGTGCGCGATGTCGCGGGCCACGACCAGGGTGCCGGTCAGCGACAGCCGGGTCTTCACCGGGTACTTCGACAGCTCCGAGCGGATCTCGGACATCGGGCGGGTCAGGTCGACGCGGACCACGTCGTCGTCGAGGTGCTCGTCCGTGGTCTCCGGGAGGAAGTGGCCGGGCTCGAACTCCAGCTGCTCCAGGAACACGCCCTCGCTGGTGATCTTGCCCAGCGCCTGGCGGTCGGCCGAGCAGGACACGGCCAGCGCCACCGGCAGCGAGGCGCCGTGCCGGGGCAGGCGGATGACGCGCACGTCGTGGCAGAAGTACTTGCCGCCGAACTGCGCGCCGATGCCGATCTGCCGGGTCAGTTCCAGCACCTCGGCCTCCAGCTCCAGATCCCGGAAGCCGTGCGCGGTGATCGAGCCCTGCTTCGGCATCGTGTCCAGGTAGTGCGCGGAGGCGTACTTGGCGGTCTTCAGCGCGAACTCCGCCGAGGTGCCGCCGATCACGATCGCCAGGTGGTACGGCGGGCAGGCCGCGGTCCCCAGGGAGCGGATCTTCTCCTCCAGGAACCTCATCATCGCCTTGGGGTTCAGGATCGCCTTCGTCTCCTGATACAGGTACGACTTGTTCGCCGACCCGCCGCCCTTGGCCATGAACAGGAACTTGTACGCGTCGCCGTCGGTGGCGTACAGCTCGACCTGCGCCGGCAGGTTCGAGCCGGTGTTCTTCTCGTCCCACATCGTCAGCGGCGCCATCTGCGAGTACCGCAGGTTCAGCCGGGTGTAGGCGTCGTACACCCCGCGCGCGATGTGCGCCTCGTCCCCGCCGGCGGTCAGCACGTTCTGGCCGCGCTTGCCCATCACGATCGCGGTGCCGGTGTCCTGGCACATCGGCAGCACACCGCCGGCCGAGATGTTGACGTTCTTGAGCAGGTCCAGCGCCACGAACCGGTCGTTCGGCGAGGCCTCGGGGTCGTCCAGGATGTTCCGCAGCTGCTGCAGGTGCGTGGGCCGCAGGTAGTGCGCGATGTCGTGCATCGCGGTCTCGGTGAGCAGCCGCAGCGCCTCCGGCTCGACCTGCAGGAACGTGCGCCCGCCGGCCTCGACGGTGCTGACGCCCTCGGTGGTGAGCAGGCGGTACGGGGTCTCGTCCGGCCCCGCTGGGAGGAGGTCGGCGTACTCGAAGTCAGGCATGTCCCCAGCGTACTCACGCCCCACGGAGCCCCTGCTTGTGCCGTGTGCCACACCCGCCGCACGCGAAGTTGCCGCTAAACATCATACGTCTTACCATCGGACGCATGACGATATCGCTCGAGCGGCCCGGCGCGTCCCGGGGCAAGCACCGCCGCACCGGCCACGACGGCCACGACGGTCCCGCCGAGCTCGTCGAAAGCCTTGAGACCGCGGGAGCCGTCAAAAGCGCGGGAGCCCTCGAAAGCACCGGGGCTCTCAAAACCACCGGAGCCCTCGAAACCATCGAGCGCCTCGGCGAGCCCACCGAACCGGCCGAACCCGGGGAACGCGACCAGCAGCGCCTGGCCGGCGGCGCGCTGATCCTGGCCGGGATCATCCTGGTCGCGGCCAACCTGCGGCTCGGCGTCTCCTCCACCGGCCCGCTGCTGGACCAGCTCCGCGACCGCCTGCACCTCGGGGCCGGCGTCGTCACCCTGCTCCCCACGCTCTGGGTCGTGATCTTCGCCTTCGCCGGTCCCGCCGGCTCCTGGCTGGCCCGGCGGCACGGCGCCGGATCCGTCCTGGCCGCGAGCCTGGCGGTCCTGGTCGCCGGCTCCGCGGTCCGCGGCATCCCGGACGTCCCGGGCCTGCTGGCCGGTTCGGTCCTGGCCGGCATCGGCATCGCGCTGGGCAACGTCCTGCTGCCGGTCGTGGTGCGCACCTACTTCCCGCACCGGATCGGCGCCATCACCGGCATCTACTCCACGATGATCGCCCTGGGCTCGACCGTCGCCGCGGGTATCGCCGTCCCGCTGTCCGACACCCTCGGCGGCCCGTCCGGCGGCCTGGAGTTCTGGACGATCCCGGCCCTGGCCGGTCTGGCGCTGTGGATGGCCAGCCACCCGCACCGCCGCCGCCACGACCGCACGGTCAGCACCGCCGCGCAGGCGCCGCACATCCCGCTGAAGTCGCTGGCCAAGTCCAAGCTGGCCTGGGCCATGACCGTCGCCTTCGGGCTGCAGAGCATGTCCGGCTACGTGGTCATGGGCTGGATCCCGAGCGTGCTGCACGACCACGGCATGTCCTCGGCCGCCGCCGGCACCGTGCTGAGCGTGACGTTCGCGGTCAACGCGCCGCTGTCGTTCATCGTGCCGCTGACCGCCGCCCGGCTGCGCAGCCAGCGGCTGCTGGCCATGTCCCTCGGCGTGGTCTTCGCGCTCGGCTTCGGCACCCTGATCGTCGCCCCGGGCTCGCTGGCCTACCTGGCCGCGGTCCTGATCGGCGTCGGCATGGCCGCCTTCCCCCTGGTACTGACGATGATCGGGCTGCGCGGCGGCACCCCGGCCGGCACCGCGGCGCTGTCCGCGTTCTCCCAGTCGGCCGGCTATCTCATCGCCGCGATGGGCCCGATCATGTTCGGCATCCTGGGCCACGCGCTGCACAGCTGGACCGTCCCGCTGGCCATCATGGTGGTCGTGGTGCTGGCCCAGGGAGTGGTCGCGGCCTACGTGGGGTCACCCAAGCGCGGCACATTGATCAGCGAGTCCGGGGACTCCGACTCGATGGCCCCGGCCGCGAACTGAAAGACTGCCGTCGTGGCGAACGGACTCACCGGCATCCAGCGCGGCTCCCTGGTCGACGAAGTCATCGACAAGCTCCGCGAACAGATCAGCAGCGGCGCCTGGCCCGTGGACGCCCGCATCCCCACCGAACCGGAGCTGGTCGAGGCCCTGAACGTGGGGCGCGGCACGGTCCGCGAAGCGGTGCGGGCGCTGGCGCACGCCGGGTTGCTGGAGGTGCGCCGCGGTGACGGGACGTACGTCCGGGCCCGAAGCGAGCTCTCCGGTGCGCTGCGCCGCGAGATCCAGGCCACGACGCACGACCACGTGCAGGAAGTCCGCCGCGCCATCGAGGTCGAGGCCGCGCGGCTGGCCGCCGGCCGGGCCGACGCCGCCGACCTCGACGCGTGCTCGGACGCCCTGGCCGCCCGCGACGTCGCGGCGCGCAAGGTCGAGAAGGCCAGCCCGGGCGACACCTCGTGGGTCGACGAGTGGGTCGAGGCGGACGCGCACTTCCACACCGCGATGGTCGCCGCCGCCGGGAACCCCCTGCTGCTCGACCTCTATCTGGAGATCGGCAGCGCGCTGCGCACTGTTCTGTACGACCGGGCGCTGCGCACCGACTTCGACCGGTTCCTCGTCGCCGGGCACAGCACCCTGCTGGACGCCGTGCGCGCCGGGGACCCCGAGGCGGCCGTGCGGGAGGCCTCGCTGAACGTCGAGACAAGCGCTGAAGAGTAGGCGACGCCTCAGATCCGGGCCTCGCCACTCCGCTGAGGCCGCCGGCCCCGTCAAGCCCACCGACCTCGCCGAGCCTGCCGCCGACAAGCCCCTCCCACGATCGCCCCGCGTATAGTGCACAAGGTGAGCGTGCCCGCAGCTTTTCCGGCCAACGATCCCCACAACACCATGCGCGCCTCCGACGCCGACCGGGACCGCGTGGCCGAAGCCCTCCGGGAGGCCTACGCCGAGGGCCGTCTGGACGTCGAAGAGCACAACGAGCGCCTGGACCGCACGTACCAGGCCAAGACCCTCGGCGAACTGACGCCGTTGCTGTCGGACCTGCCGCAGCGCCACACCCACACCGCGTCCCCCGTGCCGGGCCCGGGCGGCCCGATTCCGACGATGCCCGCCGAGTACGCGCCGGGCTCCAGCGTCACCGCGGTCTTCGCCGAGCAGAAGCGCGGCGGACGCTGGCTGGTGCCGTCCCAGACCACCGCCGCGGCGATCTTCGGCCAGGTCACGATCGACCTGCGGGAGGCGGTGCTGACCCAGCGCGAGGTGGTCATCGTCGCGAACGCGGTGTTCGGCTCGATCGAGATCAAGGTGCCGCACGGCGTCGTGGTGCGGGACGAGGGCACCGCGGTCTTCGGGTCGCGCAGCGGCTCGGACCGCAACGCCGCCGGCGACGTGCCGATCACCCCGGACTCGCCGGTCGTGGTGCTGCGCGGGATCGCGTTGTTCGGCGAGGTCTCGGTGCGGTATCCCAAGCCGAAGAAGCTCGGCAAGTTCCTCGGGCGTTAGCCCTTCCAGGCCGGTTCTTGGCCCTGGCCCTGACCCTGACCCTGACCCTGACCCTGACCCTGGCCCTGGAGCACTGGTCTCTGGCTCTGCCTCTAGCCCTGGTTGAGCGGACTGGCCACGCACGCGGTCCCGTAAGCACAGATCTCAGTCCCGAGCTCACCCGGCGAGGTCTCGAACCGCATCGCCAGCACGGCGTTCCCGCCCCGGTTCGCAGCTTCCTCGGTCAGCCGGGCCATCGCCTCCATCCGGCTGTCGACGAGCATCTTCGTCTGCCCCTTCAGCTCGCCGCCCTTCAGCGACTTCATCGCCGACCCGAACGAGCTGCCGATGTTGCGCGCGCGGACCGTCAGCCCGAAGCACTCGCCCAACACCCGTTCGATCCGGAAGCCGGGCAGGTCGTTCATCGTGCTCACCATCACGCTGTTCGCAGGGTCCTGGCCGCCGCTGTAGTCAGTACTCATAGCACCAAGCTTGGGCACCGGCCGCGCGAACGGCGCGCTAGGCGAGCGAATGGGTTAGCGCGAACTCCGCCATCCCGTCGGCGAAGCCGACCCCCGGCCGCCAGCCGAGTTCGTCGCGGATCCGGGCGCTGGACGCCGTGATGTGCCGGACGTCCCCGAGCCGGTAGCCGCCGGTCACCACCGGCGCCGGACCGGCCATCGCGCGCGCCAGTTCGGCGGCCATCTCCCCGACGGTGCGCGGCGTTCCGCTGCCGACGTTGTAGGCTCGCAGCTCACTGGTCCCGCGTCCGGCCGCCTCGAAAGCCCACTCCAGCGCCGCCACGTTCGCGGTAGCGACGTCCCGTACGTGCACGAAATCCCGCCGCTGGCCGCCGTCCTCGAACACCGCCGGCGCCTCGCCCCGCAGCAGGGCCGAGCGGAACAGTGCCGCGACTCCCGCGTAGGGCGTATCGCGCGGCAGCCGGGGGCCGTAGACGTTGTGATAGCGCAGGGCCACGGCCCGGACGCCGTCGGCCAGCCGCACCCACGAAGCCGCCAGGTGCTCGGTCATCACTTTCGAGGCGGCGTAAACGTTGCGTGGGTCCAGCGGTGCGTCCTCACCGACCAGACCGGGGGCCAGCGGCTCTGCGCAGATCGGGCACGGCGGTTCGAAGGACCCTGCGATCAGATCGTCCTCGCGGCGCGGGCCGGGACGGACCCAGCCGTGCTCGGGACACTCGTACCGGCCTTCGCCGTAGACGACCATGGACGAGGCGAAGACCAGCGCCCGCACTCCCGTCTCGGCCATCCCGGCCAACAGGATAGACGTCCCGAAGCCGTTGTGGGACACGTAATCCGGCGCGTCGGCGACCGTCCGGTCCAGGCCGACCTTCGCCGCCTGATGGCAGACCGCGTCCACCCCTCGCAGTGCCCTGCGGACCTCGTCGGCCTCCCGCACGTCGGCGCCGTCCACCAGGTCCAACGTCTGGACCTCGTGCCCGGCCGCCGTCAGCGCCTCGACGACGTGCGACCCGATGAACCCGGCGGAACCGGTGACCAGAACCCTCATGCCGCCGACGCTAGACGCCGAAAGCGGCGCCGCACCCCATGCGACGCCGCTGTTCAGCGAACCGTAATGAGCTGCCCCCAAGGCGGCAGCGCGCGCCGTGGAACTCCCCCGATGTCTAGCCCCGACCCAGGAGACTAGGCGTCCCCGTGCCCGCCGTCGTCCGCCTGTCCGCCATCACGGTCCGGCCCGGTTTCCCGGACCTCCTCGACCTTGCGCATCGCGTCCCGCAGGTCGCCGACCCAGTCGCCGGCGTGCTTCTCCACGAGCCGTACGCACCAGGCCAGCGCCTCGCTCCTACTGCGCGCCACACCGCCGTCCACCAAGGTGTCCAGCAACGCGCGCTCGGGCTGCTTCAGCCGGGTCATCACCGGCACGGACAGGTGCGTGTACAACCGCCCCTGGTCCCCGCACCGCACGCCCCAGGAGACCTTGCGCCTGAACTTGTGCTCCGCGTCCCGGGCCACGGCCATCCGCGCCTCGCGTGTGCGCTCCCGGAACTCCTTGATGCGGCCTTCGACGGCGGCGGCCTTCTCCGCCTCCGAAGCGCCTTCGGCATATGTGGGCTCCGGTATCCGCCCGACCACCGTGATCTCCTCACGGTCGACGGTGACCTCCGGCGCGCCCTCGAACAGGTCCTCCGGCAGCCGTCCCGTGAACCACCCTCGCGTCTTCTCGATCAGTTCTTCCCGTGTACTCATGTATCCACGATTACACGATTACATCGACTGCGACAGGTTCCCGGGGACACGACTGAGGGCCGGGCGTTCGCCATCAGCGAACGCCCGGCCCTGCCCCCTGGTCCCCCCAGGGAGGTCTGCGAGACCTGTGTCGATCAGTGTGCGCGCCACACGCGCGGCTTCACCGCAATCTCCAGTTCCTTCTAGCCCTTCAGTCCTTTCACCAGCCAGCGCGGGTACCGGCACCCGTCCACACACGGGACGCCGTTGACCCTCGCGACGACTTCTCGAAGGTTTCTCTCAGTGACCGTCTCTCCGTGACCGTCTCTCTGTGAATTTGTCTATTTATCTATGCCGGGTCGATCTTGGACGACTCGAGCGTCGCACCGCCCTCGTCGTCGCCACTCGTCGCGGCGTCTCGGGCCGGGCCACACCCCGGTTCCGTACGGCATGAGTGGTTCTCGTGGCATCGTTCTGAACGCGTTCATCGGCGCCAGCTGCCTGTTCCGGCGCCGGGCTCCAATGTAGGCGCGGGGCACCAGAGGCCTGATCCGTCAGGCGACGTAGAAATACGCATTGAAGTGTCTGTAACACGGACCGCAGGCCCGGCGTCGGTACGGGTGGAATGTTCGACGAGGGAAGCGCGGGGTGGCCCATGGCGAAGCACGACGATGAGTTCCTGGAGTTCGCCTCGGCGCGGACCCCACACCTGTTCCGTACCGCGTACCTGATGAGCGGGGACTGGCACCAAGCCGAGGACCTGGTCCAGGAGACGCTGGGCAAGGTCTACGCGGTGTGGGGGCGCAAGCGGCGCATCGAGAACCCGGACGCCTACGCGCAGACCGTGCTGACCCGGACGTTCATCTCGGCCCGGCGCAAGCGCAGCTCCCGGGAGCTGCCCTCGTCCCGGCTGCCGGAGGCCGAGTTCCACGAGGCGGACGCCTCCCTGCGCGTGACCTTGCTGGAGGGCCTGGCGGCCCTGCCTGCCAAGGACCGCGCCGTGCTGGTCCTGCGGTTCTGGGAGGACCGCAGCGTCGAGGAGGTGGCGCACATCATGGGCGCCAGCTCCGGCGCGGTGCGCACCCGCACCAACCGGGCCCTGGCCCGGCTGCGGGGCTCGCTGGGTGATCTGCTTCCGGATCTCGCCCTCACCTGAGAATCAGCACCCTGTGGCTCCGAGAAAGAAGGAAGCTGACATGCCTGAAGACTTGGCCGGTGTCATGCGCACCGCGATGCAGGACCTGCACCCCAACGTCGGCGAGCTGACCGCCGGCGGTATCGAGCGGGGGGTGCGCAAGCGCCGCACCCGCCGCATCTCCCAGATCTCCGGCGCGACGCTCGGCGTGGCCGCGGTGTTCGGCGCGGTGGCGATGATCGTCCCCGGCCACGGCGGCGACGGCGGTTCGGGGACGAGCGTCTCGGCCGGATCGGCCGCCTTGTCGCACAGTTCCTCAGACGACGGCGCGCTCGCCGCGCCGACGTCCCCCGCGGCTGGCGCGCCGGGCGACCCGAGCAGCCCGGGCACCCCAACCACCCCGACCACCCCGGCCGCGCCGCCGGTGAGCGGCGACGACATGGTGACGTGGCTGGAGCAGACGTTGCAGCCGTACCACTTCAGCGACGAGAAAGTGCTGTACAAGGCCGGGACGGGCGATGCCGGCGGGCCCTTCGCCACCCTGCGGGTCAGCTACCCGGCCGGGGTCGGCAGCGTCTCGCTGGTCGTCAACCGCGAGCCCTGGCAGGACCCGAACGGCTCGCTGCCGCCGTACTTCTCCGTACAGAACCTGCCCGACGGCTCGCACCTGGAGATATTCAACGGGCCCGAGTGGCCGGCGGGAAACGGCGACCCGACCTCGAAGCGGATCGAAGTCTCCTGGTACCGCACCGACGGCATCATGGTCGACTTCCAGGTCCTCAACCAGGCCCAGGAGAAGGGCGGCACCACCGCCTCGGCGCTGCCGCTGACGGTGGATCAGACGACGAAGGTCGTGCAGTCGCCGGTGTGGAACAAGGCGATCGCGTCGGTGCCCCCTTCGCCGGCGCTGCATGTGCCCAGCGCGGGCAAGGGGAGTGATTCGCAGCAGAAGGCTGGTCACCCAGCCTCCAGCTCCGGCAAGAACTAGCGCAGCTGTACCGCCAGCTCTGAGAGGACTGTCGTCGGGGTCTGACATACGAAGCCACGGCAGACGTACGCGGCCGGTTCACCGTTGATGGTGGGCCGGCCGCTGAGCAGTTCCGGGAGGCTTTCGCCGGCCGCCGTCCCGACCGGCGGGGTCACCGCGATGACCAGGCCCGGGGCGTTGCTGGCGAAGACGATCTGGTGCAGGGCGCGGAAGGCCTGGCTGCTGGGGGATTCGTCGGCGCTGCCGGCTGCGTCGGTGCCGTCGCCCTGAGCTGTCCTCTCGCCCTTGTCCGTCCCAGCGCCGTTTGACGTCCCCGACGTCCCCGCACCCCACTCGCCCACGATCGCCACCTCACGCGGCCCGTCCGCCACGGCCTCGGCGACCGCCAGCCCCCAGCCCGCGAACCTCGGCGCCTTCTCGGCCAGCGCACCGGTGAAGCGCAGCGCCTGCTCCGCGGCCTCGCGATGGCGTCCCGAACCGGTAAGCGCGGCGTAGGTCAGCAGGGCACCGGCCGCGGCGGAGGTACCGGCGGGCGAGGCGTTGTCGGTCGGATCCGCCGGCCGGAAGATCAGGGCCTCGGCATCGGCGGCGGTGTCATAGAAGAGGCCTGATTCATCGCGGAACTCGTCGAGGACGACGTCCAACAACCGGCCCGCGAACGCGAACCAGCGCGGCTCGCCGGTCACCCCGTACAGCGCGAGAAGGCCCTCGGCGACGTTGGCGTAGTCCTCCAGCACGCCCGGATTCTGGCTGCCCGCAACGCCGTCGCGCGAGGTGCGCGTCAGCCGTCCCGCCTTGTCGTCCCAGTGGACGCGCTCCAGCATCTCAGCAGTCTGTCGCGCCGCCGCCACCAACTCCGGCCGCCCGGTCAACGCCCCGGCCTCGGCCAACGCCGCCACCGCGAGCCCGTTCCACGCCGCCACGACCTTGTCGTCCCGGCCCGGCGCCGTGCGCTGGTCGCGGCGCGCCTCGAACAGCCGACCGCGCACGCGCTCAAACCGGCCCACATCATCAGGCTCCTGCAACAGTTGCAGGACGGACAGGCCGTGCTCGAAGGTGCCCTCGGCCGTCACATTGAAGACTTCCGCGGCCCAGGCCCCGTCCTCCTCACCGAGGACATCGACCAACTGATCGGCGTCCCAGGCGTAGAACTTGCCCTCGACCCCGTCCGTGTCGGCGTCGAGCGAGGAGGCGAACCCACCGCCCGCGCCTCCCAGCCACAGCTCCCGCAGCATCCAGTCGGCGGTCTGGCCGACGACACGCAACGCCACCGCGTCACCGGTCGCCCGACGCAGATGCAGGTAGGCGCGGAGAAGCAGGGCATTGTCATACAGCATCTTCTCGAAGTGCGGCACCACCCACGCATTGTCCACGGAGTAGCGCGCGAACCCCCCGCCGAGCTGGTCGTAGATGCCGCCCCGCGCCATCGCCTCACACGTCCGCAACACCATCGCGAGCGCGTCCACATCCCCGGTCCGCGCATGATGCCGCAGCAACTGCTCCAACGTCATCGACGGCGGAAACTTCGGCGCACCCCCGAACCCGCCCCGCTCGGCATCGAACTCCCGCAACAAAACCCCAACCGCACCACCCAACACCCCGGCATCCGGCACCCCATCCGCCCCAGCCACGATCCGCGCATTGTGCGCCAACTCCGCAACCAGCCCATCCCCGGCCCGCACCACATCGTCCCGGATATCACCCCAGGCACGATCCACGGCCACCAACAACTGCCGGAACGAAGGCAACCCATGCCGAGCCACCGGCGGATAGTACGTGCCGGCCTGAAAAGGCTTCCCCTCCGGCGTGGCGAACACCGTCATCGGCCACCCCCCACCCCCCGTCATCGCCTGCGTAGCCGCCATATAGACGGCATCCACATCAGGCCGCTCCTCCCGATCCACCTTCACACACACGTACTTCTCATTCATCAACGCCGCGATCGCCTCATCCTCGAAGCTCTCGTGCGCCATCACATGGCACCAGTGGCACGCGGCGTAGCCGATGGAGATGAGGAGTGGAACATCCCGGCGCCGCGCCTCGGCGAACGCCTCATCGCCCCATTGGTACCAGTCGACGGGGTTGTCGGCGTGCTGGAGGAGGTAGGGGGAAGTGGCGTTCGCGAGCCGGTTCATGAGGTCAATCCTCGCATGACCCTTCAACACCACCCTGGCCTTCGACACATGAAGACACCGAGCCGTTTCGCACTTTCCGCGGCCATGGCGTGGGCAAGACGGGCGCTCGTCGCGGGCTTCGCTCGATGCCCCGCCACCCGCGTGTGACGAGGACTAGCTAGCGCCAACGCTTCGACCGCCTTGAGCCGATCCATCGCAGACGACCATTCACCCCTCGTCAGCGAATCGCGTGAGCCTTGACGTACCCTTGCAAGCTTGCCATCGTTAACCTTCAAAGGGTAGAGGAACCAAGGAAGGCGCTGAGCATGGCTCGAAGGAAGATCGAGATCGACGATGAGGTCTGGGCAAGCCTGCAGGCACTCGCGATCCCGTTCACTGATCGCGACCCCAACGACGTGCTGCGGCGAGTGCTTCTGAGCCGGCCCCCGACACCGACGGCTCCGGCAAAACCGGGCGTTCTCCTTCCCCTGCTGAAGTCAGGAGCACTACGCCCTGGAGACCGGTTGGTCCACCACCAGCCTCGCAAGAAGCGAACGTTCTACGCCGAGGTCACCGATGACGGGTGCCTACAGATCGATGACGGGCGCAGGTTCGCGGAACCTTCGCCGGCCTTGAAGGCGTACGTCGGCCGTGAGGCAAGTGGGCCACGAGAATGGGTGCTCGAACGTACCGGCCAGCGCCTCGGAGATCTCGTCTAGGCGGCCACTCCGCCGGCCGACTACGGCCATCCCGGCATCCCGAGTCCTCGCAGGTTCTGGAATCGAGCCTAGTTTGACGCAATGATTGCGTCAAACTATCATTGATGCATGCTGTACCCGACACCCAAGCTCGACGCCGATGACCAGCGTGTACTCGGCGAGATCGACCGTGCCCGGGACAGATTGAAGCACCAAGTAGCCTCCTCGCCCTCGAGGTGGACAGCAGGACTGCGGAAGTTCCTCACGGCTGACGCAGTGGCGGCGTCGAACTCCATCGAAGGCTTCAAAGTCTCCACAGTCGACGTCGAAGACCTGCTCGACGGCGAGCGTGACGTTGACGTCTCCGAAGACGACCGCCAGGAGACACTCGCTTACCAACAGATGATGACGTACGTCCAAGCTCTGCATGATTCGGGCGACTTCAGCTACAGCAAGGGCCTCCTCAACGGGCTGCACTGGATGCTGCAAGGCCACCGACACAGCAATCGGAAGCCAGCCGGGCAGTGGCGTCGCGGACCCGTCTACGTCACTGATGCCCGCGACCCCAGCATCGCCGCCTATACAGCTCCGGACGCGGCGGATATCCCCGGTCTCATGTATGAACTCGTCGATTGGCTGAACGGGGACGACCACAGCCATCCCCTTGTACGGGCGGCGATGGCACACCTGGACCTGGTTTCGATCCATCCCTGGGCCGATGGCAACGGGCGCATGTCACGGTCACTGCAGACACTGATGATCGCACGCGAAGGCGTTCTCGCCCCCGAATTCTCGTCCATCGAGGCGTGGTTGGGACGACCTGGCAATACCTGGGAGTACTACCGCGAGCTTGCACGCCGTGGTGCCGAGTACCTTCCGGATCAGGACGTCTCCAGCTGGCTTCGCTTCAACCTCACGGCTTACCACCAGCAAGCTCAAACGGTACAAGGCCGGCTCGACCGTTCAGGGCGAGTGTGGACCGAGTTGTCGGACTTCGCAGCGGGCACGGGCCGCGACGATCGGATTGTGTCCGCCCTCCATGACGTGGCGATGGCCGGCCGAGTCCGTCGTTCCCGCTATGAGCACGCCGAAAATCTCAGCACGCAGCAGGCCCAACGTGATCTACGAGATCTGGTAACAGCTGAAGTACTCGAACCCGTCGGTCGCACACGCGCCCGCTACTACACGGCCGGCACACGGTTCCCCGAACAAACGCTTCGCATTGCTCGCACGCCTATGACCCTGTCCGATCCATATTCCCACTGACGACAACACGGCCGAGAATCGACCTACCAAGCGGTTCTCCACCGAACCAACTAGTCCACTTAACGCATCAGGTGGCACCAGTGGCACGCGGCGTACCCGATGGACAGCAGAATCGGCACATCTCTGCGCCGCGCCTCCTCGAACACCTCTTCGCCCCATGGTCACCAATCGACTGGGTTATCGGCGTGCTGGAGCAGATAAGGCGAGGTCGCGGTAGCCAGTCGGTTCACGGTCCCAGCCTCCCGCATGCGAGCCAGACGGGACACGATTCTGTCGCGCCTCCGACCGACGGCGACCTGCCGACTCCTGGGCCATGACGTGCCGAGCAGCAGCCGACCCCTGGCACGGTCGCGACAGTTCGGAAGATCGGACGTCCGACAATTCTGGGAAATTTGTTTCGGTAGTTCTGGGATTCAGTGGCCGCGAAAGTGCTAGCTTGGGACCCGCAGATCACCGATCCGAGGAGCACCGTGGCCGAGCAGCGACTGATCGCCCGGCAGCTTCAGCCCGTCCTTGCGGAATTGCTTGCCGACGAACCGGTGGTGGTTCTGACCGGGGCACGCACCGTCGGCAAGAGCACGCTCCTGGCCGCCTGCGCCGAAGCCGAAGGGGTGCAGATCCTGGATCTCGACGATCTCCCGACCAGGCGGGCTGTCGCCGCGGATCCGGAGTTGTTCGTCGCGGCCGACCGACCGGCCCCGGTCTGCATCGACGAGTTCCAGCACGTCCCGCAGCTTCTCGACGCCATCAAGGCCGAGCTGAACAAAGACCTGCGCGCGGGACGGTTCATACTGACCGGATCCACCCGGTACGGATCCCTCCCCGCCACGGGTCAGTCGCTGACCGGCCGAGCCCATGTCGTCACCATGTGGCCGCTGTCCCAAGGCGAGATCACAGGAGTCAGGGAAACCGCCCTCGACGCCCTGATCAACGATCCCGCCTCGCTCGTCGTCAGCGATCCCGCCACAACCACGCGCAGTGACTACGAGCAGGTCATTCTCGCCGGCGGATTCCCGCTCGCACTGGCCCGCGACCCTGGACGCTCTCGCGACCGCTGGTTCCGTGATTTCGTGACGCTGGTCATCGAGCGGGACGTCCTGGAGATCCGCAAGGTCCGCCAACGCCAGGTACTTCCTCAGATTCTGCGCAGGCTCGCCGACCAAACCGGACAAGTGATCAACGTCGCGAACATCGCCGATGCCGTGGGGCTGGATGCCACGACAGTCAAGGACTACCTGGGGCTCTTGGAGGCTGTCTTCCTCATCCACCGCCTAGAACCGTTCACTCGCTCAGCCGCGAACCGCGCGATCCGCAGCGCGAAGGCCCATGTCGTAGACACGGGACTCGCCGCTCATCTCATCGGCCTCACCTCGCAGAAGCTGTCGAGTCGGCTGCCCGCGGCCCTGACCCAGTTCGGCCACCTCGTTGAGACATTCGCTGTGAACGAACTGATGAAGCAAGCAGGGTGGGCGGAGCAGGAGGTCGCGTTCTCCCATTTCCGCACGCGTGACCACCAGGAAGTCGACCTTGTCATCGAGACCGCCGCAGGCTCCGTGGCCGCAATCGAAGTCAAGGCGTCCGGCACCGTGACCGGAAGCGACTTCGCTGGACTGCGGCTGCTACGGGACAGGCTCGGCAGCGCCTTCGTCGGCGGGGCGGTCGTCAATCTCGGCCAGCGGTCGTACACCTACGAGGACCGCCTGCACGTTCTTCCACTCGAACGCTTTTGGTCGCTGAGTTAGTTGCATGCTTGTTCCAGGAGGTTCGCCATGCACCACAACACCGCCGTTCGACGGCTGCGCACCATCGCCGAGGATTGCGACAAGGCCAGCTCGCTCCTTACCGGCGAGGACGGGCTTTTCGCCGTATACGCCTTCGGGCCTGTACTCGATCATCCCGGTGAGGATCTCGACGACGTGAACGTCGTTCTCGTGATGGGACTACCCGCCGCGGAGCTTCCCTGGGGTGTCGAGCCACCGGGCTGCACCTCACTGGCTCACATGCTCAGGCTGGACAAGGCGCCGGTCCTGAGGCTGTGGCGGCCGGCGGAGTGGCCGGTGGCCAACCATGAGATCCGCAGGCCCATGCTCATCTGGTCGCGTGAGGACGGAGTCCAGACGCCCGCGCTCGACGCTCTGGCCGAACGGCGCGCTGAGCCCTTCCGGCTCGCGGATGCCGATGACGACGTCGCAGCCGAACAGATCTCCCGCGAACTCAAGTTGTCGACGGCGCACCTTCGCGCAATCCGTGACCGCTGGGACGATATCGCCTGGAGGCGTTCGCATAGTCGCAATGGCCGGTACCCGGAGGATCATCTGTGGCAAGCGGTCGACGGATTTCTCGATCTGCTCGACGCTTCGGCATCGACCACTCGCTCACTGGAGGACAACCGATGAGCGAGTATCAGTACTACGAGTTTCTCACTCTGGACAGGCCTTTAACCGACGGCGAGTACGAGTGAGGGCAGGCGTTGTCGGGACGAACTGTCTGCAGGGGACCTGCGTCCGCTCTACCTGGCCTGGCTGGCCGGCGTCTCCTACATCTTGGACGAATACGAGGACGACCAGTCAGATGGCGGTCAAGAAGACGACTATGGCATCGAGCCACCTGTTCCGGCGGGCCTCGCGCAGCTGACAGCGCCCCAGCGTGCGGTGGCAGACTTCCTTCGCGTGAATCAAGACCTGCTGAAGGCCGCAGCAGAGGCATCGGCGCCGATAGTCGATAAGCCTGCCGCCGATCAGGACGCTGCCATGGAAGCCTGGATCAGCGGGCTCACCGAGAAGCAGAAGGACGACGCCCGCTGTCCGATTGCTCATCGATCTCGCCGAGATCAGTCGCCGCCGCGGTCGATCCGCACAGTTCGCTGAAAGGCTTGCGGAGCTGCGCTCGACTCATCACCGCAAACCGACCCTCATCGAACGGCTGGACGCCGCCAACTTGCCGTGAACTCGCGGCGAATCAGGGGCTGACCAGGCCGAACGAAGCATTTCGCGACTAGTGTACTTAGCGCATCGGTTGGCACCAGTGGCACGCGGCATACCCGATGGAGATGAGGAGGGGGACGTCGCGCCGGCGAGCTTCCGCGAACGCCTCGTCGCCCCATTGGTGCCAGTCCACCGGGTTGTCGGCGTGCTGGAGGAGGTAGGGCGAGGTCGCGGTAGCCAATCGGTTCACGGTGCCAGCCTCCCACGCCCCATCTGTCCGGATCGTCATCCCACGCAATCCGCACTACACGCCGACTCGCCGACTCGCCGACTTGTGCGTCATGACGTGATGAGACGTGACCGTCAGAGAACCTTCTCGGCGAATCTCCCACCTCCACCAGCGCGAGCCCAGCGTCGGCGTGGATCGTCTTCTCCGGACTCCGCGATCCGCTTCCGACGCTGCTTCAGCTCCCTGACCTGCTGCTGCGTCTCCGCGTCGATCGACACGATCGACGCCGCGAACTCATCCGTGCCGGCTGCCATCAGCTGCTCGATCCGCGCCGGCGGGATGCCCGTGTCCGACAGGGTCTTGATCCTCACGAGGGCGAGGACGAGGATCGCGTCGGGTGTGTAGCGTCGGTAGCCCGAGAGATCGTGCTCGGATTCGGGCAGCAGACCCCTCTGGTGGTAGTGCCGGATGGCCCGGTTCGTCACGCCCAGGTAGCTCGCGACCTGGCCGATCGTCGGCATCCGCCTTGAACGCACACGAAAACGGCCCCGCCGACCAGGTACTCCCGCACCCGGCCCACGAGGCCGCTCCGCGTCATAAGCGCTACGTCGTACGCGCCGCGTGCTATGCGCTGCCCCCTCCGCGCCTAGGCGGAGACGGCGGCTAGCCCTGCCAGTTGTCCAGCACCTTGTTCGGGTCGTGGAGCACGACCGTGCTGCCGACCATGTCCATCAGGGACTTGTGCTGCTTGTTGCTCAAGAAGAGGATGAACGAGACGAGGCCCGTGATGGCTCCCAGGATTCCCTGGGCGAGGCCGCCGACGATGTCGCGCAGGGCCATCGTGCCCCAGCCTGCCACGCGGCCGTTGGCCGGGGTCCAGCAGCGCATGCCGAGGACCTGCTGTGTCGGGCCGCGGCCCTTGCTCCAGGAGACCAGGCCCCAGATGAGGTACCCGACGCCGAGGGTGACCACGACCAGGAGGATGGACAGGAAGTAGGCGCCGATGCGGCGGCCGACGCTGGCGAGCTCGACTCCCTGCGGGAGGATGAGCTCCGAGGTCGGGTCGTAGTACATGCCCGGCGGCACGTTCTGCTGCGGCGTCCCGTATCCGTAGCCCGCAGGAATGGGCGGCGCCTGCGGCATGCCCTGGTAGCCCGGGGAGTACTGCTGTCCGCCGGGCTGGGGCGCGTCCGGGTACTGCGGCTGAGTCATCGATGAGTCTCTTTCTCCATAGGCCGCGTCGACCCCGCCTATGGCGTGACCCCCGCAGTCCATCCGGATTAGTGGTGGATTGCTTCCGACTGTTGTGTTTGCCGGGGCCCGACAGTCCCAGTGATGCTCAGCACGCATGTCTGATCGACAAGGTGACCGCATAACCCCCGGCGCACCAGTGTGCCGAACTGCGCAAACGCGCGCTACCCCTTCGACGAAGGTTAATTGCGCGGGCGGGTAGCGAGGTAACTCCAGTGGCGCGCCAGGCACCCTGCGGAGTCAGGAGCGGGACGCCTCGTCGCCGGGTCTCCGTGCGCACGTCAGCACCACAGATTCAGCCCGTGCGGCCACCGGCGGAACCACGCCGACGGCCACCCCGACAGCGGGGTTTCCCCTCGAACAAGTCTTCGATAAATCGCTGTCGTTATCAGCACCCTGCGACTAAACTGGTTCCGCAAGGGAACGTCGACACGCTGCGCCCGCCCGCAGCAAAGGGGCAGGTCAAGCCGTGCTTGGCCGTCGAGCGCAGCACCATCCGAACGGAAGGAACCGAGTCCGTCTTGCGTAGCCGACTCAAGTCCGCAGGAGCCCTGGGAGCCGCCACCGCGGCCGTCCTCGTCACCATGGCCGGCCCGGCTGGGGCCGCCGCCCACGCCGCCGGCGCCACCACCAGCACCACCAGCACCACCAGCACCACCGCCGCCTCCGTCCCCACCGCCAATCCGACGAGCGCGACGGTCCTGTCCCTGACCGGCTTCTCCTCCATCGCCGCCGACTCCACCCACCACCAGGTCTTCGTCTCCGGCGTGGGTTCCGACCCGGTCGCGGTCACCGACTTCGCCGGCAAGCCGCTCACCACGCTGCCCGCCCTCGACGGCGCCGACGCGCTGGCCCTGTCGCGGCAGGACGGCATCCTCTACGCGGCGATCGGCGGCACCGACGAGATCGCCGCGGTCAACACCGCCACGCTGCAAGAGGTCGCCGTCTACTTCACCGGGACCGGGCACGATCCCCAGCACCTGGCCGTCGTCGGCAACGACATCTGGTTCAGCTACGGCAGTACGGGCAGCGCCGGGATAGGGGTGCTCGACCCCGGAGCGCTGACCGTCGGCACCACCGCCGAATCAGCCTTCTACTACGCTCCGGTACTCGCCGCCTCGCCCAGCGCGCCGAACACCCTGGTCGCGGGCAACGCGGGCATCAGCCCGTCCGTCATCGAGTCCTTCGACGTCACCTCCGGCGCGCCCGTGGTGCTGGCCACGTCCAATCCCTGGACGCAGTCGGACGGCTGCGAGAACCTTCGGCAGCTGGCGATCACCGCCGGCGGCAAGGACGTGGTCGCGGCCTGCGGCGCGCCGTACTACGGCAGCCAGCTGACGCTGAACACGATGACCGAGGACGCCACCTACCAGACCGGCGCCTACCCGTCCGCCGTCGCCGTCGCCCCCGCGAGCGGCACGATCGCGGTCGGCCTGGAGTCCGATTCCTCGGTCGACCTGTTCACGCCCGGCGTCTCGAACCCGACCAGCACCTACAAGCTCGGCGGCTTCAGCGTCTACGACCTGGCCTGGGACCGTTCCGGCGACACCCTGTTCGCCGTCACGTCCACTGCGACCCCGCAGTCGTCCGCCCCGACGCTGAACGTCATCAACGTCCCCTGATTCTCATCAACGTCCCCTGATTCCCAGAGCCGCCGACGGGCAAAAGCCCGCGCCGCCCGCACTTTCAAAGTGCGGGCGGCGCGGACCTCTACAACCGGGAATCAGTGTCGGCCGACCTGCCGATGCCGACTCCCCCAAGCGATCGCGGCACCCGCACAAAGCAGCAGGACGCTGATGGTGATCACTTCGGGCAGTGCGTCGCTCACACCAGTCTTCGCCAACGTCCCCGAGCTCGACTCGGTCGGGGTGGTCGGCGTGGTCGACGGCGTGGTCGGGATCGTCGAGCGCGTGGACGACGGCGATGTCGTCGGCGGCGCCGAGGAAGAAGACGACGACGAGGTCGACGGCGGCGGGCTCGACGGCGGGACCGGCGGCGGGATGTAGACGCCCGCGTCGATCGTGTGGTCGACCCCACCGGGGTTGGCCGGTGCCGTCACCGGGGCGAACCCGTCACACAGCTGCCCGGTCGTGGGCGGCACGACGTTGGAGTCGTGCGCCCGGTCGTTGCCGGCCAGCGGGAGTGTGAAGCGCAGGTCGGTGGCCGCCGGTCGGCTGGGGACGTTGTCCGTCTTGGCGGTGCACACGTCGAACTCCACCGTGTACTTCGCGCCGGGAGTGAGCTGGTACGCCGCCCCCACCCCGCCGAAGTAATACTCGCCGGCCTTGTCCGTCGTGGTGGTCGCCACCTGCTTTCCATTGGCGTCCAACAGGTTCACCGTGGCGTCGTACAGCGGGACCTCGTTGGTGCTGTGCGGGTCCTGGATGCCGTTGTGGTCGCCGTCGAACCAGACGTAGTTGCCGATCTGGATCGGGGCGTTGGCCGCGGTGTAGGCGATGTCGCCGAGGCCGCCGGCCTTGCCGAAGGCGTTGTCGTTCGGGCCGATGAACTGGTAGCCGTTCGCCGGATCGTTCTGGCCGGGACCGACGCCGGTCTTCACGTCGTAGTAGCCCAGGCCGTCGGAGCTGACCTGCAAGGCCGGGTCGAGTTCGGTGCTGACGACCCATTCCTGTTGCGGGACGTAGGCCACCGAGCCCTGGGACGCGTCCTCGTGCTCGCCCTGACCGGTGTGGTTCGGGTCGAAGAAGTCGCCGGGGAAGTACTGCACGACGCCGGCCGGCTTGTGGCCGTCATTGGCATACGTGGCGTTGTTGGGGCAGTCGCCGGTCCCCTCCCAGTCATAGCCGTTCGGCGCGGAGCAGGCCATGTCGATGGCGCCGCCGGACATGCCCTGTTCCGGGGTGTTGTTCCCCGGCCGCGGGTCGAGGCCGCCGGCGCCGATGACGTCCATGAACCGGTCGCGGAACCCGAGGATCATCGAGCCGTCCCGGGTGAAGGCCAGGCTGGCCAGCTCCGGTTGCGGATCGATGTACACGTTGGAGTAGCCGAAACGCTGGTCCCAGGTCGACAGGCTGGTGTTCCACGGGTTCCAGTGGTCGGAGTGCGCGGTGGAGACCCCGTTGATGACCTGGCCCCGCTGGTAGTCGAGCCCCTGGGTCAGCACCTTGCTGAAACTGGAGCCGTCATATGTGTACACGACGGCCTTGAGGTCGCTGCGCTGCTGAGTGCTCTCGGCGTCGCACACGCCGCCGATGTACAGCTTGCCATCATGCGCGCTGACAGCGAACGGCCGCCAGTCGCTATCCGCCGCGCACCCGGGGTCGGGGATCGACACGGTCGCCAAAGGCGCCGAAGCCGTCTTACCGGTCGCGTCGAAGCTCACCAGAGAGCGCGTGTTCAGGTTCACCGCGTACAGCGTCTTGCCGTCCTCGGACAGCGCGACACCGCCGACGCTCTCCTTACCCGGTACGTCCACGAACGCCGGGTCCTTGCGCATGTCGACCAGCAGGCCGTGGCCGGTCGGCGCGGCGTCGGGCACCCTGGCGAACAGCTGCGGAGCAGACGAGCCGTCGGTCGGCGTCGTGTAAATCGCGCCGCCTCCGTCAGGACCGTAGACGGTATAGCGCTTCGCGAAAGCGCTCTGGAAGATGCGGCTCTGGTACTTGTCGTACGCCAAGCCCCACGTGGTCCCGACCTCAGATTGCGTGTTGAGGGTCGTGGGGCAGTTCGTCGGCGGCTTGCAGGTATCGCGCGCCGCGGGATCGACCGCGACCAGCGCATGGCCGTCGGGGTCGCTCGGAGCGCCGCTCGTCGTCACGGCGGGCGTCTGCACCGGGACGTAGTACTTGTGGTCCGACGTCGTGTAGTCCGCCGGGTTCCACACGCCGGTGATGACCGAAGCCTTCTTGCCCTCGGTCACGTCGACGAACGTGGTGAAGCTGTCGAAGTGGTTGGTCTGCGTGGAGGCCGGAGCCGCCCGCAGGTAGTTCAGCGATTGCGGGACGGTCACGTCGACCCGGTACTGTCCGCCGACCAGATCGGTCGAGGCCGGCACCACGAACTTGCCGGTCGCGTCGGTGATCCCGATGACGTGGTGCCCCGCCGCGTCAGCGACATCGACGCTCATGCCTTGTTGCGGCGTGTCCATCGTGGCGTTGATGACGCCGGTCCCGAAGAAGTCCCGGAGCACCTGGACCGTCACGGACCCGTCGGAGGAGTCCGCGCTGGCCGCCGGGGCCCCGCTCGCCATCGCCCCGGTGGCGCCACCCACCGCCAACGCAGTCGCCAGTCCCACCCGGGCCAGCCGCCCGACTCCCTGCGCGGCTGGCCGTACCCGTTTTCTGCCGGCTTCGCTCATGCCCGATATCCTTTTGTCAGGGTACTGATGCAATGGTTCGAGGCGCCCGGCCCGTGGCCGAGCGGGTACGCGCACCGGTGCCGGCGGGTGCCGCGGAACCACCACAGTGAATCAGAGCATTGTATCGCTCGGGCCCTGAAAACGCCTTGCGAACAGGTGTTTCATGGCGAACCGAGCACGCCGCGCACCCGGGTGCCCGTAAGGTACGGCCATGCCAAAACCACGAGAAGTGCCGCCGCCGGCGCCCACCGGGCGGCGCGTTCCGCGGGCCCGTTGGCTCATCGCGGGGGGCTGCGTTGCGGCGGTCGCGGCGGCCGGCGTCATCGTGGTCGCGGCGAGCGGCTCCGGGACCAGCACGAAGACCAGGGTCCTGACTTCTGACGAAGCGAACCGGTTGGCCATCACCCGGTTCCGCAACTACGAGACCGGCGGCCGGGCGGTGACGATCAGCGTACCCGGCGACGCCGGCGGCCTGGTCATCACCGGGTCGGTCGACTACCGCGCCAAGCTCGGCTACGGCGTCGTGCACGGCACCGGACGCGACACGTCCAGCGACGGGCTCATCGAGTGGACGGCCACATCAGTGCTCGTCGATCCGATGCCGAGCGCCCCCGCCACCGCCCCGGCGACACCGCCGGCCACCGGCTGGTACAGCCGCCAGCTCCAGCAGACCGGCAGTTCGCTGGACAGCTCGCTGGCCATCGCGTTGAACCTGGGCAGCGACCGGCCGGACAACGCGCAGCTGTTGCCGCAGAACGGCGCGATGTGGGTCGGCCTGGACAAGATCGCCGGACATCAGGTCACGGTGATGACCGGCCCGACCGCGCAGAGCGGGTCCGGATCGGGGCTGACGGGGACGGTCCGCTACTGGGTCGGCCAGGACGGCACCATGTACCGGGTCCAGGCCGCGGTGGCGTCCTCGACGCAGCCCGCTGTCATCGAGTTCGACACACAGAAGTACGCGCCGGTCCCGGTCATCACGGCTGGCCAGTAGGCCTGTCACGTAAGCCCGTCGTCCAAAGCGAGATTCAGGAAGCCTGTACCAAGGCCGTAGCCGCCAGGAGCGACGCCGTCGGCACCTGAATACCGGCCGGGTCCGGCATCGTCGGCGTGGCCGGGACGACGGTGGCCGGCGCGCCGGCGGCGTTCGGGAACTGCGGCTGGACCGGCGGGGCGGCCACGGTGGTGAACGGGATCCCGGCCGGCGGGGTCGGTGCGCTCCACGTGCCGGACGGGGACTGCGTCTGGTGGGTGGCCGGACAGGCCGCGGTCTTGGTCAGCCCGGACGGGTTCGTGGCCAGGCCGGTGCCGCTCACGCAGTTGCCCTGGCCCACGGTCGCGTTCGGGAAGGTCCAGCCGACGTCCAGACCGTTGCCCGCGAAGACGTCGTCCAGGATCTGGTTGTCGTTCGGCGGGACGTCCTGGGTCGCGGTGATCTCCAGACCGGCGTTGACGTTGCCGGTGACCCGGTTGTGCAGGAACTGGTTGGAGCTGCCGCCGTCGATGCCGATGCCGATCCCCCAACCGCCGTCGGCCTGTTCGGGCGTCGCGGCCTGCTGATTGGCCGCGACCAGGTTGCCCGCCACGACCGCGCCCTGCTGCGGCAGCAGCTTCTCCTGGTGGTCGGAGTCGGTGGTCAGGCCGACGCGGTTGCCGACCAGGCGGTTGCCCACGACGTACATGTCGTTGCTGGCGTTGGTGCCCTCGTAGCCGACCGCGTTGAGCTCGGCGATGTTGTCCCGCACCACGATGTGGCACGGCTTGCACTGGCCGACGTAGATGCCCGAGTCGGCGCCGCCCGAGGTGTATGAGTCCTCGATGACGCCGTTCTGTGCGGAGAACGCGTAGATGCCGTAGAGGCCGTTGCGAGTCGCCGTCACGTAGGACACCAGGAACGAATTCAGGAAGTTGACCGGCTCGCTGCCGGTGTCGTAGTCGCCGCCGGACTCCGGCGACCCGGCGGCCGCCCGGGCCGAACCGGTGACCAGCACACCGTTCTGGGTGTTGTTCTCGACGGTCAGGTTCTCCACCGCGACCCCGGGCGCGGTGACCACGACACCGTCCGCCTGTTGCAGCTGCCCGTCGATGACGACCTTGTCCCGCGATTCGCCACGCAGCGTGATCTGAGGTGTCTTGATCTTCACCGTCTCGTGGTAGACGCCCGGCGCGACCAAGACGAGGTCTCCGGGCTCGGCCAGTGCCACCGCGGCGGAGATCGTCGGCGCGTCCGCCGGCACCTGGATGGTCACGTTGCTCCCGGCCGGGCGGTGACCCTGGCCGGCGGGATGACTCGCACCACTGCCGCACGCGGCCGTCGCCAACGTCAGGACACCCAGCACCGCGCTCCCGCGCAAACCCAAATGTGGCACGGCTCAGTCTGGCACGAACGATGGACTCAGGACTCGGATTCACTACCGGGCGGACGGATATGGCAGTCTCTACGCTGTGCGCCGAGCCGATCAGCAACCGTCCCGCCGCGCCTTCCTCGGTACGGCCGGGGCCGTGGTGGCCGTCGGCGGTGCCGCGGGGTGCGATGCACATTCGCAGTCTCACGCGGCGTCTGACACGTCGCAGGCCCAGGCTCAGGCCCACGCTCAGGCACAGAGCACTCCCGCTGACACGTCGGTGCCGCCGACCGGCCGCTATCAGGCCGGCGTCATCGTTCCGCAGCCGGCGCAGCCGAATCTGCTGGCTGTCGTCGCAGACATCGATGACGAGGCCGCGGTCGGGCCGTTGCTGGCCGAGCTGGGCAAGACAGTGCTCGCACTCACTGCGGGGACCGAGCCACGGCTGCTGGGTCTGGCCCCCGGGGACCTGACCATCACGGTCGGCGTGGGACCCGGTGTGGTGCGGAAGGCATCGGCAGCCGGGGCTGCCAGCACCAACAACACCGACGCAAGCGCCAACGCCAACGCCGCCCTGCCCGGCTCGGCCGACCTCCCGCAGTTCTCGCGCGAAGAGATCGTCCCGCAGGCCCGCGGCGGCGATCTGCTGATCCAGCTGTGCGCCGGCGACACGCTGGTACTGCCGGTCGCGGCCGCCGCGCTACTGGACCAGGCCGGGGCCCGGGTCACCGAACGCTGGCGCCAGTCCGCCCGCCGCGGCCCGAACACCCCCGTGGCGCCGGGCCGCGCCGCGCCGCGCAACCTGCTCGGCTTCATCGACGGCATCATCGGCCCCACCACGACCGCCGAGCAGCAGAGCGACCTGTGGCTGGCCGGACCCGCACCGGTCGCCGGCGGCACCATCGCGGTCGTCCGCCGCATGGAGCTGGACCTGACGCGCTTCGCCGCACTGTCCGTCCCGGAACAGGAAGCGGTCTTCGGCCGCCGACGCGCCACCGGCGTCCCCCTGTCCGGCGGCACGATCGCCAGCAACCCCGACCTCGGCGCCAAAACCCCCGACGGCCGCTACCTCATCCCCGCCGACGCCCACGCCCGCCGCGCGCACGCGAACGTGGTCGGCGTCGGCCTCATGCTGCGCCGGTCTTACAGCATCGACGACCCGAAGCCCGGCCTGCTGTTCATCTCCTTCCAGAACGATCTGCACACCTTCACCGCCACCCTCACGCACATGGACGACTCCGACGCGCTGCTGGCGTTCACCACGACCACGGCCAGCGCGACGTTCTTGATCCTGCCGGGGTTCGACGCGGAGCACGCCTTGGGATCGACGCTGTTCGGCTGAGGAGCTATTCAGGCACCAACACGGCTCGGCCACCGACCTGCCCCGCGGCGACAGCGGCCATCGCCTCGGCGGCAGCCTCCAACGGGAACGTCTCAGTACCCAGCGTCACCCTCCCCGCCGCCGCCAACGCCATCAGCTCGCCGAGCTCCGCGTGCGTGCCGATCTGGTTGCCGACAATGGTGAGTTCGCGGTTGATCATGTCCAGGTGCTCGATGTGGACGCCGCCGCCGTAGCCCACGATCGAGTACACCGCGCCCTTCGCGAGCATGCGCAGTGCCTGCTCCGGAACCCCGCCTTCGCCGACCAGGTCCAGGACGGCTTGGGCGCCGTGGCCGGCGGTCAGGTCCAGGACGGCGTCGGCGGCGGCTTCGGCGGGAAGGGTGACGACCTCATCCGCGCCTAGTTCGTAAGCGGTCTGAGCTCGCGCTTCATCCGGTTCCACGACGACCACCCTGGCCGGCGTCAGGATCTTCAGCAGCTGGACCGCGATCTGTCCGACGCCGCCCGAGCCGAGACAGACCACTGTCGTGCCGGTGCCTGCGAACGGAGTCAGGCGCCGCACCGCGTGCATGGCCGTCAGGCCAGCGTCCGCGAACGGGGCGAGTGGGGCCGGGGACGTGCCGGGCGCCAGCTTCACCAGCGCCCGCGCCGACGTCAGCATCAGCTCCGCGTATCCGCCGGGCCAGCCGTCGACACCGGGGAAGCGCCAGGTGGCGCAGTGCATGTCGGCGCCGCGCCGGCAGGCGTCGCAGAACCCGCAGGTGACGGCCGGGTGCACGATCACCGGGTCGCCGACCGCAAGGTGCGGGACGCCGGTGCCGACCGCCTCGACCCAGCCGGCGTTCTCGTGGCCGAGGGTCAGCGGCAGCCGCTGGTTGAACGCCGCTTCCAGCCCGCCCTCGACAATGTGCAGGTCGGTACGGCAGATGCCGGCTCCGGCGATCCGGACCACCACGTCCTGCGGCGCCTCGACCTTCGGCTCCGGCCGATCGACGACGGCGACCGGCCGCCCGAATCCGACCACTTGGACCGCGCGCATCAGCATCCTCCCTTACTCAGAAGCCCCATCTCACCCTTCCCGTACCAAATGCACCATCGTGCTGACCGGATCGCCGCCGCCCAAAGCCATCGGCAGCCCCCGGCTCAGCAGCACCGCGCCGTGGTGCACGATCCCGCTGCGCACATCGCGATACCGTCCGGCGGCATCGACCCCGCGCAGCACCACCGGCCGCTCGATCTGCGCGAACCGCCGCTCGCGCCGGTAGATGAACACCACGGCCTCGGAGCGATCGGCCGCGACGTACTCCACCCCGCTCAGATCCCCCGCCGCATCGCCGTGCGCGTACCGCACCCCGTGCTGCACAACAGGCCGGATCCGCTTATAGGCAGCCACCATCTCGCGCGCCGTGGCCGACTCCGCCTCGCTCCACTCCGCCAGGTTGCCGCCGATCCCCAGTACGCCGGCCATCGCGACATGGAAGCGGAACTCCAGCGGGATCCGACGTCCGGTGTGCGGGTTCGGCGAATCGGTGACCCACGCCGACATCACCCGCGCCGGGTACACCTGCGCGAAGCCCTCCTGGATCGCCAACCGGTCCAGCGCGTCCGTGTTGTCCGACGTCCACACCTGGTCGACGCGCGCCAGCATGCCCGGGTCGAGCCGGCCTCCGCCGCCGCTGCACGCCTCGATCCGCAACGCCGGGTGAGCGGCACGCAGGTTGTCCAGTACGGCGTACAGGTTCTCCACGTACCTCCGCCACACCAGGTCGCCTCCGTCGGCACCGGCCTGCGGCCACCCCACCTCGGTGAACGGCCGGTTCATGTCCCATTTCAGGAACCCGATGTCGTTCTCGGCCACCAGCCGGTCCAGCTGCTCGTGCACCCAGGCGGCCACATCGGGCCGGGCCAGGTTCAGCACCAACTGGTTCCGATGCTCGCTCCGTTGCCGAAAGGGCTGGTGCAGCACCCAATCCGGATGTTCGCGGTAGAGATCAGAGTCCGCGTTCACCATTTCCGGCTCGACCCAGAGCCCGAAGTCCATGCCCAGCTCGCGCACGCCCTTGGCCAGCGGCGCGAGGCCGTCCGGGAACCGGTCCGGGTTGGGCCACCAGTCGCCGAGGCCGGCCCGGTCCGAGGTCCGGGACCCGAACCAGCCGTCGTCCATGACGAACAGTTCGACGCCGAGCGCCGCCGCCTGCCGGGCCAGTGCCAGCTGTCCCTCTAATGAGACGTCGAAGCCCGTCGCCTCCCAGGAGTTGTAGACGACCGGCCGCAGTTCCGCGGCGTGCGGCAGCACGTGGTCCAGGACGTATGCGTGCCACGCCTGCGAAGCCGCGTCGAACCCGCCGTCCGTCCAGATCCCGGCACTGACCGGGGTGGTGAGCACCTCCCCGGGTGCCAGCGACCAGGCCAGGCCGTCGTGCCCGAACCCGGCGGCCACGACAGTGCGGTCGGCAGACGTGCGCTCGACCGTGATCTGCCAGCTCCCGCTCCAGGCCAGCGCGCATCCGAAGACCTGGCCGTGGGCCGGGCCCGCGGTGCCGTCGTCGACCATGACCCACGGGTTCGCGTGGTGGCCGGTGATGCCGCGGCGGCTGGTGAGCAGCGTCTCCCCGAACGGCGGTGACGAGCGGTGCAGCCGGGTTTCGGCCGACCATCGCCCGCGCACCTGGCTCAGCCGGTAGTCGGGGAGCGGCGGCAGCGTCCAGGAGGCGGAGTCAGCTCTCAGTACACTGATGGGCTCCTCCCCCGACGCTCCCGTGTGCCGCAACACCAGCCGCCGCTCGATCACCGGGCTTCCCCTCCGAACCCGGTGTCGGCTTTCCACAGCCAGTGGATAGTGCCGGTCGGCGAAGCTCAGGACGAGCTCGGCCGAGTCGCCGGAGTCGTCGGAGTCCGCGATCGAGGCCTGGACGAACCGCAGCTCCAGATCGCGGGTGCCGTCCGCGAACCGCACGGCGAGCTGGGCGTGCCCGAACTGGAACGCGGCGCCGGCCGCCAGTTCCAGCGGGCCGTCGACGTCCTCCTCGAACGGCCAGGCCCCGCCGTGCCCGACGGCGCCGAAGCCGGGAGCCTCTGCGGGACCGCCGATACCGCCGGAGCTTCCGTGACCCACAGAGCTGCCGTGACCGCCGGAGCTTCCGAGAGCACCGGAGCTGCCATGACCGCCGGGGCCGCCGAAAGCCGAGCCGACCGGTCCGGCCACAGCTGCCGCGACCGGAACGGCCACCGGCACTCCGACCAACGCCGCGGCCTGCTCCACCCCCAGCGCACGTCCCCAGTGCGCGGACAACAACCGGTCCCGATCGTCCAGCCGCAACACCGCGCACGACCGGCCGGCGGTCACCACCCAGGCCCGAGCCCCGGGAATCGACCGAATGAGCGTCATGATTCCCTTTCAGCCCTTGACCGCGCCACCGGTCAGGCCCTTGACGAAGTGCTTCTGCAACAGGAAGTAGAAGATGACCACCGGCAACGCGGCCAGGAACATCAGTCCGAACAACTGCCCGTAGTTCGACTGGTGCTCGCCGAGTGCCCGATAGACGCCGACGGTGACGGTGGTCCCGCCGACCGGTCCGAGGATGATCAGCGGATCCAGGAAGTCGTTCCAGATCCACACCCCCAGGAAGATCAGCACGCTCGCCGTCGCCGGCCGCAGCAGCGGGAAGATGACGATCCAGAACGTGCGCCACCGGCCGGCCCCGTCCAACGCCGCGGCCTCCTCCAGCTCGATCGGGATCGAGCGGATGAAGCCGGCGAAGACGAAGACGCCGAACGGGATGTAGTACCCGACGTTGAACGCGACCATGCCGGTGAGAGTGGTCATCAGGTGCGTCAGCCGCAGGATCCGCACCACCGGCACGAGGATCACCTGCGGTGGCACCATCAGCCCGGCGAGCAGTACCAGCAGCATGACCCGCGCGAACCGGCTGCGGGTCCGGGCGAGGTAGTGCCCGAGCATCGCGGACAGGATCGCCAGCACCACGATCGAGACCGCGGTGATCTCGACGCTGTTGATCAGGCCGTCCCAGTAGAGGTTGTCCGGACGGTCCAGCGTCGCCTTGAGGTTGTCCAGGGTCGGCGGCCACGGGATGGACGCCGGCGAGCCGGTGATATGGCCGCCGGGCTTGAACACGTTCACCACGACCAGATACAGCGGCACCGCGAAGAGCGCGGTGACGATCAGCGCGACCAGCGGCCGCACCCACGGGGCCCGCGACTCGTCGCGTCGGCCGGGATGCGTCCCGGCCTCGCGCGCCGGCGTCGTCTCGGCCGCTTCAGTTGTCGTTCCCGCCGTCACAGCTCCACCTCCCGCCGTTGCAGCAGCCGCAGCGCCACGCTCGACACCACCGCGACGATGATCAGCATCACCACGGCCATCGCCGAGGCCATCCCGGTCTTGTTCTCGGTGAACCCGGTCTGGATCACGCCGTACGCGACCGTGGCCGTCGTCCCGGTCCCCGGCCCGCCGTGCGTGATCACCTGCACGTAGTCGTAGGTCTTGAACCCGGTGATCAGCAGCATCACCGTGTTGATGGTCAGCGCGGGCGCCAGCATCGGCCAGGTGACCCGCCGGAACCGGGTCCACTTCCCGGCCCCGTCGATCGCCGCCGCTTCCAGCAGTTCGTCCGGCACGCCCTGCAGCCCGGCCAGATACACGACCGTGCAGAACCCGAGCAGCTGCCAACTCGCGATCGATCCCACCGAATACAGCGCGATCGACGGATCGGACAGCCAGCCCGGCGGATGCTTCACCCCCATCGAGCCCAGCACCGTGTCCAGCAGCCCGCCGTCGGTGAGCATCGCCTGCCACACCACGGAGACCACCACGGAACTGAGCACGACCGGCACGAAGAACACCGTCCGCAGCGCGCGGTAGAGCCGGCCCTGCCGGTTCAGCAGTACCGCGATCGCCAGCCCTGCGACGTTCGGCACGATCACGATGATCAGCGTGAGGATCGTGGTGACCCGGACCTCCATCCGGAAGTCCGGGTCGCCGAGCAGCTTCACGTAGTTGTGCAGCCCGGTGAACTTCGTGTGCGGCGCGAACGCGTCCGCGTTGGTGAAGCTGTAGCCGAGGCTCAGCACCAGCGGCGCGAACACGAAACACGCGTAGAAGAACAGCCCCGGCGCGCCGAACCCGAGGAAGTACCCCAGGTTCGAGCGCCGGTTCTTCGTGCTTTGCCGGGAACCCTGGCTGGACCCCCGTAATGAGCCTTGCATGGATGTCATGGGGTGACCTTGTACGTGGTGCCCGCCGTAGTGGCGAAGGTGGCCCGACCACCGGAAACGGTGACGGGGACGGAGGTTCCGTCGGCGGTGACGGTCGCCGTGCCGCCGGTCCAGGGCAGGACCAGCGTGGCGTTCCCGCCGGCCTGGCTGGTGATCCCGACCGAGGCGACGGTGCCGCCGCTGACGGCGCTGTTCACCAGGAACGCGCCCTTGGCCAGCAGCGTGAACGACGCGTCCTGCGAGGTCGGCCAGCACGGGAAGACCCGGATGGCGCCGCCCTCGCTCTGCATCAGCATCGAGTTCAGCGTCTCGATCGACCCGGAGGTCTCGATCCCGCCGCCGCCTTGGAAGTCGGTGTCGTTGCCGGCCCGCCACAGATACGCGATCGAGGCCTTGAACTTGTCGACGAGATCGTCGGCGGGCCACCCGGCGCGGGCCGCGATGGTGAACTCCTTGGGGAAGCCGTTGTTGGAGTTGCCTCCCGACGTCACGCCCCAGGAGTTCATCTGAGTCAGGGAGTTGATCGCGTACTGCAACAGGTTGGCGTCCCCGCCGATCGAGCACTGCTCGCCGGGGAAGATCACGCCTTCCATGTTGATCGGCTGGTTCCCGGGCTCGAACTTGTCCGGCAGGCTCGGGTTGTTGATGACCTCGGCGGTGTAGAAGACCGTGACGCCGTTGTAGGTGCCGGTCGGGTACGCGCTGAGCTTGGCCAGGAAGCTCTGCCACGTGGACTGCATGTTCGCGTCCACACCGAGGATCGCCGAGGTCTCCAGCAGAGTGTTGACGACCTTGCGCGCGAACCCGAGGTCCAGGTTCGGGTTGGTGTCGTCGCCGCCCTCGTGCGCCGAGGAGTGCTCGAACACCCAGCGCTTGCCGTCCCACACCGCGAAGTCGCGCCAGAACGCGTCCAGTTCCTTCAGCAGCGGATACAGCTGCGTCTGGAGGTAGGCGGTGTCCCTGGTGTACTCCCAGTGCCAGATCAGCGGCAGCGCCGCGAAGGTGGCGTTGGACTTCTGGTCGGCGGGCAGCTTCGTGTAGTCCTTCGTGGACGCGACCGGAGCCGTTGCGGGCTGTTTCTCATAGAGGTGGAACGGCGTCATGCTCCGTTGGAACGCCGTGCCCTGATATCCCGCGCCATGGGTGGTGTTCCGCTGCCACGGCACCTCGTTGTAGATGACGCGGCGGTAGGGCTCGGACAGGTCGGCGTGGTTGGAGGAGAAGGCGCCGTAGTACAGCGCCTCCTCGTTGTAGTTCAGGAAGTAGCGGCCGCCCCAGTTCGGCGTGTCGTTGGTGAGCCACTGGGCCCACAGCGACGGCGCTGTCGGGGCGCCCGAGCGGGTCGCGCTGCCCAGCACGTACTGCGCGTTGAAGTAGTACGCCTCCAACTGCGAGTCGCCGACCACGACGTTGGACTGCGTCCAGAAGTCCTGCCAGAACGCGGCGTGCGTGCCCGCGGCGCTGGAGACCCACGACGCGTCGACGGCCGCGGCCGCGCTGACCGCCTGATCACGCAGCTGCGTCGGGGTCGGCGCGGTTGTCGGGTCGGACACGTCCTGCGCGTGGGAGCGGAAGACGGTCACCAGCGTCGCGGTCGCCCCGCCGGCCAGCGTGAACGTTCCGGTGGCAGAGGTCTGTGACGACGTCTTCGTGCCGCTGGTCTTCGTGAACTTGGCACCGACGAGCTGAGTCGCCGAGGCGGCGGTGGCCTGCAGGCTGACGTTGCCGTTACCCGAGGAGTTGTTCTGTCGGGTCAGCCACAGCTGCGTGCCGTTGATCGAGCCCGAACCGGACGGATAGGCCTTGTCGACCGGGAGCGTGACGGTCGCGGCCAGCGTGACCGAAGAGCTCCCCGACTTGGACGACAGCTGCGTGATCAGGACGCTGTCGTTGTCGGCCGTCCACGACTTCATCGTGACCGTGGCGTTCGACAGCGCGAGCACCGTCGTGACCGCGGCCCCGGCCAGATCCGTGGTCATCGAGTAGCCGCTGGACGCCGCGCTGGCGCCGGAGGCCGCGACCGTCAGCTTCCCGATCGGCAGGATGGAGTTCTGCCAACTGAGCGGGCTCGTGCTCTTGCGGTCGTCGCCCCAGAAGTCGCTCTTGCCGAAGGCGAAGGTCTGCTGGGTGGCCGAGGAGTCACCGACCACGACGCCCAGGTCACCGTTGCCGAGCAGCATGCCGGTCGTGTACTTGTTGGTGACGACGCCCGATATGGGCTTGGTGACGTGCGGGTTCACAGCCGCGAGTTGGGCTTGGACCGCCGGCCAGCTGATGCCGGAGGCGGCCGACGTACCGGCCGCGCGTCCCGCGCCGACCGCGCCGACCACACCGGCGCTCCGAGAGCCGGCCGCGCTCGCCTGCTCGGCAGCCGTCCCCACCAAGACCGCACCGACCCCGGCGGCAGCGCCGCCGATCAGCGCGCGCCGACCGATGCGCGCATTTCCGTTGGTAGCCATTGTCCTGCTCACCGTCCCTTCGGGGTGACGCGGTAGGTGTGGCCGGCCTCGGTGCGCCAGGTGACCCGGCCACCGGACGACGAAGCCGAGACCCGACCGCCGTGCGACTCGTCGACGATCTGCGCCGACCCGGTGTTCCACGGCAGCTGGAGCGTGGCGTCCCCGCCGACCCGGCTGTGCAGCCGGACCTGGCCGACCTTCCCGCCCCGCTGTGCCGCGCCGACCAGGAACGCGCCCTTGGCCTGGAGCGTGAACGACGCGTCGCGCGCCGCCGGCCAGCACGGGAAGACTCGGATCACGCCGTCCTCGCTCTGCATCAGCATCGAGTTCAGCGCCTCGGTGGTGCCGGTGGTCTCGACCCCGCCGCCGCCTTGGAAGACCGTGTTGTTGCTGGGCCGCCACAGGTAGGCGATGGAGGCCTTGAGCTTCTGGAACAGGTCCTCGGCCGGCCAGCCGACGCGGGCCGCGATGACGAACTCCTTGCAGAAGCCGTTGTTGGAGTTGCCGCCCGGCGTGACTCCCCACGAGTTCATCTGGGTCAGGGAGTTGTTGGCGTACTGGAGCAGCATCGCGTCGCCGCCGATCGAGCACTGCTCGCCGGGGAAGATGACGCCTTCCATGTTGATCGGCTGGTTGCCGGGTTCGAAGGTGTCGGGCAGCCCGGGGTTGTTGATGATCTCGCCGGTGTAGAAGACGGTGACGCCGTTGTAGGTACCGGTCGGGTACGCGCTCAGCTTGGCGAGGAAGTCCGTCCAAGCCGGTCGCAGATCGGCATCCACACCGAGCACCACCGACGTGTCCAGCAGGGTATTGATGACCTTCCGCGCGAACCCGAGGTCCAGGTTCGGGTTGGTGTCGTCACCGCCTTCGTGCGCGGAGGTGTGCTGGAAGATCCAGCGGGTGCCGTCCCAGACCGCGAAGTCCCGCCAGAACGCGTCGAGTTCCTTCAACAGCGGGTAGAGCTCGGTGCGTAGATAGTCGAGGTCCCGGGTGTACTCCCAGTGCCAGATCAGCGGCAGCGCGCCGAAGGTGCCGTTGGACTTCTGGTCGGCGGGCAGCTTCGAGTAGTTCTTCGTCGCCGCGACCGGGACCGGCGCCGGAGGCGTCTGGTACAGGTGGAAGGGCGGAAGGCTCCGCTGGAACGCCGTGCCCTGATACCCGGCGTTGTGGGTGGTGTTGCGCTGCCAGGCCACCTCGTTGAGGATCATCCGCCGATACGACTCGGACAGCTCGGCGTGGTTGGAGGAGAAGGCGCCGTAGTACAGCGCTTCCTCGTTGTAGTTCAGGAAGTAGCGGCCGCCCCAGTTCGGGGTGTCGTTGGTGGTCCAGGCGGCCCATAGCGACGGCGGGTTGTGCACACCGGAGCGCGTACCACTGCCCAGCACATACTGCGCGTTGAAGTAGTACGTCTCCAGCTGCGAGTCGCCGAGCACCACGCTGGACCGGGTCCAGAAGTCGGTCCAGTAGGCGTGGTGCACGGCCCGCGCATCGCGGAGCCACCGGTCGCGCATCGACGCCGCCGCCGCGATCGCCTGGTCGCGCAGCTGGTCCGGGGTCGGCACCGGGCTGGTGTCGGAGAGGTCCTGGCCGTGCGAGCGGAAGACGGTCAGCAGGACCGCTCGGCCGCCTCCGCGCAGCACGAACGTGCCGGCCGCTGTGGTCGCCGTGGAGCTCGGCGCGGTGAACGAACCGCCCAGGACGACGGTCGCCGACGCCACGGACGCCTTGTAGCTGACGTCGCCGTAGCCGACGGCGTTGTTCTGCCGGGTCAGCCACAGCGCTCCGCCGGTGACGCCGGCCGCCGACGGATAGGCCGGGTCGTTCGGCAACACCACGCCGGCGTTCAGGGTGAGGTCGGCATCGCCGGCCGCCGAAGAGAGCTCGGTGATCAGGACGTTGTCGTGGTCGGCGGTCCAGGAGTTCAGGGTGAGGGTGCTGCCCGCGAACGGCAGCACCGACGTGACCTGAGCGGTCCCGATGTCGGTGACCATCGAGTAGCCGCTGGCCGCCGGCGTGGCGCCGGACACGGCGACGGTGAGCGCCCCGACCGGCAGGATCGAGTTCTGCCAGGACAGCGGGCTCGCCGTCTTGCGGTTGTTGCCCCAGAAATCGCTCTTGCCGAAGTGGAAGCTCTGCTGCGCGACCGAGGAATCGCCGACGACCACGCCGATGTCGCCGTTGCCCAACAGCATGCCCGGCGTGTACTTGTTCGTGACGACCTTCTGGATCGGCGCGCTCACCCGCGGGTTCGCCGCGGCCAGCTGGCGCCGGACGTCCTCCCAGCGCACCCCGGATCCGGATCCGCAGTCAGGTGAAAGGTTTCCTGGCGTGTTCGTACTCGCCGAAGCCGGTGCTGCGAACGCGACACCGGTGACGGAAGCCGCGCCGGCGGCCCCGGCCGTCGCGGCGATCACGGAGCGGCGGCTGATGGTGGAGGTCATGAGCTGTTCTCCCTATCTGACGCGGTGCGGATATCAGTTCTCGACGATGACGACTTGTCCGTACTGGGCCGAGGCCACGGCGGCCTCGACCATGGCCAGGCTGCGCAGGTTGTCGTGGCACTCGCCGTCCGGGGCTTCGCCGGTACGCAGCGCGTGCACGAATCCGGCCAGGACCTCGGCCAAGCCCGGGAACTCCGGCGACTGCGGCGCGACCGGCAGCGTCTCGGACGCCGGTTCCGGCTCGCCTTCCCCGCGTGCCGGGGTGAGCACCGGCGCGCCGAGGCCGTCCCAGCTGACCGAGCCGTTGGCACCTTCCAGGTACCAGCGGCCGGTCCAGGACGTGAAGTCCGAGCGCGCGGTCCAGCAGCCGGTGAAGGCGAAGTGCAGGCCGTCGTCCATCTGGAACAGGGCCTCGGCCGAGTCGTTGCCCGGGTACCAGGACCAGGGCGTCTGGTAGGCGTTGCAGAACACTGACTGCGCGTCGGCGCCGGTGACGGCGCGCGCCGCGTCGAACAGGTGGATGGCCATCTCGCGCAGCAGCGGCTCGTCCCAGAGGTGGACGTAGGGGCCGGCGCGGTGCGGGAGACGGAAGTCGATCTCCAGGCGGGTGAGCGGGGCCAGCCGACGGGCCGCGTCTATCAGTGCCCTGGTACCGGCGAGCTGGCGCCGGTCCTGGGTGACCGCGAGCAGCCGTCCGGTGCGCTCGGACACCGCGACCAGTTCCCGGGCCTCGGCCAGCGTCATGGCCATCGGCTTCTCGGACAGGACCGCGCAGCCGTGTTCGAGGGCTGATGCGGTGACCGACCGGTGCGCGGCCGGCGGGGAGCTGTTGAACACGATGTCCGGGGCGAGCTCGGCCAGCAGCGCGGTCAGGTCGGTGCCGATCGTGATGTTCCCCGGCGCGTCGGACCCGGCCTCCTTCACCGCCTCCCGCAGCGCGGCCTCGTCCAGGTCCACCCAGCCGACCAGTTCGGTGTCGGCCTGCCGGGCGATCTCCCGGGCCCAGTTCCGGCCCATGAACCCGGCGCCGACGATGACCGCGCGCAGCGGTCCCGGCGTGCTGACCGTGGCGAACCCGCTCATCGCTCCCACCACCCGACCGGCGAGGGCTCGTCCACGAAGTACTCGCCGATCGGGCCGGTCGGCGCGGCCCAGCGCACGGCGTTGGCGATCACGTCCTGCACCTCCTTCTGGTGGTAGACCGGGCATTCCTGGTCCCCGGCGCCGAAGTAGAAGATCCGCCCGGCCCCGCGGGTGAAGCAGGCGCCGCTGCGGAACACCTCGCCGCCGCTGAACGAGGACAGGAACACCAGCTCGTCCGGGTCCGGGATGTCGAAGGGCTCGCCGTACATCTCGTCGTGCGGGATCACCAGCGGCTGCGGGATCCCGGCGGCGATCGGGTGGCCGGGCTTGACCGTCCAGACCAGGTGCCGGTCCTCGCCGTGCCGCCAGCGGCGGTCGCAGCTGGTGCCCATCAGCGAGGTGAACAGCTTCGAGCCGGCGCCGGAGTGCAGGACCACCAGGCCCATGCCGTCGAGCACCCGGCGGCGGATCCGGTCCACGGTCACGTCGTCCATCTCGGCGTGCAGCAGGTGGCTCCACCAGATGAGGACGTCGGTGTCCTCGACGGCTTCGCGGGTCAGGCCGTAGCCGGGCTGGTCCTGGGTCGCGGTGGTGATGTCGGCCGCGGGGCCGAGCCGCTCGACCAGGGCCGCGGCGACGGTGCCGTGGATACCCAGCGGGTAGCGTTCGGCGATCTCGGGGCGGGTCAGTTCGTGGTGGTTCTCGTTGAACACGAGTATCCGCACTGCGGAATTCCTCTCAGAGTGCTGGTTCAATGCGCAGAGTCCTGGTCCGAGGCACAGAGCCCTGGTTCACGACGCAGAGCCCTGGGTTCGGGGTCCAGGGCTCTGGTCGACCGCTCAGTCCGACGACTGCTTGGCCCACTCGGAGTCCAGATAGGACGCCGCGTCCTTGGCCGACTTCTTGCCGAGCATCACGTCCTCGACCGCGCCGTAGACCACGTCGACCATCCCCGGCAGCAGCGCGTCGTCGCCGGCCTCCCAGCTGAACGCCTTGACGACGGTGCCGCTGGTCTTGGCCTGCTGGTACAGCTGGTAGGACTCGTTGAACACCGGGCCGGTGGTCGACGGCGGGGTGTAGCCCTTGATCGCCGGGAACAGCGCGTCGCTGAGCACGTTGTTGTCCAGGTTCTGCTTGTCCAGCTGGAAGGCCAGCGCGAACTTCTTGGCCATGTCCAGGTTCTTGGCGTGCGCGCTGACCTCCAGGCCGCCGCCGGTGTAGGCGGGCATGACGAGCTTGCCGTCGTCGGTGGGCCAGGCGAACACGCCGATGTCGTCCTTGATCGGGCTGGCGTCGGCGGCCGAGGCGAACCAGATGCCCATCGGGTACATCGCGCCGCTGCCGTCCAGGAACGCCTTCTGGCTGTCGGCGTAGTTGCGGGACAGGCCGGAGCGGTCGATGTAGCCCTTGGCGGCCAGGTCGCCGACCCGCTGCAACGCGTCGACGAAGTCCGGGTCGGAGAACTTCACCTGGTTCGTGTGCCGCTCGACTAGCCAGTTCGGATCCTGGCGGTAGACCTGGGTGGCGACCGTGGCCGACAGCGGCAGTACCGCGGCGAAGGCGTCGGAGCCGCCGCCGACCTGGAACGGCAGGACCCCGGCGGCCTTGAGCTTGGCCGAGTCGTCGAGCATCTGCTGGTAGGTGGTCGGCGTGGCGGTGATGCCGGCCTTGGCGAACATCGACTTGCGGTAGTAGACCATCGGGATGGTCTGGGTGTTCGCCGGGAGCTGATACACCTTGCCGCCGATGGCGCCGCCGTCGGGCACCTCGAACTGCGTCAGGTCGCCGGGCTGCCAGGCGTACAGGTCCCCGGCCTGCGCGAAGCCGGTCGGCGTGACCGCGATCATCACGTCCGGGAACTGCCCGGAGGCCTTGAGCTGCTTGGCGTAGCTGGTGCGGTCGGAGGTCGGGGACACCAGGCGCTTGACCTTCATGCCCGGGAACTGGTCGGTGACGCGCTTGATGGCCGCGTCCCAATAGGCCGGGGTGAGGTTCGGGGTCTCGAAGGTCAGGAACGTGATGGTGTTGTTGTCCCCGCCGGAGCTGGAGGAGGACGAGCCGCCGGCCGCCGAGCAGGCGGACAGGGCCAGGGCGGCGCCCGCGGCCAGCGCGGCGAACCGCGGCAGGGCCGGGCGGCGCCGTCGGCGGCCGGAGCCGCCGCTGCCCGGGGCGGAGTCGGCAGTCGCCGCGTCCGCCGCCTTGTTTGTCGCCGTGTCTACAGAAGACGGTGCTAGGTGTCGTCGTGTGAACATCCGCTGCCTCCTGGGGCTAGGGAATGAACCCCGGCGAGCCCAGCCTCACTCGGAGCCCGTGAGCGCTCACGGGAGCGCTCACGGGGGTAAGAGTGGTCCGGCTCACACCGTCTCGTCAAGAGGCGTTACCGGATTGCGTTCACATTGCCGTAGCCGAAGGCTTCGGTGAACGATTCACGCCGAGCCGCGTACCCGCAGCTCCGGGCTCAGCACCACCGGCTCCGGCGTGCGGCCGGCCAGCAGTTCGGCGGCGGCGGCGACAGCGAGTTCGCCCATCCGCCGGATGTCCACGTACACCGAGGTGATCGGCGGTTCGACCAACTCGCCCAACGGCAGGCCGTCGAAGCCGACCACCGCGAAGTCCTCCGGGACCCGCACGCCCGCGGCCTTCAGACCGCGCACCGCGCCGACCGCCAGGATGTCGTTGTACGCGAACACGGCCGTGATCTCCGGCTTACGCGCCCGCAACACCCCGATCGCCTCGGCCCCGCCCTCGACGCTGCGCGGCGCGCTCTGCACATCGTCCTCGCCGACCTCCAGCCCGAGTTCCCGGGCGACCGCCAGGAAGCTGGTCCGCCGCTTGTCGCGCGGGTCGGCGGCGCCGTCGACCATCCCGATCCGCCGATGCCCGGCCGCAGCCAGGTGCCGCACCGCGAGCCGCACGCCGCCGGCGACGTCGATGCCCACGCCCGGCGCCGCGCCCGCGTCCCAGCCCGGATCGAGCACCGCGAACGGCACCCCGAGTCGCTCGGCGTGCGCGAAGACCTCCGGCGAGGTGAGGAATCCGGCCCCGACGTCGGCCTGCGCGGCCAGCGTCGACAGCGCCAGGACCTCGCGCTCCGGGTCCTCGCCGGTGTCGTAGAGCACGACCTGCCAGTCCCGGGCCTGCGCCGCCCGCAGCACCCCGGAGGCCAGCTCCGGGAAGAACGGGTTGCCGATGTCGGAGATGATCAGACCGAGCGTGGTGGTGTCCTGCCGGATCAGCCCGCGGGCGAACCGGCTGGGCCGGTAGTTGAGGCTGCGCGCGGCGTCCAGGACCCGTTTCTTGGTCTCCGCGTCGATCTCGGCCTTGTCGTTGACCGCCCGAGACACCGTCTGCCGCGACACCCCGGCCAGCTTTGCCACGTCCTCGATGGTCGCGCGCTTGACCCGGGACTCCGGGGTCACGTTCAAGAAGGTCGCCTCCTGCTGCCAGCGGAAAGAACACGCCCACCGCGGCCCGCCGGAGTACCGGCACCGGCCGCCCGCCCGGGACGCGAAGGAACGGCGCCCCCGCTGCGGGGACGCCGAGTGCGCTTGATCGGGACGCCGCCGCCCCAGGTTCACGGTACTCGATGCGGCGGCGGGTTCGGGGGAGCCGGCTACTCCTGGGCCCAGCACCGGCCGGGACCGCGCTCCTTCAGGGCTCAGTTATGGATCACACACCCGTTGGCGTTGTTGCTCCAGATCGGCTGCATGGCGAAGGTGCCGGTGGACAGCGTCACCGCCTGGAAGTCGCTCTCACACTGGTCGCCGATCTCCTCGCCGTTCGGCGCCACCCAGCCGTTCCCGGCCTGCGGGTCGGTGACCGACTCGGCGTATTCGTGCCCTTCGACGATGCTGAACGCGTCCAGCTTCCCGCCCAGCGCGCTGTTCGGGCAGCGGCTGCCGGCCGGGGCGTCGAGCTGGTAGGGCATGTTGGTGTAGGACACCGAGCCGGTGTAGTCGTGGTACGCGCAGAAACCGGAGTTCGGCCAGCCGTCGGGGTGCGTGCCGTGTGCACTGAGGACGACGATCTGTGCGTCGGCATTCCCGGTCACCCCGAAGTGCGACGCGCCCCGGTTCCCCTCACTGGCCACGGCGTTGGCACTGGGATTGGCCGGCTCAGCCTTGGCGTTGTCCATCCACACGCCGCCGAGAACCGCACCGCTGAAGCTCGGTCCCTGACCGCTGGAGTCGGTGTACTGGGAGGTGATGGTGGACCAGTTGTCCGAAGTCGTCCCGAGTCCCTGGAACAGACTCGTCAGGTACGCGGGTATCCCGTTGGTGTCGCTCTTCCACTGAGATCCCCAGAACACGAGATAGACCACGGGGTGCAGTTGGACCGGCCCGCCGCCGTACTGCATGTTCTCGCCGGCCTGCGCGGCGTGCGCACTCGCGCTTTCGCTGTACGCGCCCGCCGATTGCCGGCCGTGGCCGGCTGCGGCCTGCCCGGCGCCCGCGGTGGCGGTGACCAGGCCCGCGGCCATGAGGACGGCGGCTACTGTGGTTCGCCCGTTCCTGTTCATGCGCATGCTGAATTGCTCCCAACTCAGTGTTTTGGCATGGATGTGCGGTTAGGGGTGAGGTTAGCCGTGGAAACGGATTTCGCATACCCTTGATATGACCCTTAGCCGTCGTGCGCCCGGGGCTGCGCGATCTTCGCGGCGACCGCACGAGGCGCTGCCGGCCCGGGCCGGGGACCGACTCCGGGCGAGGATGGCCCCGACCTGGCAAAAGGCCCAACCTTCCGGCCCCGCCCCATCCACCTCCGTAGACTCCTGGCATGGCTCCTCCCGAATCCACCCATACGGCCACCGACGCGGACGACGTCCTGCGGCGTGTCTTCGGCTACGACTCGTTCCGCGGGGCGCAGCAGGAGATCGTGGAGCACGTCATCGCCGGCGGCGACGCGCTGGTGCTGATGGCGACCGGCGGCGGGAAGTCGCTGTGCTACCAGATCCCGGCGCTGGTGCGGCCGGGGGTCGGGGTGGTGGTCTCGCCGCTGATCGCGTTGATGCAGGACCAGGTGGACGCGCTGACCGCGGTGGGGGTGCGGGCCGGATTCCTCAACTCCACGCAGGATCCGGACCAGCGCCGGTTCGTGGAGTCGATGTTCCTGGCCGGGGAGCTGGACCTGCTCTACCTCGCGCCGGAGCGGCTGCGGTCGGAGCAGACCCTGCGGCTGCTGGACCGGGGCAAGATCTCACTGTTCGCGATCGACGAGGCACACTGCGTCTCCTCGTGGGGCCACGACTTCCGGCCCGACTACCTGGCCTTGTCGATGCTGCACGAGCGCTGGCCGGACGTGCCGCGCATCGCCCTGACCGCCACCGCCACCCAGGCCACGCACCAGGAGATCGCCGAGCGGCTGAATCTGGGCGGGGCCAAGCACTTCGTGGCCGGGTTCGACCGGCCGAACATCCAGTACCGCATCGTGCCGAAGGCCGAGCCGAACAAGCAGCTGCTGGAGTTGCTGCGCACCGAGCACGCGGGCGACGCCGGGATCGTCTACTGCCTCTCGCGCGCCTCGACCGAGAAGACCGCGCAGTTCCTCAGCAACAACGGGATCCCGGCGCTGGCCTACCACGCCGGGCTGGACGCCGACACCCGCGCCCGGACCCAGTCCCGCTTCCTGCGCGAGGACGGCCTGGTCATCGTCGCCACCATCGCCTTCGGCATGGGCATCGACAAGCCGGACGTCCGCTTCGTCGCGCACCTGGACCTCCCGAAGTCGGTCGAGGGCTACTACCAGGAGACCGGCCGGGCCGGCCGCGACGGCCTGCCCTCGACCGCCTGGCTCGCCTACGGCCTCCAGGACGTGGTGCAGCAGCGCAAGATGATCGCCTCCTCCGACGGCGATGACGCCTACCGCCGCCAGCTCACCGCGCACCTGGACGCCATGCTCGCGCTCTGCGAGACCGTCGAGTGCCGCCGGGTCCAGCTGCTGAACTACTTCGGCGAGGCCGGCGAGCCGTGCGGCAACTGCGACACCTGCCTGAACCCGCCGCAGTCCTGGGACGGCACGGTCCCCGCGCAGAAGCTGCTCTCCACGGTCTACCGGCTGAAGAGCGAGCGCCGGCAGCGGTTCGGCGCCGTCCAGTCCATCGACATCCTGCTCGGCAAGCAGACGCAGAAGGTCAGCCAGTTCAGCCACGACCAGCTCAGCGTCTTCGGGATCGGCACCGAGCTGACCGAGGGCGAGTGGCGCGGCGTGGTGCGGCAGATGCTGGCCCAGGGCCTGCTGATGGTCGAGGGCGATTACAGCACCCTGGCTCTCACGCAGGAAAGCGGCGCGGTGCTGCGCGGCGATCGCAAGGTACTGCTACGCCGGGAGCCGGAGAAGCCGGCGCGGGCGAAGGCGCCCCGGACGGCGTCGGGCTCGGGCGGGGGCGGGGCCGCGGTCCAGGAGCTGTCCGAGGAGGCCAAGCCGGTCTTCGAGAAACTGCGCGCCTGGCGTGGCGCCACGGCCAAGGAGCAGGGCGTCCCGGCGTACGTCGTCTTCCATGACGCCACGCTGCGCCAGATCGCCACGCAGGCCCCGAGCTCCCTCGGGCAGCTGGGCACGATCAACGGCGTCGGGGAGAACAAGCTCGCCAAGTACGGGCAGCCGATCCTGGACGTGCTCGGCGAAGCCCTCGACCGGCCCGGTCGCCCGGAGGCGGCCGAGCCGCCCGCCGAGCTCGACTTCGAGGAGCCGCCGGAGGAGTACCCCGAGGAGTACCCGGATGACTTCTTCGCTGAGTGAGGGCTCCGGTGGCGTGGTGAGGGATCTCGGCTACCGATAGACCCCGTCTACAGATAGACCCCGTCGATCTCGAATGACTGCACCGTGTTCGGCGAGAAGTACGACCAGAACACCTTGCCGTGCAGGAAGGTGTCGGCGTGGTACGTGTACGCGTCCCCGCCCCCGGTCTGCGTCGCCCAACGGCTGACCAGCCCGTTCCCGCCGGACCCGGTGACCGTGCCGAACTTCGACAGGTCGAAGTCGATGTACTGCCCGGTGCCGTAGTTGGTGCTGACGATGACCAGCTTGTGGTTCGCGGCGTCGTAGGCGGCCACCGAGTTGTGGTCGCCGCTGTCGATGAGCTGCATGCCGGGCCGGATGTGCCGGGTGAACTGCGCCAGGACGTAGTACTTGGTGTTGACCGCGCCGATGGTGCCGGCCGCCTCGTCGCACTGGATCGCGCCCCAGCCGCCGCCGTCGAGCACCTGCCAGTAGACCCAGGCCGTGGGATGCAGCCAGGTGAGGTCCAGGTTCAGGTTGCTCGCCAGCGACAAGCCGGTGGCGTCGCCCTCGCCGTACTCGGAGTTCCAGAGCACCTTGCCGGCCGACTTCGCGGTGGCGTAGAGCAGGTCCCGGCGTCCGCCGCCGTACTGGTAGCCGTGCGTGTTGATCTTCCCGACGTTGCCCTGCGCGGTGCCGTCCAGACCCAGGAACGTGGCCCGGGCCTGGTCGTAGGTGTTCTCGTCGGAGGCAGCGAGCAGCGCCCCGCCCAAGCCGCGGCTGTTCAGCTCCGCGCGCAGGTAGTTGATGACCGTCTGCTGGGTCGAGACGTCGAAGTGGCAGCCCTCCTGCGAGCTGGTGTCGGCCTTCCACCACCCGGAGATCGGCTCGTTGAAGGCCTCGACCGAGGTGAACTGGAAGCCCCAGTTGTCGTGCGCGTACTTGGCGATCGTCGCCAGATACACGGCGTGCTGCTGGTAGTTCCACGACTGGAGGTTGTCCGAGGTCCCGTCGGCCGAGCCCGAAGGGTTGTGGTTGTAGCACATCCACCACATCGGCGAGTTGGAGAACAGCTCGAAGTGGTTCACCCCGCGATCGCGCGCCTTCCACAGCATGTTCCGCTGCGGCGCGTCGACGTACCAGTTCCAGCTGGCGGACGCCGGATCCGCCGAGTACCAGTCGAGCCAGTAACCCTCCATCTGCCGGGTCGGCAGCACGGCGGCACCCTTCACCATCGTCGTCCCGCCGATGGAGTTCCCGCTGCAGGCGCCGGCGTTGTAGCGCACGATGTTCAGGCCCAGGCCGGGCAGCGTGGATCCGTTGTAGGGCGCGGAGTTCAGGGTGAAGAAGATGTCTGCGATGTCGTCGCGGTTCCCGAAGGCCTTGGCCCACCACGCCAGCGAGGTGCCCCACCCCTCCCACGTACCCCACGACGTGCCGGGATCGACAGTCGTGGTGTAGTCGGCGTTGGCGGCGGACACCCCGAGGGTGCTGAACGCGGCGGCGGAGGCGGCGGTCGTTGCGGAAGCGGCGAGGAAAGCGCGACGGCGCATGCGATAGTCGGCCACGCGTGTCAGGCTACAGATTCGCGTGCTTTGCGGAAGACCCGCGAACTGGGTAGTGCCGCGTGGCGGAGGCCCCGCGAGCCAGTCGGCGCTACCTGCCGGACGGGTGTCCGGACAGCCAGGCCGAGTGCCGGTCGCGCAGTACGTCGCGTTCGGCGGAGTCGACGGCCAGCACGTCGGCGCCGCCGTCGTAGGGGAGGTACAGGCGACGCAGCCGGCGGTCACCGATCACCACGTTGCCGGCCCGGTACTCCGCGACCGCGCTCAACAGTCGATTCAGGCTCCCGGCGGACCAACCGGTCCACGCCACATAGACGTGCGTGTGGACCACGAGATCAGGGTTCGAATCGTCCTCGGACAAGAAGGACCACCACAGCACGCTCCCCGGGTTGATCCGGAGATCGAGCCGGTCTCGCGGCTCCGGCTCCGGCGTGGTCGACCACGTCGACGTCATGATGAAGACGTCCTCGCCGCCGAACAACTCACCGAGTACCGCGTAGTGCCGCTCCAGGATCGTCCGCCGCTCGGCCGCGTCGCTCGCGTACCGCTTCGACTCCGGCAGGCTGTGGAACCGCACCCACCGATCGCGGTGCTCCGTCGGGAATTCGTGCGCGATCGGCGGCCGATCCCCCATCCGCTCGCGCCACGTCTGCGACAGGCTCGACAGGTCCCTGAGAACATCCTCCCCCGTCGCCACGCCGCCAGCCTACCGAGCCGGGTCCGCACTGACGTTCCCCCAGCCCCGTCGCGATGCGCGTCCCGGCCCCCGACCCGCAGAGCTGACCTGCGGCGCAGCCGCCGAACCGGTTACCGCACTGACGGTCCGGTCGGCTACCGTAGCCGTGCCGGGCCGTGAACCGCGCCGGACCGGTCCAACGGAGGGGATCACACTTTGACGTCGAGCATCCCGACCATGGCGATAGCCGCCGTGGCCGCCGTGTCCGTCATCCGCGGGTTGTCCAAGGGTTATGGCGGCAAGCGGGGCAGGAAGGCCGCGGCGCGGGCCCGGGCCCGCAGGCCTTCCGAGACCGAGGCGATCAAGCCGGTGCCGATCGACCGGTCGCACGGCGATCCCGAGCTCGCCGCGCTGCGCCAGGCCGCGCGGATCACCGACTGGCCGACGGTCGAGGAGATCCTGCGGCCGGTCCGCGACCGCGATGACTTCGAACGCCTCACCTTTCTCATAGGCAACATCGAAGACCTCGGCGGCGACTTCCTGCTCAAGCTCCCGAACCAGCTCCCGTCCGATCCGCTGGCGCTGACCGTGGCCGGCGCCCGGCACTCGGCGTGGGCCTGGGAGGCACGCACCGGCTATCGCGCCTCGCAGGTCTCCGAGGAGCAGTTCAAGGTCTTCCACGATCGGCTGCGCGTCGCCGAGGAGTACCTCTACACCGCCGTCGAACTCGACCCCGCCAACGCCGCGCCCTGGTACACCCTGTGTGTGACCAGCCGCGGCCTGGAACACGGCGCCGACGTCACCCGCCGCCGCTTCGAAGCCGGGATCAAGCGCGCGCCCGGCCACGTCGGCCTGCACCGCCAGATGTTGCAGCAGCTGTGCGCGAAGTGGGGCGGCTCGCACGAGGCGATGCACGCGTTCGCCACGAAGGTCTTCGACGCCGCCCCGCCCGGCAGCGGGCTCGGCGAGCTCGTCGCGCAGGCGCACCTGGAGCACTGGCTGGATCTGGAGCAGGGCCCGGACGACGTCTACATCCGGGACGCGGCCGTGGTCCAGGACCTGCGCCGGGCCGCGGACGCCTCGGTGTTCCACCCGGCCTTCGCCCCGACCTCCTCGCCGTACACCGCGCTGAACACCTTCGCGATGGCCTTCTGGCTCGCGGACGACAAGGACTCGGCGGGCCGGCTGTTCGAGCGGATCGCAGACCACGCCACCAAGGCCCCGTGGCGCTACCGTGGCGACCCCGAGCGGGTGTTCGCGGTGGCCCGGCAGGACTGCGTCAAGAAACGGAAGAAGTAGGGGACACGACACGTGAGCACCGAGCCCGGCCACACCTTCCAAGTCGACCTGCGCGGACTGGTCGACCTGCTCTCCCACCACCTCTACTCCTCCCCGAAGGTGTATCTGCGGGAACTGATGCAGAACGCCGTCGACGCCATCACGGCGCGGCGCATGCTGGACTCCTCGGCCCCGGCCCGGATCCGGATCCGGACCGGCGTCGACGGCGGGATCCGGGTCGAGGACTCCGGCGTCGGGCTGACCGAGGCCGACGTGCACACCTTCCTGGCGACCATCGGCCGTTCCTCCAAGCGCGCCGAGGACGGCGGCCTGGACCTGTCGGCGGCCCGCCAGGACTTCATCGGCCAGTTCGGTATCGGCCTGCTGGCCTGTTTCGTGGTGGCCGACGAGATCACCGTGGTCTCGCGCAGCGCCCGGGACGCGAACGCCCCGGCCGTGGAGTGGCGCGGCCGCAGCGACGGCACGTACCAGATCAAGACCCTGCCACCGGGCACCGTCGCCGAGCCCGGCACCACCGTCACGCTGGTGCCCCGCGGCGACGGCAGCGAGTGGCTGGAGCCGAACCGGGTGCTGCGCCTGGCCCGGCACTTCGGCTCGCTGCTGCGCTACGACGTGGAGATCGTGGACCGGCACGGCGACGTCAGCAAGGTCAACGATACCCCGCCGGTGTGGGACCGGCCGTACGGCTCGCCGCTGGCCCGGCGCGAGGCGCTGGCCGGCTACGCCAAGTCGACGTTCGACTTCGCCCCGCTGGACACCATCGACCTGGACCTGCCGCTGGTCGGGTTGAAGGGCGTGGCGTTCGTGCTGCCCACCCCGGTGCACCCCACGAAGCGCTCCGGACACCGGGTCCACCTCAAGGGCATGCTGCTGTCGGACTCGGCGGCCGAACTGGTGCCGGACTGGGCCTTCTTCGTGTCCTGCGTCGTGGACACCACCGGGCTGCGGCCGACGGCTTCGCGCGAGGCGCTGTACGAGGACGAGACGCTGGCCGCGGTGCGCGACGCGATCGGCGAGCGGATCCGCGAGTGGCTGGTCGGGCTGGCGGCCTCGGACCTGACGCTGCTGCGGCGCTTCATCGACGTGCACCACCTGGCGGTCAAGGCGCTGGCCCGCTACGACGACAAGCTGCTGGCGCTGCTGCTGCCGTGGCTGCCGTTCGAGACCACCGACGGCAACGTCAGCCTGGACGAGTTCGCCCGCGCGCACCCGGTGGTGCTGGTGACGCAGTCGGTCGAGGAGTTCCGGCAGGTGGCGCCGATCGCGGCCTCGGCCGGGCTGGGCGTCGTCAACGGCGGCTACGTGTATGACAGGGAGCTGGTTCACCGGCTGCCGGAGGTGCGGCCGGGCGTGACGGTCGCGGATCTGGACCCGGAGACGGTCAGCGCGCACCTGGACACCGTGGATCCGGCGGCCGAACTCGCCGCGGCGGCGTTCCTGGCCCGGGCCCGGGCGGTGTGCGACAAGTTCGACACCGACGTCGCGCTGCGCTCGTTCCAGCCGGTCGGCGTGCCGGCCATGCTGGTCGACAACCGCGAGGCCCGGCACGAGCGGCGGCGCGCGGAGCTGTCGGCGGACGCCGACGAGCTGTGGGCCGGGATCCTGGGTTCGCTGGGGTCCTCGGCACCGCGGGCGCAGCTGATCGTCAACCATCTCAATCCCCTGATCCGCAAGATCGCGGACATCGCGGACCCGCACCTGTCGCAGACCGCGATCGAGGCGCTGTACGGGCAGGCGCTGCTGATGTCGCGGCGTCCGCTGCGGCCGAGCGACCACGCGCTGCTGAACCGGTCGTTCATCGGGCTGTTGGAGTTCGCGGCGCAGGCGGCCGGCGGCTCCGGCGGCGTCGGCGGCGCGGGCGGCGCGGGGGGATCCGGCGGCTCCGGCGGCGGCTCCGCGGCGGGCACTGCCTCCGACAGCCGGGGTGACGTGTGAGCGGGTTCGGCACGAAGGAGGAGTTCTTCGGCGCGCTGCGCGAGAACCGCGAGCGGGCCGACGGCCGGGCCAAGGCCGCGATCGCCGAGGAGATCGCCGACGAGGCCGAGGTCTTCGGCGACGACGAGGTGACGGCCACCGCGCTGGTCGAGCTGATGAGCTCCTACCACGGCAGCGGCGAGCGGGTGAAGTACCCGGTGGTGTTCGCGCGGCTGCTGCGGTTGTGGGACCGCAACCCGAAGGCGTTCGACGACTGGGAGGCGCACCGCGTCTTCTGGTATTTCAAGTGGGTCGGTGCCGGCCTGCTCACCACCCCGGACGTGCCGCTGGCCGCGATCCGCGGCTGGATCGGCGAGATGCGCAAGCGCTACGAGGCCGCCGACTACGGGTTGCAGCCGGTCTACGGGCAGCTGTACTCGCTGGCGCAGCACCTCGGCGAGGGTGAGGAGCTGGCCTACGAACTGTGGGCCACGCGCGGCCGGACCCGGATGAGCGACTGCGAGGCCTGCGAAGCCCGGTCCCGGGCCGAGTACCACTTCGGGCTCGGCCAGGACGAGCTCGGGATGGCCGAGCTGGAGGCGACGCTGGACGGTCGCAACACATGCGACGAGGAGCCGCACGCCAGCCAGACGGCGGCGCTGCTGCCGCTGGTGCGGTTGGGGCGGACCGACGAGGCGCGCGGAGCGCACCTGGCTTCGTACCGGGCGGTGCGGGGGCGCGAGGCGTACCTGGCGCTGGTCGGCCGGCACCTGGAGTTCTGTGCGCTGACCGGGAACCAGGCCCGTGGCCTGGAGCTGCTGTCGCAGAACCGTGCGTTGTTCGGCTTCACGTCCGCGCCGTTGTCCCGGCTGGAGTTCCTGACCAAGGTCGAGGTGCTGCTGCGCCGGCTGGTCGCGGCCGGGCACGCCGACACGCCCTGCGGCGGACCGCTGGGACGGGAGTGGACGGTCACCGAGCTGCTGGAGTCGGTCGCCGCGGACGCGGACGCGCTGGTGGCGCGCTTCGACGCGCGGAACGGGAACGCGACCATGTCGGGGCGGCGGGCGGAGCAGCTGGCCGAGCAGCCGTTGGTCGCCGAACTGAACCTCGGGGTGCGGGCGGCGGTGTTGGAGGGTGCTCAGACAGCGCTTTCGGTGCCTTCGGCGGGCTCGGCTGCCGCGGCGTCGCAGGCTCCTGAAACGGCGGTCCCGGACGACTTCGCCGCCCTGGTCGCCGAGACGCTGCGGCTGGACCGGCAGTTCCATCCGGACTCGCGGCGGTTGTGGGACTCGTTGCTGGAGCGGGTCGACGGCGCGGATGCCGACCTGGTGACCGACGTACTGCGCGGGGAGATCGCGACCGAGCGGGCCGGCCGGGCACACCGGGAACGGGACTGGGACGCGATCGACACGCACTTCCTGGAGGCCGCCGCGTGCTACGAGCGTGCGGACCGGCCGGACCGCAGGATCGCGTCCCTGGCCCGGGTGCAGTGGAACAAGGCCAACCGCGGGGATCAGGACACTGACGCGGCGGTCGTCGCCGAACAGGCGTGGCCGGAACTGAACGCGCTGCTCGGGCAGATCGACACGCTGCTGGCCGACGGCGGCGCGGCCGAGTACCTCGCCGACGCACAGGTACAGAAGCTGGTGGTGCACCAAAGCCGGGTCTTCGCGGCCCGCAACGCGGCCATCCACGCCGCCGCCCCGGCCGACCGCGAACGCTGGCTCGCCGTCTTCCGCGCCGAGGCCGAGCGGATGGTCCGCGAGGGCACCGGCCTCAACGCCCCCGAGCGGCTGGCGCTGGTGATGGAGGCGGTCGCCGAGTACGACGCCACCCACGAGGACCCCAAAGCCGCCGAACCGCTGGCCCGGCACGCACTCCAGACCTTCACCGACCTCGGCTGGCCCTGGCGCCTGCACCGCTCCCGCATGATCCTCGGCCTGGCACTGGCCGGCCAGGACCGCTACCCGGAGGCGATGCAGGTGCTGCAAACCGGCATCGCCGAGGCGCACCCCGCGGTCGACGCCGACGAGCTGACGCCGCTGTACCGGCTGCTCGCCGAGACCGCGTTGCAGGGCGGCGAGCCGGCGACCGCCGTGCGGGCGTTCGCCGAGGCCGCGGTGCGGCTGGACCGCGAGGGCGACGCGTTCGGGGCGGTCGAGACGCGGTGGCGGATGAGTAATGCGTTGGCGGCACAGGGACAGACCGCGGATGCGGTCGCGGTGCTGGAAACGCTGGTGGAGACTCCGCTCGGCGGGGATGGGGGCTATGCGCCCACCGACCTTGCTACCGACGGCGATACCGATACCGATACCAGTGCCAATACCAGTGACGAGACCAGTGCCGAGACCAGTGCCGAGACCGGTGACAAGACCGGTGACGAGCCGAATGTCGCCGATGCCAGTGCCGTGGCTGACGAACCTTCCAGCGCCACCACCCCCAAGCCGACCAAGCACCCCTCCCGCGCCGACATGCTCATGGTCCAGATCCGCGCGGACCTCGCGCGCGGGTTGCTCGCGCTGGACGAACCGCGTGCGGCGGCCGTCGAGTTCCTGCACGTCGCCGATGCCGTCGACGGGTGGCCGGAGGCCGGGCGGCTGACCGCTGCCGCGGCTGAGGCGGCCGGCGCGCTGGCGTTGGCGCGGAACTGGGACGGCGCCAAGGCCGCGTGGGAGCGCGCACTGGCCTCCAACGCGGTGGCGCCCCGGATCCCGGACATGACCGAGGCCCTGCGGGACATGGCCGGGGAGACCATCAACGCGTTCGGGGCCGAGCGCGCCGAGGACGCGCTCGCGTACCTCACGCAGGCCGATCGGATGCGGGTCGAGTTCGCGGAGGCGGCGCAGGCGCAGTTCCTCAGCGTCGAGGTCGACGAGGCGCAGACCTGCTACACCCGCGGCTGGGTGCTCAACACCGCGGGGCGGCCGCAGGAGGCGATCGAACAGCTGGAGCGTGCCGCCCTGCTCTACGACCGGCCCGGGTTCGCGGCGATCCCGCCCCGGTTCGACGCGATCCGGCAGGCCGCGGTCATCGAGTTCCGCTCGCTGGAGCAGCCGGACGCCGCCAAGGCCCGGCTCGACAAGGCGATCGCGGACGCCGAGGCCGCCGGGCACTCGGAGGGGATCGCGACGCTCCGCAAGCTTCGCGACGCCTTGCGGTGAGCGGGCAGAGGCGCGGGTAAGCCAGAGGGCTGACTTCCGGTCGTGTCGACCGGAAGTCAGCCCTCGAAAATCTTCAGCCCCTCACC
>NZ_JAAFYZ010000149.1 GCF_018274385.1 Catenulispora pinistramenti | reverse complement strand
GATCAGGAGGCTGGCGGTGGTCGGGGCGAGTTGGAGGCGGGCGGCCAGGTCGTTGACGGTCATCGGGCTGTCGAGGAGGAGGAAGACCAGCAGGGACAGGTGGCGGGGGCCGAGGGTGAGGTCGCGGAGGGAGTCCGGCGGGGGGATGCGCTTGGCGCGGGCGACCAGGCGGGGCATCAGGAGCAGGAGGTCGCGGACGGCGTCTTCGAGGTCTGATTCGGCGGGGTCGGCAGGGCCGATGGGATCAGTCGGGTCGGCCGGTTCGGCTGATCCGCCTCGGCCGCGTCTGGGGTGGGTGGACACGCCGGCACTTCTCCTTTTATCTTTGATAGCAAAGATGTTTTGGCTTGCAGCGCTTCCAGCTCATGCTACCCACAAGGGGTCCAGCCATGACCGTCCTCGTCACCGGCGCACGCGGCAACATCGGCAGCCGCGTCGTCACCGGCCTGCACGCCGCCGGCCGGCAAGTACGCGCGACGGCCCGCGACCTCGCCACTCTGTCCGTGCCCGAAGGCGTCCAGACCGCGCGCCTCGATCTCACCGAAGACGACGTCGCCGCCGACAACCCCACCGCCTTCGCCGAAGCCCTGAAAGACGTCGACACCGTCTTCCTCTACGCGACTCGCACCACCGCAGCGCCGTTCCTGAAAGCGGCCCACGCCGCTGGCGTGCGCCACATCGTGTTCCTGTCGTCCCCGGCGTCCTACGAAGCCGCCGAGTTCCGGGGCCCGATCGGCCGGATCCACCGCGCGGCCGAACAGGACCTCGCCGCATCAGGCCTCGATCACACGATCCTGTATCCCAGCTGGCTGGCGACCAACGCCCGCCGCGACTGGGGCGCGGCGATCCGCGCGCGCAAGCCTGTGGAACTCCCGTACCCGGCCGCGCAGTGCGTCCCGATCCATCCGGACGACGTCGCCGAAGTGGCCGTCGACCTGCTCCTCCCGGACAACGCCACCCACCGCGGCCGCATGCAGGTCCTCACCGGGCCGGCGTCGATGCGGCTGGACGAGGCGGTCGCGGCCATCGGCGCCGGATTGGGACGCCCGATCCCGGTACGCGAGATCAGCCGCGAAGCAGCGCTCGCCCGACGCGAGCCCTGGATGGCCGCGGAGATCCTGGAGTCACTGCTGGACAGCGCGGCGGCGGCCGTGGGCCGTCCCGCGCCGATCACGAACACCGTCGAGCGGATCACCGGCCATCCGGCGCGGCCGCTGAGTACGTGGGTCGCGGAGAACCGCACCGATTTCTAGAAAGCCATTTCCTAAAGAGCCATCTACTCGAACGAGTAATACAGCGTGTCGTCATAGAACGAGTAGAAGTTCTCCCGCCAGCGTCCCCGCGCGATGGCCAGCCACTCCGCGTTCTCCCCGGCGATGGCGGCGACGGCCTGGGCCGCGAGGAACGGGATGTGGTGCCCGACGAGCCGGTCGAGGGCCTGCGCGTGCGGCTCGTCGTCCATGTCCAGGATCTCGCCGGCCTCCAGCAGGAAGTACTTGGCGCGCTGTTTCTCCAACTGCGCCTTCGTTTTCGCGACCACCTTCTGGAAATCCTGCTCGTCCTCGACGTCCTCCCCCACCAACCGCAGCAGGTCCACTAACAACGCGGCGCCGCGGTCGTAATCCCCGGCCACGCCCATCCGCTGGTCCCAGATCATCGAGGGGACGGCGCGGGTGTCGAAGCTGACGAGGATCAGGTGCGCCAGCGGGATGCTCCAGTTGTGTTCGGAGATGCCCACGACCGGGTCCGGCCGGCCCTCGGCGCTGGGCAGCGTGTTCGCTGCGTAGAGGTGGGAACGGTTTGCCATGCCCGGGACCGTAACAGTGCGTGGCCATGGCGGGAAGGGCGCTTTGGCCGACATGTCACCGTCCGGCCCGGCACGGTTGGCCCGGTGGCCACATCCCGGCCGCGCACGGCGGGCAGGGCTCCGGTACCGTTGGTCTATACCAATGCAGTAGCACCAACGTAGTAGCGCCGATGCAGTAGACCGCAGTGAATCGCTGTAGACCGCAGCAGACCGTTGTCCGATACCGCCGAGTGCCAGCCCAGGGGTCGCCATGGAAGTCGTCATCGTCGCGGACGCCGCAGCTCAGGGCGAACTCGTCGCCTCGGCAGTGGCCGAGTTGATCGCCCGCAAGCCCGACGCGCTGTTCGGCGTCGCCACCGGCTCCACGCCGCTGCCGGTGTACCAGGCGCTGGCCACGAAGGTCGGCGCGGGGCAGGTGGACGTGAGCCGGCTGAAGGTGTGCCAGCTCGACGAGTACGTGGGCCTGCCGGCCGGGCACCCGGAGTCCTACCGCGAAGTCCTCAAGCGCGAGGTGCTGGCCCCGCTGGGGATCGGCGACGAGGCGTTCCTCGGCCCGGACGGCAGCGCCGAGGACCTGCCGGCCGCCTGCGCCGCCTACGAGCAGCGACTCGCCGACGCCGGCGGGGTGGACCTGCAACTGCTGGGCATCGGCACCGACGGGCACATCGGCTTCAACGAGCCGGTCTCCTCGCTGGCCTCCCGCACCCGCATCAAGACCCTGACGGAGCGGACCCGGGTCGACAACGCCCGCTTCTTCAACGGCCTGGACGAGGTGCCGCGGCACGTCATCACCCAGGGCATCGGCACCATCCTGCAGGCCCGGCACCTGGTGCTGCTGGCCACCGGCGCGGGCAAGGCCGAGGCGGTCGCGGCGACCGTCGAGGGCCCGGTGTCCAGCATGGTCCCGGCCTCCGCGCTCCAGATGCACCCGCACGCCACGGTGGTCGTGGACGAGGCCGCCGCACAGCAGCTGAAGCTGGCGGACTATTACAAGGCGACCTACGCTTCGAAGCCGGCGTGGCAGGGGATCTGAACCCGAGACGGATCTCGACGGGCTCGACGGGCTCGACGGGCTCGACCGGCACGACCGGCACGACCGGCACGACCGGCACGACCGGCTGAGCCCAGCACCCGGCACCCGGCAGCGGAAAGGGACGGCGATGCAGCGGCTACCGAACGCGGCACACGCCGCCCAGCCCTGGCTGATCCACGAGATCGCCGCCGACTTCCAGGTCGAGGACGTCTGGGCGCTGCCGAGTCCCGGCGGCGGCCCGGACGACTTCCCGCTGCTGCTCTCAGCGATCGACGTGAGCTTCCAACCCCAGGCTTCCGCGCCGACCCGGTTGCTGTTCTGGCTGCGTCTCAAGCTGGGCGCGCTGCTGGGACTGGACCGGGGTTCGAGCGGGCTCGGCGGCCGCGTTCCGTCGTTGCGGGAGCGCCTGCCGGAAGAGCTGAAGGACGCCACACCCGACGCACATCAGGGTTCTGAATTCTCGCTGCTCTACCAGCGCGACAACGAGCGCGCCACGGAGATCGCCAACCGCACCATGCACGGAGTCCTGCACGTCGGCTGGGTCCCCGACGGCCGGGGCGGCTGGCGCGGCCAGCTGGCGATCCTGGTGAAGCCCAACGGCCGCCTCGGCTCGCTCTACATGGCGGGTATCAGACCTTTTCGGCACCTGATCGTCTACCCGGCGCTCGGGCGGGCCTGGGAACGCCGGTGGCGGGAATTAAACGAGACGACCCGTCTCGACAAGGGGTAGGCTGGGACCCGCACCCTTTCAACCTGTCTGTTGAGGAGTCCGCGCCATGACTCATGCCCGTATAACCCTCATCACCGGCGCCACCGACGGCCTCGGCCGCGCACTGGCGCACCGCCTGGCGGCCGACGGCGACACCGTCCTGCTCCACGGCCGCGACCAGGCCCGCCTGGACGCCACCGCCGACGCGATCCGTGCCGAACACGGCGTCGCGCGGCCCGCGACCTTCCGCGCCGATCTGGCCGAGCTGGCGCAGGTCCGCGAGCTCGCCGCGGCCGTGCGCGGGGCCACCGACCGGCTGGACGTGCTGGTGAGCAACGCCGGCATCGGCGGCGGCGAGCCGGACGGCCGCGACCGGCGCGAGAGCAAGGACGGCTACGAGCTGCGCTTCGCGGTGAACTACCTGGCCGGGTTCCTGCTGACGCAGGAGTTGCTGCCGCTGCTGCGCGCGTCCGCACCGGCGCGGGTGGTGAACGTCGCCTCGCTCGGACAGCAGGACATCGACTTCAACGATGTGATGCTGGAGCACGGCTACAGCGGGATACGCGCCTATTGCCAGAGCAAACTGGCGCAGATCTCTTCGACGGTGGAGTTGGCGGAGCGGGTGCCCGCGTCCGAGGTGACGTTCAACAGCCTGCACCCGGCGACGTTCATGCCGACGAAGATGGTGCTCGAAGAGCGCGGATACAGCCTCGACAGCCTGGAGACCGGGCTCGACGCGACGTGGCGGCTGGTGACGGACCCGAAATTGGCGGGAGTCAGCGGGCGGTTCTACGACCAGCAGCAGGAGGCGAAGGCTTTGGGACAGGCCTATGACGAGAAGGCTCGGGCCGAGCTCTATCGGCTGAGCTTGAAGCTGGTCGGGCTGCCGGAAGAGTAGGAGCCAGAGCGGACGGCCGCCGAGTCCGGCTCGGCGGCCAGCGGGCCCGGCTCGGCGGCCAGCGGGCCCGGCTCGGCGGCCAGCGAGTAGCGAATGCGAGTAGCGGCCAACCAGTAGCAAGTAGCAAGTAGCAAGTAGCAAGTAGCAAGTAGCAAGTAGCAAGTAGCCGAAGCTAGCGCGCGGCCTTGTGGAAAGCGGAGACCGCCCGCCGCATCGCGTCCAGGTCGGCGTTCGAAGCGATTCCCGAGTGATAGACACGGATACCGCTCGCGCCGGCCTCGCGCATCGCAACGGCCTGCGAAACCAGCGCTTCGTAGTCCGCTCCCATCCCGCGGACGCCGAGCAGACCCGCGTTGACCGAAGCGTCGTGCCCCAGCGAATGCGTGACGTTGTCCGTCGACCCGTTCCAGCAGTTCACCACGAGGCCGGTGCCCTTGGGCAACGTCGCCACATCGACACCGGTGAAAGCGGTCGAGCGCCGCGGGTCGGGGTTCGCGTGGAACAGGATCGGGAAGTCGGATTCGCGCTGCGTGCGCACTTCCCGCACCATCGCCCCACGCAGCCGGTTCGCCACCCGCGTCCGCATCCCCAGCACCGCTGCGGCCAGGTCGGCGTCCGGCAGTCCCCGGGCGGCCGGTTCGGCGGCGGCGAACCGGGAGTCCAGCCGCGCGCACACGGCGGCGCGCAGTCCCGCCGGATCGATACCAGAGGCCTGATACTCATCGAGGCAGGCGTCGCAGAAGCACAGCGAGAGCAGGAACAGCTCGTCCTCGGACAGCGGGATGCCCGCCACCTTGTCGTGCTCGTGCAGGTGGTCGAAGCCGTACCAGCCGGCCGCCTCGAACTCGACGCCGGCGATGTCCGAGCGGGCCGCGACCACCGCCGCGAGCCCGACGGCGTATTCCAGGGCTGCTTCGTGCGACGGGCACAGGGCCCACGGATACACGTCGCCGTAGGCGTTCATGACGTGCGGCGCGTCGAAGCCGTCCACGTGATCGACCACGACCCAGGCGTGGGTCGGCACCCCGGCCGCGGCCAGCGCCGAAGCCGTGGCCCCGAACGCGTCGTCGGCGTCCACCCACCGCTGTGCCGGCGGCAGCACCTGCTCCCAGGCGTCGCCGACCGGCAGGTAGGAGGCGCTGGTCTCGGCGACCACCACCCGGTGCCAGGGATGGCGCGGGGTGAGGGCCCGGGTCGCATGGTAGAACGCTGCGACGACGGCATGGTCGACCCCGAGTCCGGCGATCGTCTCGGCCGCCGAATCGTCTCCCACCACGTCCCACGGATACACATAAGTCGCCGCGTTCATCGTGCCCCTCCGGCCGTCGCCCTGGCGTCTGTCATCGGAACCGCGGCGTCATCAGAACCGCGGCCGCTTCCCGGTCCACTCCGGCCGCACCCGCCGCATCCAGCCCACATCGTCGCGCCGCCGGATCCCGCAGGTGAGGTACTGCTCGTGCAGCCGCGCGATCGCGTCCCGGTCCAGCTCCACCCCGAGCCCGGGGCCCCGGGGCAGCGTCAGCGCGCCGTCGGTGAACGTCAGGCCGCCGCCGAGCACCACGTCCTCGTCCTGCGCCTTCCACGGCGTGTGGGTGTCCAGGGCGTAGGTCAGGTTCGGGGTCGAGGCGGCGATGTGCGCCATGGCCGCGAGGCTGACGCCGAGGTGGGTGTTGGAGTGCATCGACAGCCCGAGGCCGAAGGTGTCACACAGCGCCGCGAGGTTCTGCGTCGCGCGCAAGCCGCCCCAGAAGTGGTGGTCGGACAGGATCACCTGGACCGCGTCCAGACGGATCGACTCGGGGATGTCGGCGAAGCTGGTGACGCACATGTTGGTGGCCAGCGGCAGGTCGGTCTTCGCCGCGACCTCGGCCATACCGGGGATGCCCGGGGTCGGGTCCTCCAGGTACTCCAGCTCGCCTTCCAGCGCGGCGGCCACGCGATGGCTGGTCTCCACGGTCCAGTTGGCGTTCGGGTCCAGGCGCACCGGGCGGTCGGGGAAGGCGCGGCGCAGCGCCTTGACCGCCTCGATCTCCTCCTCGGGCGCGAAGACGCCGCCCTTGAGCTTGAGCGAGCCGAAGCCGTACTTGTCGACCATCCGGCGGGCCTGGTCCACGATGCCGTCCGGGTCGAGCGCCTCGCCCCACGGGTCCACGTCGAAGTCGCCGGGGTGCTCGGCCCACTTGTAGAAGAGGTAGGCGCTGAAGTCGACGCGTTCCCGGACCGCGCCGCCGAGCAGGTCGACGACCCGGCGGCCGGTCGCCTTGCCCTGGGCGTCGAAGCAGGCCACCTCGAAGGCCGCGAAGGCCTGCGCGACGGTCTTGTCGTGGCTGGCGGCGCCGATCAGCTCGGTCGGCGAGGACGCCTCGGCGCCGCCGACCGCGGTCGCCACCCGGCGGCCGATCCCGTTGAGATCGAAGGCGTCGGCGCCGATCACCGCGTCCGCGGACTGGTGCAGCAGGGCCAAGGTGGCGTCGTCGCCGTAGGCCTCGTTGACGCCGACGATGCCGGCGTCGGTGTGCACCTCGATGATGGAGCGCAGGGCGTAAGGCTCGTGCACGCCGGAGGAGTTGAGCAGCGGCGGATCCTTCAGTGCGACCGGGGTGATATCGACAGCCACGATCTTCAAGTCGGTCACGCCAGACCTCCACCTTTGCTTTCACATCCATGAACAAAGACCATGGATATGAATCTGCTCGACCTCGTGAAACGTAGTAGCCGGTACGGGACCGCGTCAAGGCGCCACGACCCGCGACAATGACGACCATGACACAGCTGCCGTCGCTCATAGCGTGCGACCTCGACGGGACCCTGGTGCGCCACGACGGGACCGTCTCCCCTCGCACGGTCGCCGCTTTCGTAGCCCTGGAGGACAAGGGCATTCCTTTTGTCTTCGTCACCGGACGCCCGCCACGGCTGATGGGCCGGATCGCCGACGCCTTCGGCGGCCACGGCCTCGCGGTCTGCTCCAACGGCGCGTTCGACTACGACCTGCGCGCCCGCGCGGTCGTCGCCGAGTACGGCATCGACCCCGCGACCCTGCAGAAGGTGGTGCGCGGGCTGCGCGAGGCGATTCCCGGCATCGGGCTGGCCGTGGAGTACGCCGACTGGCTGGCGGCCGATCCCGACTACGAACCCGGCGACTGGGATCGTGACATCGCCGTGCAGCGCCTCGGCGAAGCCGATCTGTGGCGCCGGCCCGCGCCCAAGCTGGTCGGCCGGCACCCGGCGCTGTCCGCCGACGAGTTGCTGACGCTGGCCCGACCCGCGGTCGGGGACCTGGTCACCGTCTTCCATTCCAACGGCGAGCGCCTGGTCGAGGCGGTGGCACCGGGGATCAGCAAGGCCGACGGCCTGGCCCGGCACGCCTCGCGCCTCGGGGTACCCGCCGAGGACGTGATCGCGTTCGGGGACATGCCGAACGACCTGTCCATGTTCGGCTGGGCCGGGCGCGCCTACGCGGTCGCCAACGCGCATCGGAGCCTGATCGCCGTCGCCGACGATGTGATCGGGTCGGTGGAAGAGGACGGGGTCGCGGTGTTCCTGGAGTCCTTGCTTCGGACATAGACCGCCGCGCCCCGGATCGGACATAGACCGCCGCGCCCCGGACCTGATCGATCAGCAGCCTGTGACCACCCGATGACGGCCCTGCTCCCCAGGCAGTAGGTCCGGGCTCGGCGTACTGCGACCGCAGCAGCCCAAGTGTCTGCGGTCGCCAGACGCCCCGCACCATCACTTCCCGGCACCGTAGAACCGCACGTTCTATGTCGAATAAGGCCGGGAGCCCTGATGTCCGCCATTGCCCGCTGGTGCCACCGGCACCGACTCCTCACCGTCGTCGTCTGGCTGGCGCTGATCGTCGGCCTCGGGGCCCTGACCGGCTCGGCCGGCACCAAGTACAACGACACGATGTCGATCCCGGCCTCGGAGTCCAGCCAGGCGATGGACCTGCTGAAGCAGTCGATGCCGGCCTCGGCCGGGGACAGCGACCAGGTGGTCTGGCACACCACCGGCGGCGCCAAGGTCACCGATCCGGACGTGCAGCAGAGCATGACCGGCGCGCTGAACCAGATCGCCGCCTCGCCCGGGGTCGCCGGGGTCACCAGCCCCTACACCGGGCCGCGCGGCGCGACGCAGATCAGCAAGGACGGGACCACCGCGTTCGCGACCGTCAACTTCGCGCAGCAGGCGCACGACATCCCGAACGCCCAGATCGTGCACGTCATCGACGTCGCGCAGGGCGCCCGGAACAGCCACCTTCAGGTGGAACTCGGCGGGCAGGCGATCAGCCAGGCCGACCGCAAGATCGGCGGCGCCGCGGACCTGATCGGCGTGATCGCCGCGCTGATCGTGCTGGGCCTGGTGTTCCGCGCCGTCGGCGCGGCCGTCATGCCGATCCTCACCGGCGTGGCCGGGGTCGTGACCGGCATCACGGGCACCGGCCAGCTCTCGCACCTGATCTCGATCAGCTCCACCGCCCCGACCCTGGCCACGCTGGTGGGCCTGGGCGTGGGCATCGACTACGCGCTGTTCATAGTCAACCGGCATCGAAAGGGCCTGATTTCCGGGCTCTCGGTGGAGGAGTCGATCGCCAAGGCGCTGAACACCTCCGGACGCGCGGTGCTGTTCGCCGGCGGGACCGTGGTCATCGCGCTGCTGGGCATGTTCGCCCTCGGCCTGGGCTTCCTGGACGGCATGGCGATCGGCGCGGCGGTGACCGTGTCCATGACCGTGCTCGCGGCGATCACGCTGCTGCCGGCGATGCTCGGCTTCCTGAAGCTGCGCGTGCTGAGCAAGAAGCAGCGCCGGGAGTTGGCGGCGCGGCAGGCCGGGGTCTCCGTGCTGGTCCCCTACGCTCACGCCGCGCGGCGCCGCTCGGCCGGTCCGGGCCAGGAGCGCGGGACGGCGTTCACCCGCTGGGCGACCAGGGTCCAGGCCCGGCCGCTGGGCAAGGCGCTGCTGGCGATCGCGGTCATGGCCGTGGTCGCGATCCCGTTCTTCTCCATCCGCCTGGGCAACTCCGACGCCGGCAACGACCCCAAGTCCACGACCACGCGCCAGGCCTACGACCTGCTGGCCGACGGTTTCGGCAAGGGCTTCAACGGCCCGCTGATGCTGGTCGCGCAGACCCCGGCGGCCGGGGACCAGCAGGCGCTGACCACGCTGGTCGACCAGATCAAGACGGTGCCCGGGGTGGCGGCCGTCCAGGCCCGGCCCGAGCAGCCCGGCCAGGCCCTCGGCGTCGTCCAGGTCATCCCGACCACCTCGCCGCAGGACCAGGGCACCACGGACCTGATCGACACCCTGCGGCACGACGTGATCCCCAAGGCCGAGGCCGGGACCACGCTGCACGTCATGGTCTCCGGGCCGACCGCGATCAGCAACGACTTCAGCCACACGCTGACCGGCAAGCTGCCCCTGTTCGTGGCGATCATCGTGGGGCTGGGCTGCGTGCTGATGATGCTGGCCTTCCGCAGCCTGCTGGTCCCGCTGATCGGCGTGGCGATGAACCTGCTGACCATGGGCGTGGCGTTCGGGGCGCTGGTCGCGGTGTTCCAGTGGGGCTGGGGCTCCGAGGCACTGGGAGCCGGCGGTGCCGGGCCCGTGGAGGCGTTCGTCCCGGTGATCGTGATCAGCATCTTGTTCGGGCTGTCGATGGACTACCAGGTGTTCCTGATCAGCCGGATGCACGAGGAGTGGTCGCACAGCAAGGACAACAGCCGCTCGGTCCGGATCGGACACGGCGAGACCGGCCAGGTGATCGTGGCCGCGGGCGTCATCATGACCTGCGTGTTCGGCGCCTTCCTGTTCAACGGCGAGCGGGTGATCGCGGAGTTCGGCCTGGCGCTGGCCGTGGCGATCCTGCTGGACGTGCTGATGCTGCGGCTGATCCTGGTGCCGGCGCTGATGCACCGGTTCGGGCGGGCCAACTGGTGGCTGCCGAAGTGGCTGGACAAGGTGCTGCCGCACATGTCGGTGGAGGGCGAGCCGGAACCGGTCGCCGGTGGCGTGGTCATCGGCGGGCAGCGGTCCGGATCCCAGTACGGGCCGCATGACGGACCGTACGACGAGCCGGAGCTGGCCTCCTCGAATCCGCGCATACAGTAAGACGGTGACTCTGGTGGACCGGCTTGCGGGCGAGCTCAAGGAGCTGCTGCGTCCCGGCACGACCAGCCGGGACGTGCTGACCACGGCCTGGTACCTGGTCATGCTGTCCCCGGTCCTGTTCGTCGGCGCGCTGCACCGGCAGGTCAGCGTGCCGATCGTGGCCTCGCTGCTGGTCGCCGGAGCCCTGCCGCTGCTCATCCGGAGCCGGTCACCGCTGGGCGCGGTGGCCTGCTCCGGCGCCGTGACGGTGGTGGCGATGGTGCTGATCGGCATGCCGAACACCCTGCCGCCGACCGCCTGCGCGATCGCGCTGTTCTCCTTCGCCAAGCGCTCGGACCGGCGGACCACGGTGCGGGTCGGCATCGCCGTGGCGGTGACGCTCACCACATTGGCCTTGATACTGCGGCCCGGCATGGACGCGCTGGCCGAGAACCTGGGCCTGGTCGCGTGGACCGGGCTGGCGGTGGCGATCGGCGACGCGACGCGCAGCCGCCGGGAGCTGTTCGACTCGGCGATCGAGCGGGCCGAGCGCGCCGAGCAGACCAAGGAGGACGAGGCGCGCCGGCGGGTCACCGAGGAGCGGATGCGGATCGCGCGGGAGCTGCACGACGTGGTCGCGCACCACATCACGCTGGTCAACGCGCAGGCCGGGGTGGCGCACCACTTGATGAAGACCGATCCCTCGCACGCCTACGAGGCGCTGGAGCGGATCCGGGACACGTCGCGGTCGGCGCTGGACGAGTTGCGCGCGACGGTCGGGCTGCTGCGGGCCAGCGAGGAGACCTCGACGCCGCGCGAGCCCGCGCCCGGGCTGGGAGATCTGGCGGCGTTGGTCGAGGCGTTCCAGCACGCGGGGTTGAATGTGGAGATGAGCGGCGCGGGCACCGCCGCCGAGCTGTCGTTGTCGGCGCTGACCGGGCTGACGGCGTACCGGATCGTGCAGGAGGCGTTGACGAACACGCACAAGCACGCCGGTCAGCTGGCGGTGGCGCGGGTGTCGGTGGAGGTGGCCGTGGACGCGGTGCGGATCTGGGTGGACGACGACGGCGGACGCGGACCGGCGCGGTCCGGGATGGGGACCGGGCACGGGATGATCGGGATGCAGGAGCGGGTGAAGGCGGTCGGCGGGACGTTCGCCGCGGGGCCGCGGGCCGGCGGCGGGTTCCGGGTCGAGGCGGAGTTGCCGCTGCTGGCTCGGACGGGCGCGGGTTCGGTGCGGCCGGTTGAGCGGGCTGCTGGTGCCGGTGCTTCAGGTGCTGGTGCTTCAGGCGCTAGTGCTTCGGGTGCAGGTGCCGCAGCTGCTGGTGCTGTGGGTACGGGTACGGGCGCGGGTGCCGGTGCTGCGGGTCTCGCGGCGGAGGCCATCGCATGAGCACGCCGCCGATCCGCGTACTGCTGGCCGACGATCAAGCGCTGTTGCGCGGCACGTTCCGGCTGCTGCTGGATTCGACTCCGGATCTGGAGGTGGTCGGGGAGGCGGGCAACGGCCGGGAGGTCGTGAAGCTCGCCGAGGAGCTGCGTCCGGACCTGGTGCTGATGGACATCCGGATGCCGGTTCTCGACGGCCTTCAGGCCACCGGCCTGATCGCGGCCGATCCGGAGCTGGCCGGTGTCAAAGTCCTGATTCTCACGACGTTCGAGCAGGACGAGTACGTCGCCGAGGCGCTGCGCGCCGGGGCCGGCGGGTTCCTCGGCAAGGGCGTGGATCCCGAGGAGCTGCTCCGGGCGATCCGCACCGTCGCGGGCGGCGAGTCGCTGCTCTCCCCGGCCGCGACCCGGGCACTGATCGCCCGGTTCCTGGCTCAGCCCTCTGACACGCCGATCGTCAGCGCCCGGCTGGACGCGCTCACCGCGCGCGAGTTGGAGGTGGTGACGCTGGTCGCCGCCGGGCTGTCGAACGAGGACATCGCCGGGCGGTTGTTCGTCACGCCGCTGACCGCCAAGACGCACGTCAACCGGGCGATGACCAAGCTCGGGGCGCGGGATCGGGCGCAGGTCGTGGTGATCGCCTACGAGTCCGGGCTGGTGCGGCCCGGCTCAGGGCACTGATCCGCCGCTACAGCGCCCCGCGCCGTTGCAGCGCGGTGAACGCGAACCAGCCCGGGATCACCGGCAGCCACCAGGTCAGCAGCCGGAAGACGATGACCGACGTGGCCGCGACCGCCGAGGGCACCCCGGCCGCGGTCAGACCGGCGGTGAGCACGGCCTCGACACCGCCGACGCCGCCGGGCGTCGGGATCAGCGAGCCGACGGCCTTGGCCACCAGGTAGGCCACGCCCATCGCGGCCAGGTTCACGTCGCTTCCGCTGACCGCGTTCACCGAGGCCCACAGACAGACGCTGGCCGCCATCGGCAGCCCCACCGCGCCGCCGAAGGCCTGGACCACCTTGCGCGGCGAGCGGGCGACCTGGAGCACCTCCGGGCCGATGTCGGTGACCAGCGGCTTGACCCGGCTCAGCACGAACGCCCGCAGCCGCGGGATCGCGGCGATCAGCAGGCCGATCACGGCCAGCGCGATCACCACGCCGGTGACCGTCGCCGAGGGCGTGATCGCCGACAGGCCGCCGGACCCCTTCTGGTGGTTCCCGGCGAAGGCGCTGAACAGCAGGAGCAGGACCAGGTAGCAGCTGAAGCCGATGACCTGCGAGACCCCGACGGCGGTCACGGCGCGCGCCACCGGGATGCCGGCGCGCTGCAGAAAGCGGGTGTTGACGGCCAGGCCGCCGACCGCCGCCGGGGCGACCAGCCCGGCGAAGGCGGCGGCGACCTGCGCGGTGATGGTCCGGCCGACCGGGACGCGTTCCTTGACGCAGCCGAGGAGGTTGAAGGCGGCGGCGACGTAGGTGAGGCCGGAGGCGACGGCCGCGCCGAGCACCCAGCCCCAGGCCTGCCAGGTGTTGAGCTTGGGCATCTGGAAGCCGGTGAGCTGGGTGGCGAGCAGGTAGAAGGCGATGGCGCCGCCGACCACGCTCAGGACGGTGCGGGGGCGGACCCGTTCCAGGCTGACCGGTTGGACGTCGTCGGCTTCGGGGTGCAGGGCGACGATGCGGTCGCGGATGGCGCTGACGACGTCGGCCCGGCCGGCGGTGGGGCGGGCGTCGGCAGGGTGCTCGCCGGCATTGCGGTGGCGGCGCAGGGCTTTGGTGACGGTTTCGGAGAACAGGATCGGCTGCATCAGCGGGAGCAGGGAGGCGACGGTGTCGGGGCCGAGCGCGTCGACGGCTTCCTCGGTGGCGCGGGCCGGGCCGACGCGCAGGGCGATGGAGACCAGGAGTTCGGCACCGTCCAGGCGGCACAGGACGTCCTCGGCGGCGATCTCGCCGAAGCCGACGTCGGTGAGCCAGAGCCGGCCGTCGGGGTCCAGGCGCAGGTGGTCCGTGGTGAGCTCGCGGTGCGCGAGTTGGCGGTTGCGCAGGTGCCGCCACAGGGCCCAGACGCTCTGGTGCAGCCCGGGGGTCCAGGCGCGGTCGGGGAGGTCGGCGAGGCGCGGGGCGTCGAGATGGTCGTAGGCGAGCAGGGCGGTGTCCTGGTCCACTTGCCGGGTCGAGCGCAGGCGCGGGGTGCGGATGCCGGCGGCGTCGACCGCCATCGCCATCAGGACTTCGCTTTCGACGGTGCGGCGCAGCGAGAAGAAGCTGCGGCGGCGGACCGGGCCGCGCAGGCGGATCCACTGCCAGACGACGGAGGCCAGGTAGACGGCGCGTTGGCTTTGGTCCAGGACGGAGAGGTCCAGGAGTTGCTTGTGCTGCTTGGTGTGCGCGGCTTGCTCGGTTAGCCGCGTCTGCTGCGTCTGCTCGGCTTGCTTGGCTCGCGCGGTCTGCTTGGTCTGCTTGAGGTGCTGCGCCGACTCGGGCGGATCGGCGCGCTGCGTCTCCTCGACGGCGACCCGGAAGCGGCGCGCCCCGTCGGCACCGGGTTCGAGGACGCGGACCGAGCCCGGGTGCGCGCGGAAGCCGTCCCGATCCAGCTCGGCGAGGATGCGCGCGATGCCGGGGCGGGTGTCGAGGACGCCGCGTACCGAGAGCCAGGCGGTGGCGACGATCCGGCCGAGCAGCAGCGAGAGCAGCACGCCGGTCACGGAGTCCTGGCCGAGCAGCACCACCGCGAGCCCGCCGACCGCGGCGGCGGTGTAGAAGAGCGTGCGGTACTGGCTGCGGCTGAACCCGAGCACCGTCACCACCGCGACCCCGACCGCGAGCTGCACCTGCATCGGGGTCGCCCCACCGATCGCCTGCGCCGCTGCGGACTCCTCGTAGTGCGAGGTCACGACATTGACGCTGAACGCCGCGAGGTAGGACAGCGTCGCCGCCCCGACCGCGTCGACGACCTGCACGTTCTCCCGCTTGACCAGCCGCTCGATCGCGAGCGCGACCGGCACCCCGATCACCGACAGGAACGCGAGGACCTGCACCACGTTGAGCATGAAGCGCGGGAACGCGGCGGCCCGATGCAGGATCTCCTGCCGCAGGTCACACCCCGCGCGATGGCCCACGACCCCGGCCACCGCGAGCAGCACGGCCAGCGCGACGGTGCCGACCAGCCGCAGCCGGTCGGACGGGAGGCGGACGCGGCGGTGCGGGTCGGGCGGCGGCGGCAGGGTGGAACCGGCGATATCGGAGGGCGGCGCAGTGCCGCCGACAGAACCAGCAGAATCGCCTGGCCCGGTCAGGCCAGTATCCGAGTCTGCCTTCGCCGACTGATTCGCCAGCTGGTTGGCCGACCGGTCCGCCGACTGATTCGCCGACTGATTCGCCGAATCGTCAGCCGACCGGTTCGCCGAATGCGCCCCCGAACACCGCACCGGCGTGCGGGCCCCCGAACCACCGTCTGCTGCGGCCCCACCGGCCGGCGGGTCAGCCTTCAACGCCGGCTCGCTCCAGCGCTCCCGCCGCGCGGCGACGACGCCGCAGGCCCAGGCCGGCGAAGCACAGGGCGGCCATGGCACCTGCGCAGGCCATCGCCATCGCGCCGCGTTCAAAGCGGGTCAGCGTCTCGGGTCGCAGTGCGCCGCGGCCGGTCGCACATGCGCGGGGCCCGGTGTTCTCGCCGGCGCACACCGTCGTCGTCGGCTGCGGGTGGTGTCCGTGGTGCAGGGTGGTGCCGGCCTGCGTGACGTGGGCCAGGGGCCGGGCGCCGAGGTGGTGGCCGACGGCGCCGGTGGTGGTGATGCGGGCGGTGCCGTGGGCCGGGATGGCGAGGGTCCAGGTCAGGTGGTGGCCGCTGCGCCGCGGGGCCGGGGTGGCGGCGACGTAGTCCAGGCCCGCCGGGAGCTGCTGGGTGATCACCGCGTCGGTGACCGGTTGGTCGGTGGTGTTGCGGACTTCGATCGCGTAGGAGACGTCCTGGCCGCCGCTGGCCTGGACCGCCACGGACAGCGGGTCGGAGTGGCCGTCCGAAACGACCATGCTGTCTGCGCTCGCGCACGTCGGAGTCACCAGGATGCCCGCGACCGCCAGCGTCATGGGGACGGCGGTCCGCCAGACCCGGGCGTTCATCAGGCCTCCGAGGTGTTGGTCAGTACCCGCTTACCGAACCCTCAGCAGTCGAACATCGCGCGCCCGGCCGCGCACCCGGGGCTACTGCCGACGGGGAGCACCGCCACCCGTTCGGCCCAGCGCCGCCTCCCCGGGGCGCGGGGGCGCACTGCGGAGAATGGGCGTATGTGGCACGACATGTTCGTCACCGGCATCTCCTACGGCGAGAAGACCCTGCGCACGATCCTCGTCTACGCCGCGATCGTGATCCTGCTGCGGCTGGCGGGCAAGCGGGAGCTGGCGCAGCTGAACACGCTGGACCTGTCGGTGGTGCTGCTGCTGTCGAACGTGGTGCAGAACGCGGTGATCGGCAACGACAACTCGCTGGTCGGCGGGGTGTACGGGGCGACGGTGCTGATCGCCGTCAACGCGTTGTTCGTCCGGTTGCAGGCCTACCTCAGCCAACGCGCGCCGCGCCTGGAGCGGATGTTGGAGGGCAGCCCCAGCGTGCTGATCCGGGACGGCAAGCTGCAGATCAAGACGCTGCGGCGGCTGGCGCTGCGGCCGGCGGACGTGATCGCGTCCTCGCGCAAGCAGGGGGCCGAACACGTGCGCGACGTCCGCGAGATGGTGATCGCGCCGGGCGGCGGGATGCTGATCGAGCTGAAGGAGGAAGAGGAGGGGGCGGACCACAAGGACGTGGCGAACATCCGGGCGGACCTGGCGCGGATCCAGGAGCGGCTGGACATGCTGCTGCTCGGGCCCGGGCCGGGCAGGTGAGGCCCGACCGCTTCCAAGCCGCACAGGTGGGACCACCCGACCACACCGTCCTGCCGACCATCGGCCGAATCCCCCGATCGGGGGCACCCCGGCGGCGCTGCGGGCGTGTCACGCCGACCGGGCCGCACGCCGCCGGAAATCATGGAGCCCACTTCCGGCGCGAAGGTGCGCCGGTCCGGTCGGTGACGGGAGTCTCGTGATGCATGCCGTGCTCGCCTCGGTGGTGGCCATGCACGGCGGCAGGTCGTGGTGGAACCGCCCCATGGTGTGGGCCTCGCTGGCCGCGATCGCCTACGGCGGCTGGCTGGCCGTGCGCCGCTCGCAGAAACGCGCCGCGCGCGAGGCCGCCGCCGACGAGGAAGCCGCGCTGACGGTGCTGGCGGACGAACGGGACCGGATCGACGAGGCCATGAACCGGCTGGGCCGGGACTGGCAGCCGGAGAACCCGCCCAACCCGGGGCCGTAGCACCGGGCCATAACACCGGGCTGTAGTCCCAGGCCGCGTAGTCCCGGGCCGTGGTCCTGTGCCCTAGTCCCGCCGCGTTCCCGCTTCACACCTACGGCGCAGCCCCGCGCGCTGCCCGCAGCGCCGCGTGATCCCCTCGCAGCATGACCGCCACCACCCCGGAGAAGAAGAGCGCGGCGCGCGCCAAGACCAGCGATAAGAGCGGCGAGGCCAAGACCGGCGGCGTTAAGAGTGCCGCCAAGACCGCCGGCGTCAAGAACGGCACGGCGCGCAAGCGCGTCCCCTCCACGGTCAAGTCGGCCGGCCTGTCCCGCGGCAAGATCAGGGAATGGTCGGCGCTGAGCCCGTTCGAGCTCAAGGGCGAGCTGATCGCCCTGGCGGCCGACGCCCACAAGAAGTCCTCGGCCCAGCTGCTGAACGCCGGACGCGGCAATCCCAACTGGGTGGCCACCGGGCCGCGCGAGGCGTTCCTGGCCCTCGGCGCGTTCGCGCTGCAGGAGTCGCGCCGGGTGTGGACGATGGACAACCTCGGCGGGATGCCGGAGGTGGCCGGCAGCGCCGTGCGCTTCGACCGCTTCTGCCTGGCCAACCCGGGCATGACCGGGGTGCGGCTGCTCCGGGACATGGTCGACTACGGCGTCACCAAGCTGAAGTTCGACGCCGACGCGTGGATCGGCGAGCTCACCGACGCCTGGATCGGCGACCACTACCCGGACCCGCCGCGCGTCCTGGACCACTGCCAGGAGGTGGTGCGCGCGTATCTGGCCGAGGAGATGTACGGCGGCAGCACCCCCGGCACGGTGGACGTCTTCGCGACCGAGGGCGGCACGGCGGCCATGTGCTACCTGTTCGACACCCTGGTCACCAACGGGATCCTGCACCGGGGCGACACCATCGCGCTGATGACCCCGATCTTCACGCCCTACATCGAGATCCCCGAGCTGGAGCGGTACTCGTTCGACGTGGTGCACGTCAAGGCCGACATGATGACCGAGGAAGGCGTCCACATGTGGCGCTATCCGGACTCCGAGGTCGACAGGCTGGCCGATCCGAAGGTCAAGGCCCTGATGCTGGTGAACCCGTCGAACCCGCCGTCGATGGCGTTGTCGGACCGGGTGCGCGACCGGATCGCGGACATCGTGAAGACCAAGAACCCGGACCTGGCCGTCATCACCGACGACGTCTACGGCACCTTCGTCCCCGGCTTCCGGTCGCTGGCCGCCGCCTGCCCGCGCAACACGGCGCTGGTCTACTCCTACTCCAAGCACTACGGCAGCACCGGCCACCGGCTCGGCGTGATCTCGGTCGCCGAGGACAACGTCTTCGACCAGTTGCTGGCCAAGCTCCCGAAGGCGAAGAAGGAGGAGCTGAACCAGCGTTACAGGACACTGACTCTGCACCCTGAGAAGGTCAAGTTCATCGACCGGCTGGTCGCCGACAGCCGCTCGGTCGCGCTGAACCACACCGCCGGGCTGTCCACCCCGCAGCAGACGATGATCATGCTGCTCTCCCTGTTCGACCTCCTGCCGGAGGGCCAGGAGTACAAGGAACTGCTGCGCACGATCGTGCACCGCCGCCTGGACCTGCTGATGGAGGGCATCGGCGTCCACCACATCAGCGAGGACCCGGGCCGGGCCTGCTACTACGTCGAACTCGACATCCTCGCCGAGGCGGAGGCCTTCGAGAACAAGGAGTTCGCCGACTATCTGGAACAGACCTACGAGCCCACCGACGTGGTCTTCCGGCTGGCCCACCAGGCGTCGGTGGTGCTGCTCAACGGCGGCGGCTTCGACGGGCCGGGGTGGTCGGTGCGGGTGTCGCTGGCGAACCTGGACGACTTGGACTACCTGAAGATCGGGCACCATCTGCACTCGATCATGGAGGAGTACAAGGAAGAGTGGCTGAAGACGAAGAAGTGAGGCCGGGGAAGACCGCACGGGTTCGGGCGGCCGACGGCGGAGGCGGGAGCACCGATGCCGGCGGCCGCTTGGCTATCCTCGGGGCCATGACGGCCGAACCCAGCGACTACGTCCAGCAGCTCCCGATCGGACAGGAGATCCCGTTCGACGCCGACGGCATCCCGGGCTGGGAGATCTTCCCCTTCGAAGGGGATCTGCGGGTGAAGAAGCTGGAGCCGCCCGTGCTTCCCGAACCGGCGCGCAACGGCGCGCCCGGCGGCACGCCGTGCCAGCCCTGTTCCTGGCAGGACTCCGACTACATCTGGACCGACGAGAACTGGCGGCTGCGCACGTTCCCCGAAGCCTCGATCCCGGCGCTGGTGATGCTGGAGCCGCGCGAGCACTGCGATCTGGCGGACCTGCCGGCTGAGCGCGCCGCCGAACTGGGAGCGCTGTTCCAGCGGGTGGAGCGCGCGGTACTCGGCCTCGGCGGGATCGCCCGGGTGCACGTGGCGCGGTACGGCGACGGTGGCGACCACCTGCACTGGTGGTTCTCGGCGCGGCCGGAGGGGATGCTGCAGATGCGGGGATCGTGCCTGCTCATCTGGGAGGACGTGCTGCCGAAGGTCGAGGCCGGGCGGTGGGCCGCGACGAACCGGAAGATCGCCGCGGCCATGGCGGCCGACGGCGGGACCGCGCATGTCTGACCATCAGCAGCCTGATCCCGGGCTGTGCGCGCGGTGCGCCTTCGTTCACCGGAACGAGACACGCAAAGGCACGGTCTACTGGCGGTGCACGCGCGCCCTGACGGATCCCCGCTACCCGAAGTATCCGCGGCTGCCGGTGCTCAGCTGTCCGGGCTTCGTCAGGACGGACGCGGGCTCGGCAGCCCAGGACGCGGACCCGGCAGGCTAGAGGCCCGCACCACCAACTCCGGCTGGAACACCAACTCGCGGTGCACGTGTTGCCCGGCCGCCGCGCCGCTCTCCTCCACCAAGATCTCGGCGGCCGCGATCCCCACCCGGGTCGCCGGGCGCCGGATCGAGGTCAGCGGGACCACGGCTCCGGCGGCGACCTCCAGATCGTCGTAGCCGACGATCGCCACGTCGCGTGGCACTGCGACGCCGGCGGCGAACAGCCCTTGCAGCATGCCCAGGGCGATCAGGTCGTTGCCGCAGAACACCCCGGTCGGCAGCTCCGCCAGCCCGAGCATCCGCTCCGCCGCGTCCCGCCCGGCGCTCACATCGGCGCGCGTACCGGGCAGCACCACGAGTTCCACCCCGCGGCCGGCCTCCGCGACCGCCGACCGCGCGCCTTCCAGCCGGTCCCGGTACTGCGGCGACTCCAGCGGCCCCGCGGCGTAGGCGATCCGGCGATGCCCCGCCGCGATCAGGTGTGCCACCGCCATCGCGCCGCCCGCGACGTCGTCCACCAGCACCTGGCATCCGATTCCGCCCGGTATGTCCCGATCGACCAGCACATACGGGATCCGCGCGCGGGCGAACTCGGCCAGCGTCGTGCCGCTGACATCGGCGGGAGTCACCAACACGCCGCGGACCCGTTGCTGCGCCAGCATCGCCAGGTGCGTGGCCTCGGTGGCGGCGCTGGAGGCGCTGTCCATCACCAGGACGCCGAACCCGGCCGCGCGGGCGGCCTGCTCGGCGCCGCGCAGCACCCCGATGAAGAACGGCTCCGCCAGGTCCAGCGCCAGCAACGCCAGCACCTGGCTGCTGCCGGCGCGCAGCAGCCGCGCGCTCTCGCTGCGCACGAAACCCAACTCCGCGATCGCCGCCTGCACCCGGGCGCGGGTGCCCGGGGCCACCGCGTCGGGTCGGTTCAGCACATTCGACACCGTGCCGACCGACACGCCGGCCAGCAGGGCCACATCCCGCATGCCCGCACTCTTCGTCACGCACGCCCCTTGCATCCCGATCCGCCCCGGCGCCGTGCCGAGGAGGCTAAACGGCCGTGTCCGTCGGAGTCAACATCCTGTTTCGATGCCGCCCCGGGCGGTCTAGACCGCCTGCTTCGTTTATGGCACAGTCGGAACCGAGGCGGCTATAGATGCGGACTATTGGTCTAGACAGGCCGCCAGGGGGCGCCAGTCCCTTTGGAACGTTTCAAGGACCGGCGGCGGTCTTCGCTGCGCCGATCGGCGCACCCACAGCATCGTTAACGTTGCACTTCTCCGTCAACCCTTGACGTCGCATTATCCGGGTTCTAAGTTCCACGCAACGTGGAATTGAAACGTTCCACCCGGCTGCGGAGAGGCGACACCCACCATGACCGACGAGGCGCTGGTCCTCGGACTCGACGTCGGCGGCACGTCGACGCGGGTCCTGGCGATCACGCCCGAAGGCCTCAGACGGGGTGCCGGCCGCGCTTCCGGCGGCAATCCGACCGGCCTGGGACCCGAACGCGCCGTGGCGGCCCTGGCCGAGGCCGTGACCCAGGCCCTGACCGGCCTGGACCCGGCGAATGTCCGTTATGTCGTGCTCGGCATGGCCGGCGGCTCGGCCCTGCCCTCCGGCGAGGACCTGCCCGGCCGCGAACTGTTCGTCCGGTTCTGGGAACGAGCCGGGATCGGCTGCCCGATCGCGTACGAACCCGACGCGCTGATCGCGTTCGCGGCCGGCACCGACGCGCCCGAGGGCTCGTTGCTGCTGTCCGGCACCGGCGCGGTGGCGATCGCGGTGAAGGACCGGGCCATGGCCGCCCGCGCCGACGGCCACGGCTGGCTGCTCGGCGACCGGGGCTCCGGCTTCTGGCTGGGACGGCAGGCGGTGCTGGCGGCGATGGCCGCGCTGGACGGCGACGGCCCGGCGACCGCGCTGACCGGCCTCGTGATCGAATCGTTGCGGTTGCCCGGGGCCGGGCCGGGTACCGATTCAGCATCCGGCGCCACACCCGGCGCGCCGGACCCCACGGTTCCCGAAGCGCCGGAACCCGCCGATCCGCCATCGAACTCTGATACCCAGCCCGCCTTCGGCCCCGCCGGCCCGCTGACCGCCCGCGACCTGGTGGCCGCGGTGATGGCCGAACCCCCGACCGCGCTGGCCCGGCTGGCCCCGTTGCTGTCCACCGCCTGCGCGGCCGGCGACCAGGTCGCCGCGACCATCGTCGAGCACGCCGCCGAGCACCTGGCCGCGACCCTGGCCACGGTCCGCGGCCCGGACGCGACGACCCCGATCGTCCTGGCCGGAAGCATCCTGACCCATCCGACGCCGGTCGCCGAGCGCGTGCGGCGGACGTTGCGCGAGCGTTGGCCGGCGGCCCCGGTGGCCGTGGCCGAGGACGGCGCGGCGGCCGCGGCCTGGCTGGCCCTGGCCCGGATCGGGCCGGTGCCGGCCCCGGAGGTCCGTGAGCGATTGTTTTCGATACCTACCGCCAGCTAGCAAAATCTCATACCCTACCGAGCAACTCGAGCAGAACCGAACCATCGAGCAGAACCGCACCAGCGCGCACCACCGTACGGCCGAGCACTCGCATCACCTGAGCACACCGCACGAGCGCACCTCCCGCACCAGCCGGAACCCCCCGGCGCACCGCTTCTCGTCGATCAGGAGAACGACAGTGTCAGAACACGGTTTGCCCGCCGACGTCTCCCGCCGGCAGATGTTGGTCCGCTCGGCCGCGATCGCGGCCATGGTCGGTCCCGGCTCGGCCCTGGCGGCCGGCTGCGCGGCCGGCAGCGGCAGCAGCAAGAGCAGCACCACCAACAGCGGCTCGACCGCCGCGAACTCCTCGGACCCGAAGAACCCGTTCGGCGTGAAGGCCTCCAACCCCCTGGACGTCTACGTCTTCAAGGGCGGCTACGGCGACAACTACGCCAAGGCCTTCGAGGCCATGTACACCAAGGACTTCCCCGGCGCCTCGGTCTCGCACCACAGCGGCCAGAACCTCACCGGCGACCTGCAGCCCCGGTTCAACGCCGGCAGCCCGCCGGACGTCATCGACGACTCCGGCGCCCAGCAGCTGAAGCTGGACGTGCTCAACAGCAGCGGCCAGCTGACCAACCTGGACCAGCTGCTGAACGCGCCGTCGATCGACGACCCGAGCAAGAAGGTCCGCGACACCCTGCTGGCCGGCACGATCGAGCAGGGCCAACTCGGCGCGAGCATGTTCTCGCTGAACTACGTGTTCACGGTCTTCGGCCTGTGGTACTCCGCCTCGACGTTCAAGAAGAACAACTGGCAGGTCCCCACCACCTGGGACGACTTCATGACGCTGTGCGCGACCATCAAGGCCACCGGCATGGCGCCGTTCGCGCACCAGGGCAAGTACCCCTACTACATGCTGGTGCCGCTGATGGACATGGTCGCCAAGAACGGCGGCCCGGACGTGCAGACGGCCATCGACAACCTGGAGCCGAACGCCTGGAAGGCAGACGCGGTCAAGAACAGCGTGGACGCCATCTACGAGCTGGTGGACAAGGGCTACATGCTCCCGGGCACCGAGGGCCTGACCCACATCCAGTCCCAGACGCTGTGGAACCAGGGCAAGGCCGCGGTCATCCCGTGCGGCTCCTGGCTGGAGAACGAGCAGCTGACCGCCACGCCCCCCGGCTTCGACATGGCCGTGTTCGCCATGCCCTCGCTGACCGGCGACAAGATGCCGCAGACCGCGGTCCGGGCCGAGGCCGGCGAGCCGTTCATCGTCCCGAGCAAGGCCAAGAACCAGGCCGGCGGCCTGGAGTTCCTGCGCATCATGTGCTCCAAGGCCGGCGGCGCCTCCTTCGCCCAGAACGCCAACTCGCTGTCGGTGGTGAAGGACGCCATCACCCCGGAGATCTCGGCCAAGCTGCTGCCGGGCACCAAGTCCAGCAACGACCTCTACCAGGCGGCCAACGGCCAGTACATCGCGTGGTACTACCTGAACTGGTACTCGCAGTTCGAGAAGGACCTCGAAGACGCGATGAGCCAGCTGATGGCCAACAAGATCCAGCCGGCCGACTTCATCAACCGCGCCCAGAGCGCGGCCGACAAGTGCGCCGCCGACTCCTCGGTCCAGAAGTTCAAGCGGCCCACCTCGACCTCCTGACCCCCTGACCGCGCCGTGGACGCCGGCAACCCGGCCGCCGTCCACGGCCCATCACCCGCCACAGTCCCCCCTCCTCCCCCGGGAGCACGCGCCATGCGGCTGCGCAAGAAAACCAGAGAGCGGCTGTTCATCGCCTCCTTCCTCGCGGGGCCGCTGCTGGTCTACCTCGTCTTCGTCATCTGGCCCTACATAGAGACCTTCGGCTACTCCCTGACCGAGTGGAGCGGCGTGGCGCCGCCGAGCAAGGTGGTGGGCCTGAAGAACTACGTGGACCTGTTCCACGACCCCATCTTCCTCAAGGCCCTGACCCACAACATGATCATCCTGATCGTGTTCCCGACGGTCACCATCGCCCTGTCGATGTTCTTCGCCTTCATGCTGAACGTCGGCGGCCGCCGCGGCGGCCTGGGCGGCGTGAAGGGCATCCGCGGCTCGGCCTTCTTCCGCATCGTCTTCTTCTTCCCGCAGGTGCTCTCGGTCGCGATCATCGTGATCCTGTTCCAGTCCGCCTACGAGTCGAACAGCGTGGGCCTGTTCAACGCCATCGTCATCAAACTCGGCCTGACCGACGCGAACCACCCCTGGGAATTCCTGAACTCCCCCACATTCGTCCTGTGGTGCATCATGTTCATCCTGGTGTGGCAGTGGGTCGGCTTCTACCTGGTGCTGTTCTCCGCGGCGATGCAACAGATCCCCCGCGACTACTACGAGGCGGCCCTGCTGGACGGCGCCGGCCGCACCCAGACCTACTTCAAGGTCACGATGCCGCTGCTGTGGGACTCGGTCCAAACCGCCTGGGTCTACCTGGCCGTGGCCGCCATGGACGCCTTCGCCCTGGTCGCCACCCTGACCCCGGGCTCCAGCTTCGGCGGCGGCCCGGACGAACACGGCGAGGTCCTGTCCACGTACCTGATGCGCAACTTCCAGGTCCTGGGCAAAGCCGGCTACGCCTGCGCGATGGGCGTCGTCATCTTCTTCATCACCCTGATCCTTTCGCTCGTCGTCCTGCGCGCCACGCGCCGCGAGCGCCTCGAGTACTGAGCGCGGAGGAAGAGACGACATGGCAGCCGACATGACGCAGAGCACCCCCGGCGCGACCAACCCCGCCGGCACCCCGGGCTCCGCAAAAGGCAAACGCACCGACCCCGAACGCTCCCGCCGCTTCGGCGAATCCGGCGCCACCCTGAACGTCTTCGGCACCGGCTTCATGGCAATCTGGGCCATCATGATCCTCGGCCCAGTCCTATGGGTCGTCCTCGGCGCCTTCAAAAACGCCGGCGAACTCAACGGCAGCGCCTGGTCCTGGCCCCACCACTGGTCCTTCGACGCCTTCTCCCGCGCCTGGCACACCGGCATCAGCACCTACCTGAGAGACACCGTCATCGTCCTGGTGTTCTCGGTATCGCTGACAATGCTGCTGGGCGCAATGGCGGCCTACGTCCTGGCCAGATTCGAGTTCCGCGGCAACAGGTTCATCTACTACCTGTTCGTCAGCGGCGTGATGCTCCCGGTGTACCTGGCCCTGGTCCCACTGTTCTTCCAGGTGAGCAAGCTGCACATGCTGAACACCTACCAAGGCCTGATCCTGGTCTACGTCGCCTTCTCAATGCCCTTCACGGTGTTCTTCCTGCACTCCTTCTTCAGAACCCTGCCATCAGCGGTCTACGAGGCGGCCCTAATCGACGGCGCATCCCACACCCGCGCCTTCTTCCAGGTGATGCTCCCCATGGCCAAACCCGGCCTGATCAGCGTGGGCATCTTCAACATCCTGGGCCAGTGGAACCAGTACCTACTCCCCGTAGTCCTGATGCAATCGCAACACGGCGAACAGCCGCACTACATGCTGTCGCAGGGACTGGTATCGCTGATGGTGGCGCAGGGATACAGCGGAGACTACCCGGCACTGTTCGCGGGGATGACGATCGCGATGCTGCCGGTGATGGCGGTGTACTTGTCCTTCCAGCGCCAGGTACAGGCCGGGTTGACGGCGGGGACTTTGAAGTAGGGGGCGGGCGACGATTGCCGCAATACCAGCGCGTCGACCCAGAACTGCCGCGTTGCCGCACCTGGACCGGCAGCCGAATTCACCGAGTCGCCGGTACCCAACCACTGGGCTTTGCACATCTCCGGCTGGTTTTCGGTTCGTTCCCCTCGGTCGCGTCGGCAGGGCTTCGCCTACAGTGCCGGTGGCCGGGGGTCAAGTTCGCGCTGCACAAAACCGCCGCCTACCTGCATGACCGCCGCGCGCGGACTTTACCCCCGGACACCGGTGCTGTACCCATCGGGCTGACGACGCGACCGTGGGGAACGGACCGCACCACCTCACAAACCGCCGCCGCTGAGACTAGATCAGCCACCCGAGGGAACCGCGCTAGTTTCCCTGAGGTTGCCGAGGCCCGCCGGAGGCCCGGCTCTTCATCACAGTTTTTGACCTTGCACTGGCTTACTGGAGTTGAAGAGGCCTGAGGTGCGACGGGGTTGTGAACGCGCGAACTGGCAGCCGACGAACAGGCCCACCACCCCGAACCCCGAACCGGCACAACTATGACCGAAGGCCGTAAAAAGCTTTGAAAACCCATAGCCCAACCGCAGCCCAGGTCAAAAACTCTTCAGCTCGATAACTCCCCGCCTCCGAAACCCCACTCC
>NZ_JAAFYZ010000148.1 GCF_018274385.1 Catenulispora pinistramenti | reverse complement strand
CACCCGCGCCGAGCCCGCCCCTTCCGCAGCAGCAAGTTGATAGCCAGCGCCGTCCACCCCGTCTGATGCGAAGCGCCGATCCCGGCCCCGGTGTCCCCGTGGAAGTACTCGTGGAACGGAATCTGGTCGTGCCAGGCCGGGTCCTCCTGGAACAGCTTCACGTCGCCGAACACCGGGCGGTGGCCCGCCTCGTCGTTCAGGAACACCCCCACCAGGCGGTGGGCCAGGTCGTCGGCGATGGCGCCGTAGGTGGCCTGGTTGTCCGAGCCGGTCGGGTATTGGAGGGTGATGTGGTCGCCGAAGAATTCCTGGTGGCGGTCCAGGGCGTCGATGAGGAGGTAGTTCACCGGGAACCAGATGGGGCCGCGCCAGTTGCTGTTGCCGCCGAACATCGTGGTGTGGGATTCGCCGGGTTCGTAGCTGACGCTGTAGTCGGTGCCGTTGACGTTGAGGCGGTAGGGCTGGTCTTTGTGTGCTCGGGACAGGGCGCGTAGGCCGTGGTCGGACAGGAATTCGCCCTCGTCGAGCATGCGCTCCAGGACGCGGGGGCGTTGCTCGAAGGTCATCATCGTCAGCAGGCGGTGCGTCTTGTTCATGTCGACGCAGCCCATCAGCAGGTCGGCCTTGTCCAGCTGGTTCTCGAAGAACCACTTCACGCGCTTGCGTAGTTCCGGGACGGCGTCCATGGCCTCGGCGCTGACCGAGGTGGTGGCGACCAGGGGGAGCAGGCCCACGACGGAGCGGACCTTCACCGGGATGACGCTGCCGTTGCGGGTGCGGAGGACGTCGTAGAAGAAGCCGTCTTCCTCGTTCCACAGACCGATCTTGTTCGCGGCGGCGGCGATCAGGCCGAAGTGCTCGAAGAACTTCATCACCAGTTCGCGGTAGACCGGGTCGTGCTCGGCCAGTACCAGGGCGATCTCCATCAGGTTCAGCGAGTACATCGCCATCCACGCGGTGCCGTCGCTCTGCTCCAGCAGGTCCCCGACCGGTACGCCGGCGTCCCGGTCGAAGGGCCCGATGTTGTCCAGGCCCAGGAAGCCGCCCTCGAAGACGTTGTTGCCGTCGGCGTCGGCGCGGTTCACCCACCAGGTGAAGTTCATCAGCAGCTTGTGGAACACCCGCTTGAGGAACACGTGGTCCCGGCAGCCGTCGGCGCGGTAGATCTGCAGCGCCGCCCACGCCTGCACCGGCGGGTTGTCGTCGCTGAACGCCCACTCGTACGCCGCGATCTGCCCGCTCGGGTGCAGGTACCACTCCTGCAGCAGCAACAGCAGCTGCCGCTTGGCCAGCGTCGGGTCGATCTCGGCCAGCGCGACGCAGTGGAACGCCAGGTCCCACGCCGCGAACCACGGGTACTCCCACGGGTCCGGCATCACGATCACGTCGCGCGCCGACAAAGTCCACCAGTGCTCGTTCCGCCCGTGCCGCCGCCCCTCCGGCGGCTCCGGCTGCGCCGGGTCGCCCTCCAGCCACCGCGACACGTTGTAGTGGTAGTACTGCTTGGACCACATCAGCCCGGCCACGGCCTGCCGCAGCACGTCCGCCTCGTCGGCATTGCACGCCTGCGGCGTCAGCTCCGTGAAGTACTCGTCGGCCTCGGCCTCCCGGCGGGTCATCAGCTCCTCGAACCCGGTGTCCAGATCCGCCGGTCCCACGGCCTCGCTGTCCGGACCCTCCGAGCGCAGCCGCAGCCGGATCTCCGCGGTCCCGCCGGCCGGGACGGTCAGCACGTAGTGCAGCGCGCCCTTGGTCCCGCGCCGCTCCGGGTTGACGCTGTCGGCGCCGGCGACCACGTGGTCGTTGATCCCGTCCTTGGGATAGCGCGGCCCGTCGGTGTCCCACAGCCGCCGCGCGTTCGACTCGTTGTCGCAGACCAGCGCCTCCGGTTCGCCGGAGCCGATCAGCGCGATCCGGCCGAGCAGCCGGTGCTCGCCGACCAGCGTCCCGACGTCGCCGGTCAGCACCGGCACCGCCTCCCGGCCGGCCAGCCCCCAGGACCAGGTGTTGCGGAACCACAGGTGCGGCAGGACGTGCAGCGTCGCCTCGTCCGGGCCCTTGTTCTCCACATGGATCCGGATGCCCATGTCCTCCGGACCGTGCTTGGCGTAGTCCGTGGTGATACGCCAGTAGCGGTCGTCCTGGAAAATCCCGGTATCGACGAGCTCATACTCCGCGTCGTTGACGCCCCGGGCCCGGTTGGTGTGGACCAGGTCGTTGTAAGGGAACTCGTTCTGCGGGTAGTGATAGCGCCAGCGCATCCACGAATGGGTCGGCGTGGAGTCCAGGTACCACCAGTATTCCTTGACGTCCTCGCCGTGGTTGCCCTCGTTGCCGGTAAGGCCGAAGGCGCGCTCCTTCAGGATCGGGTCCTTACCGTTCCAGAACGCCAGCGAGAAGCAGAAGTACTGGTCGATGTCGCTGATCCCGGCCAGCCCGTCCTCGTTCCAGCGGTACGCACGGGAGCGCGCGTGGTCGTGCGGGAAGGAGTCCCAGGCGGTGCCGCCGGGGGAGTAGTCCTCGCGGACCGTGCCCCAGGCCCGCTCCGACAGATACGGACCCCACGCACGCCACGGCTCGTTCTCCTCGCCGTCGTACTGGTCCAGCCGCGCCTGCTCTGCTGTGGTCACCGCGCCCTCACCGTGCCCTTGTGTTCCTTGGGTACCGTTGCGGTTCGACCCTACGCAGCCCGTACGAAATGCGCTCGATAAAGACGACTGCGAATATGGCGGTCGTGGCGATCTCCAACCCGCATGTCTTCGGTACCGGTGTGTGCGGCGACCTCTCCGAGGGCGCGGCCCGGGAATGGCTTGTACCCGATGGCGCGGGCGGTTATGCCATGGGCACCGTGAGCGGGCTTCGGACCCGCAGGTATCACGCTCTGTTAGTGGTCGCCGAGAGCGGCGGCAGCGCGCGCCGGGTCGGCCTGGCGGCCCTGGACCCGGTCCTGGTCACCGAGTCCGGCGCCGAGATACGGCTCGCCGTGCACGAATGGGCCTCGGGCGCCATCGCCCCGGACGGCCACACCCTGCTGGAGAGCTTCAGCCTGGAGCAGGGTCTGCCGCGCTGGCGCTGGCGGATAGGTGACATCGTCCTGGAGGCCGAGCTGGCGGCGGTGCACGGCCGCCCCGCCTACGGCTATGTCTACCGCCTGCTGGCCGGCGGCCCGGTGAGGCTGCGCGTCGAAGCCCTGTGCACCTGGCGCGACCAGCACGGCGACCGCTTCGCCGGCGGCGGCGACCCGCAGACGCGGCCGACCGCGGACGGCGTGGTCGTCGAGGAGGCCTACCGGATCGCCGGGCCCGGCTGGACCGCCGGCGGCGAGTGGTACCGCGACGTCCAGCTGCGCGAGGAAGCCGCCCGCGGACTCGGGTCGCATGAGGACCTGTGGTTCGCCGGATCCTTCTCCGCCGAACTGACCGGCCCCGGCCAGACCCTGGAGGTCACCGCCTGGGCCGGCGACCTCGCCTCCGCCCCGCCGCCGGCCGCCCAGATCGTCGCGACGGCCCGGGACCGGGCCCGGAGCATCGAGGCCAAGGGCGCCGATCCCGTCGCCTCCCGGCTGCTGCTGGCCGCCGACGCCTTCGTCGTCAGCCGAACGGCCGCCGACGGCGCCGCGGTGCCGGATGTGATCGCCGGATACCCGTGGTTCGGAACGTGGTCCCGGGACACGATGCTCTCCTACGACGGCCTGTTCCTGGCCGCGGGCCGCTTCGACGAAGGCCGCCGCCTGCTCCGCGGCTACGCCGCGACCCTGTCCGAGGGCATGCTCGCCAACACCGCCGACACCGGCTCGGTCGAATACAACACCGCCGACGCCACGCTGTGGTTCGTCCACGCGATCGGCCGCCACGTCGCCGCCACCGGCGACACCGACCTGGCCGCCGAACTGGCCCCGGCGCTCGACGGCATCATCCAGGCGCACCTGGACGGCACCCGCTACGGCATCCGGGTGGACCCCGCCGACTCGCTGCTGACCCAGGGTGCCGACGGCTACGCGCTGACGTGGATGGACGCCCGCGTCGACGGGCAGCCGATCACCCAACGCCGCGGCAAGGCCGTCGAGATCAACGCGCTCTGGATCAACGCTCTGGGAACGGTCGCCGACCTGTGGAAGGCGATCGGCCGGGACGCGACCACCGTGCTGCAACGGCGCGAAGCGGCGGCGACGTCGTTCCAGCGCCGGTTCCCGAACCCGGACTGCGGGCTCTACGACGTCGTGGACGGCCCGGCCGGCGATGACGCGTCGCTGCGCCCGAACCAGCTCCTCGCCTACAGCCTCCCCTACGCCCCGCTGCGCGGTCAGGCTCCCGCCCCGATCGTCGGCCGGAAGCTGATGACGCCGTTGGGCATGCGCACCCTGCCGTCCGACGACCCCGCGTACCAACCGCACCACCGCGAGTCCCCCGCGCAGAGGGACGCCGCATACCATCAAGGCACCGTGTGGCCGTGGCTGCTCGGCGCCTACCGTGACGCGCTCGCCGCGGCTCGCGGCATGTCGGGCGGCTCCACGGGCGGCTTGACCGGCGGCCCGAGCGGCGGCCCGAGCGGCGCCCCGACCGGCAGCGCGCGCACCGACTCGTCGGCTGGCCTGCCCGGCGGTCCCGCCGACGCCGCGCTCGGCGGACTGCCCGGCCATCTCGGGGAGGCCGGGCTCGGCTCGGTCTCCGAGACCGCCGACGGCGCCGCACCCCACACCACCACCGGCTGCCCGTTCCAGGCGTGGTCGGTGGCCGAGGCCCTGCGCGCCTGGACCTCCGATCACGTCAACCGCACATGAACCCGAAGAACCGCCGAGCACAACCTAGGGGAGCAACGCCGATGTCCGGAGCGGTGCGCGAACTCACGATGACCAAAGCCGAGAACGACGCGATGGCGGTGGTCCGGGCCACGGTGCCGGCCCCGCCGCGCCCCGCGTCCCGATCCCTGCGGATCCTGATGCTCTCCTGGGAGTACCCGCCGGTGGTGGTGGGCGGCCTGGGCCGGCACGTCCACGCCCTGGCCCGGAACCTGGCCCGGGCCGGCCACCAGGTGACGGTGGCCACCCGGCACGCGCCCGGCGCGCCGCTGGACGAGATCGTCGAGGGCGTGCGGGTGGTGCGCGCGCCTGATGACCCGCCGGCGATCCCCCTGGACACCGCGCACCTGCTGGCCTGGACCATGGCCTTCAACCACACCCTGACCCGCGCCGCCCTGCACGCCGCCGACACCGGCGAGTTCGACCTGATCCACGCCCACGACTGGCTGGTGACCCACACCGCGATCACCATGCGCGACCACCTGCGGGTGCCGCTGGTGGCCACCGTGCACGCCACCGAGGCCGGCCGGCACCAGGGCTGGCTGCCCGGCGACCTGAACCGCGCGATCCACTCGGTCGAGTGCTGGCTCGGGTCGGAGGCCGAGCGGGTGCTGGTCTGCTCCAGGTACATGGGACGGGAAGTCGACGCCCTGTTGGGGGTGCCCGCGGCCAAGACCGAGGTCATCCCCAACGGCGTCGACCTGCCGCGCTGGTCGCCCAACCGGATGGACGTCGCCGCGGCCCGCTCCCGTTACGCCGGATCAGGACCGCTCATCGGCTTCGCCGGCCGCCTGGTCTATGAGAAGGGCGTCCAGCACCTGCTGCACGCCGTCCCCGAACTGCGCCGCCGCCACCCCGGACTGCGGGTGGTGATAGCCGGCGACGGTCCGCAGCGCGGCGAGCTGGAAGCCACCGCCGGCCGCTTGGACCTGCACCACGAGATCAGCTTCACCGGCTTCGTCCCGGCCCGCGGCCTGTCCTCGACCATGGCCTCCACCGATGCGATGGTCGTGCCGAGCATCTACGAGCCCTTCGGCCTGGTGGCGCTGGAGGCCGCGGCTGCCGGGGCGCCGCTGGCGGTGTCCGAGACCGGCGGGCTGGCCGAGATCGTCGAGCCCGGCGTGACCGGCCTGACGTTCCCGGCCCGCGACGCCGGCGCGCTCACCGAGTCCGTCAGCTCCCTGATCAGCGACCGCGAGGCGGCGCGCACCATGGCGGACGCGGCGCGGGCGATGGTGCGCGACCGGTACGGGTGGGACGACGTCGCCGTCGCGACCGCCGGCGTCTACAACAGCGTGGTCGGCGCGGCCAAGACGAAGCGGCCGGCGAACCTGTGGCGCAGCGCGACGGTCCCGGACCGGGAACGCGTCCACATCCCCGAGGGCAACCTGCTGGAGTCGGCGGGGTTGCTGCCGTGAGTTGGAACGGGGGCACCGGCGCGGTGGCCGGGTTCGGTGGCGGGACGCATATGCAGGACACTGATACTGAATGGTCTGCTTGGTCTCCATGCTCTACATGGTCTGCTGAACGGTCTGCTGAATGGTCGTCGCTGGCCGCACCGGACGAGCCGCGCTATTGGCGGCGATACGGCGCGCAGGTGCAGGCCGACGGCGTCCGGTTCGCGGTGTGGGCGCCGAACGCCCAGCAGGTGAACGTCGAAGGCGACTTCAACGACTGGAATCCGCATCGGGGCGTGGAGCTTCGACGCGACGAAGCCGGGCGCTGGTCGGGGTTCTCGCCCGACGCCCGGCCCGGCGACCGGTACAAGTACAAGATCCTCGGCCGGGACGGGGTCTGGCGGCTGAAGGCGGACCCGGTGGCGTTCGCCTCCGAGATCCCGCCGGCCTCGGCCTCGGTGGTGTTCGACTCGCGGCATCAGTGGACTGACGACGAGTGGATGGCGCGCCATCGCGGCGGCGAACGCTACTCGTTCAACGAGCCGATGTCGGTCTACGAGGTGCACCTGGGCTCCTGGCGGCCCGGCCTGTCCTACGACCAGCTGGCCGAGCAGCTGGTCGGGCACGTCGCCGGGCTCGGCTTCACGCATGTGGAGTTCCTGCCGGTGATGGAACACCCCTTCGGCGGATCGTGGGGGTATCAGACCACTGGCTTCTACGCGCCCACCGCACGCCTCGGCGACCCCGACGGGCTGCGGCGGCTGATCGACGCCTTCCACCGTGCCGGGATCGCGGTCATCCTGGACTGGGTGCCGGCACACTTCCCGCGCGATGAGTGGGCGCTGGCGCGGTTCGACGGTGCGGCGCTGTATGAGCACCCTGATCCGCGCCGCGGCGAGCACCCGGACTGGGGCAGCCTGATCTTCGACTTCGGGCACCCCGACGTGCGGGACTTCCTGATCGGCAGCGCGCTGTACTGGATCGAGGAGTTCCACGCCGACGGGCTCCGGGTCGACGCGGTGTCCTCGATGCTGTTCCTGGACTACTCGCGGGCACCGGGGACCTGGGAGCCGAACTGCTTCGGCGGGAACTCGAACCTGCAGGCCCTGGACTTCATCAAGATGCTGACGAACGAGACGCACCGGCGGCACCCCTCGGTGGTGATGATCGCCGAGGAGTCGGCGGCCTGGCCCGGGGTGACGCGGGCGGTCCAGGACGGGGGCCTGGGGTTCGACGTGAAGTGGAACCTGGGGTGGATGAACAACACCCTGCGGACCGTGACCGTGGACCCGCTGTTCCGGCGCTACCACTTCGACGAGATCCGGCGCCCCTCGGCGTATGCGTTCATGGAGCACGACCTGCTGCCGCTGTCCCACGACGAAGTGGTGCACGGCAAGGGCTCGCTCGCCGGGAAGTTGCCGGGCTGGCGGGGACAGCAGCTGGCCGGGCTGCGCGGGCTGTTGGCGTATCAGTGGGCGTTCCCCGGCAAGCAACTGCTGTTCATGGGCGGGGAGTTCGGCCAGCGCGGGGAGTGGAGCGAGGAGTGGGGGCTGGACTGGGGGAGCGCCGACGACGGCGACGGCGTCGCCCGGCTGATGGTGGACCTGAACCGGCTCTACCGCGCGCACCCCGCGCTGTGGGCGCGCGACGACGACCCGGGCGCCACGCACTGGGGCGCGGCTGACGGGGACGCGAACCTGATCTCGTTCGTCCGGTACGGCAAGGACGAGGACGCGCTGGTCTGCGTCGCGAACTTCTCCGGCGGCGAGGTGCGCGACCGGCGGATCGGGCTGCCGTGGGGCGGGACGTGGCACGAGGTGCTGAACACTGATTCGCGGGACTACGACGGCGGCGGGTCGGGGAACCTCGGGGCGGTGGTGGCGGACGCGGGGCGGGGCTGCGACTGGCTGCCGGCTTCGGGGACGGTGACGGTCGGTGCGTCCGGGGTGGTCTGGCTGGCGGGGCGGTATGGGGAGTGAGTGTGGCCCCGATCGCTCAGCCGAACGAGGCCCTGATCGCTGAGCCGACCGCGGCCTCGATCGCTTAGCCGAACGCGGCCCGGTGGTCGTCGGCCCAGATCTCGTAGCTGCGGGCGGGACGGCCGAGCACGGTCACCACATCGGTGGTCAGCTCGGCGTTCCGCCCTTCAGCGATGAACCGCTGCCCCCGCATCGCGACCTCGGCGAACTCCGGGTCCAGGCCGGCGGCGATCATCTGCTCCTTCGCCTCCTCCAGCGGCACGCCGACGATCTCGATCGGCCGGTTGAGTACCTTCCGTAGGATCTCCACCTGGTCCGGCGTGCTCAGCAACTCCGGACCGGTCAGGGTGTAGGTCTTACCCGCGTGGTCCGGCGTGGTCAGTGCCGCGACCGCGACCTCGGCGATGTCGCGCGGGTCGACCACGCCCTGGGCACCGTTCGCGGTCATGTTGGCGACCGGCTGCCCCGCGCGGATCATCGGGGCCCAGCGCAGGGTGTTGCTGGCGAAGCTGCTGGGCCGCAGGATCGTCCAGACCGCCTCGCCCGCGCGCACCGCCCGCTCGCCGGGCAGGTGCCAGCCGCCGACTCTGAGGTCGGAGTTCTCGCCGGTGCCGATCGCCGACAGCTTCACCACCTTCCCGATGCCGTGGGACCGCACGGCATCGAGCATCGCCAGATCGTGCCGCTCGATCCACGGACCCGGCGCGTCCAGCAGGAAGACCGCGTCGGCCCCGGCCACCGCGGCGTCGAGGGAGTCAGGGTCCTCAAAGTCTCCCCGCACGACTTCCGCCGCCTCCGCCGCCTTCGCCGACAGGTTCGCGCCTTCTGGTTTCCGCGTCATCGCCCGCACCCGCTCGCCGCGCTCGGCCAGGATCCGGACCACTTCAGTGCCGATGGTGCCCGTCGCACCCGTAACAAGGATCATGACCAGTACCCTGCCGCCCCACCGCCGCGCGGATATAGGAGAAAACGGCAGACCTGAGCGGGCCCGAGCCTGTACCGCCAGACCCTAGATGATTGATTCCTGGGGGTTCCGGCATACGGAACCGCCGCTGACACGTGAAAATGCGAAACGGCTCAGCAGCAAGCATGGGCGACCCGGACGGCCTCCCTCAGCCTGGTTGGCTTCGGGTGGCCGGCCGGGGCGGCCAGGCGCCGCTGATCAGCCGTTTCGCGCCGGTACCCCCAGGAATCAATCATCTAGAGTGGTCGGCGTGGACGCGATGACTCCGACGCCCGCGCTCCGGCCCTGGATCGCCGACGTGACACTGCTGCGGCCTGACAGTGCCCTGCCATTGGTGCACCTGCCCGACGCCGCCACCGCGCTGGTCTACCGCAGGACCGGTGCGGGGGACGGCGCGGGGAACGGCGACCTGCGCGTGATCGGCCCGCGTGGCCGCGCCTCCTACTTCCCGGGCAAGGACCTGCCGCTGTGCATCAGGATCCGGCTGCGTCCCGGCGCGGCCAGGCCGGTATTCGGCGTCCCGGTCAGTGAGCTGCGGGACCAGGCCGTACCACTGGCCGACCTGTGGGGCACCCGCGCCGCCCACCTCGAAGACCGCCTCAACGACCTGGCCGGCCCCGGTCCGGTCCTGCGCGGCATCGAGGACGCGCTGCTGGAAAGCCTGCACGGCACCACGGACTCGCGCGACCAACTACTCCGCAGGGCCGCCGAATCGCTGTCCACCACCGGCGAACGGGTCGGCGCCCTCGCCCGCCGACTGGCCGTCAGCGAGCGCCACCTGCGCGACCTCTTCACCGACCGGATCGGCCTGTCACCCAAGCACTTCGCCCGCGTCCAACGGGTCCGCACGGTGCTGGCGCGGGCCGGCTCCGCCGAGTGGGCGGGGCTTGCCTTGGACAGCGGCTACTACGACCAGTCCCACATGACCGCCGACTTCCATACGCTGATGGGAGTGTCGCCAGCCGCTTTTCGTGCGGGCCGCCTTCCCGCCGGGACGCTTTGCGCCGGGTGATGCGGCGGGCTGAGTCCCGAGCAGCCTCTATGGGCTGTTCGAACTGATCCGAACCCCGAACAGTCCCGAGGAGTCCGCCGCACTTGCCAGTCCGCCCAGCCCCTAACCCGCCGCCTGGTCGTGCCACCTAAGCACCCGCAGCGCCCGCAGCGTGTTCCAGCGACTCGGCGCGCCGTCGCCGTCATCGATGGGGAAGTGCAGCTCGCCGGGGTGCGAGTTCTCCAGTAGCCAGCGTCCCTGTGCGTCCTGCTTGCCGCGCACCACCTCGATCGCCTCGGCCAGGCGCTCGTCGGGGGTGGCGCCTGCCGCGCGCAGGTAGTCCAGGCCTCGTAGGACGTCGTAGTGCCAGTAGGTGGGGTGTGAGAACTGGGTCCAAGCGGAGGTGGTGCCGGTTTGGCGGTCCTTGTTGATGGGCTCGCCGGTGGACAGGCGGCGGAACATGCGGCGGGCCATCAGGTACTCCTGGCCGCGCTTGATCGCCTCGCTCAGCTGCGGTGTGCCGCCAGTTGCCCGGTCGTACTCCGAGAGCCCCTCCAGTACCTCGATCGTGGTGTGGAACGAGCCGCGGGTGGAGCCGTTCTCCTGCTCGCAGTTCCAGCCGCCGTCGGCCATTTGTTCGCCGAGCAGGCGGGTGACCACCGGGGTGATGTCGATGCCGTAGTAGGCGCCGAGGGCTACCGTGCGGCCGTTGATGCACGGCTCCACCTCGCCGGAGAAGAACGGTTCGCCGTCGTGCTCCCAGCGTGCGTTCTTGTGCACCAGTGCCACGGCGTCGCGCACCGAGGGCTCGTCCGGGTTGATGCCGAACCCGCGCAGCAGTGTCAGGCTCCACGCGATCGAGGTCCACTCCGGGAACAGGGTGCCCTGGCGCGACGAGTCCAGGGAGTGCCACCACTCGGAAGCCTTGTCGGAGGAGAAATTCGGCGTGTTCCCCGGCCACTTCCCGTCCGGCTGTTGCAGCGCCAGCAGCCGGTGGCCCCAGCCCTCGGAGGCGACGCGGGACCGTTCGGCCGCGACCTCGGTGCCGGGCGCGTCGGTGAGGTCGCGCAGTACCTGCCAGCGGATCGAGGGATCGCTGTCCAGCAGCCAGTCGGTGACGGTCATGGTGGATCCTCCTGAGGGCGCAGAAAGCATAGAGGGCATACCTGTGGTGCTGCCATCCTGGCGCGCTCCTCCGACGAATGCCGTGAACGACACAGCGGCGTGGCCGACGCCGATGCCGACGGCTACGCCGGGTGGCCGAGAACAACTACTCTCGACCACCCGGCGCTCCCCGCCTGCCCGACGCTCTACTTGACCTCCGTGCGCCGCACCCGCATCGCCCCGAGCAGCATCGGAATCCCGATCCAGAGCGCGGAGGCCGCCAGCAGCTGGATCCAGCCCTTGCCCGTGATGTCATGGCTGTAGAGCGGGGACTGCGCCTGGTTGAGGTCGAACCACGCCGTGGTGTTCTTCGAGCCGGAGCCGAAGAAGGCGCTGAACATGTTCGGCACCACGAAGGCGACCAGGATCGCGGCGGCGGTGATCAGCAGCGCCATGCCCAGGGCGATGCCCAGCAGCAGCCAGCTCAGCAGCACCAGCGTCACCTCGCCCGAGACCTGCCCGGCGAAGTTCCAGCTGCCGTCGCCGTTGCGGACGCTCTGGCCCAGGACGTTGCCGACGACCGAGACCAGCAGCATCAGGATGCTGACCCCGATGCCCAGGCCGAGTGCCGCCACGCCCTTGGCCAGCAGGACCCGGCCGCGCTTGGGCTCCAGGACGAACGTGACCAGGCCGGTGCGCTGGCTCCACTCGCTGGTCATGGTCAAGATCCCGAGGATCGGCAGCAGCAGCTTCTCCGGGGTCGAGGTGTAGTCGACGAACTTGGCGTAGTTCAGGTCCTTCGTCGACATCGTGAACACCATGACCAGGGCCACGATCGGGGTGGCCGCGACCAGCGTGAGCAGCAGCCAGCGGCCGGCGCGGGTGTCGGTCAGCTTGCGCAGTTCGGTGCGGACCAGGCGGCCGAAGGGGATCGGGATCAGCGCCCGGTCGATCGGCGTCGTCGTCGCGGCGGTGGTGGCGGCGGTGGTCATGACTTCACGTCCTCTCGTGCGTCGTCGGCGGTCAGCCGCAGGAACAGCTGCTCCAGTCCGGCCTCGTCGTCGGCCCGCAGCTCGCGCAGGGTGATGCCGGCGGCCGCGGCGATGTTGGCGATGTGCTCGGCCTCGGCGCCGACCGTGAAGCCGCCGTCCGGGTGGTCGGTGAAGCCCACGCCGACCGCCCGCATCCCGGCGGCCAGCCCCTCGTCGTCGGTGCTGCGCACGTAGACGCCGCTGCCGGCCAGCAGGTCGTTCTTGCTGCCCCGGGCCACGATCCGGCCGCGCCCGATGACCACCAGGTCGTCGGCGACGACCTCGATCTCGTGCAGCAGGTGCGAGGAGAGCAGGACGCTGCCGCCGTCGTCGGCGAACTCCTTCAACAGGGTCCGCATCCAGTGGATGCCGGCCGGGTCCAGACCGTTGGCGGGCTCATCCAGGATCAGGACCTTGGGATCGCCGAGCAGTGCGTGCGCGACCCCGAGCCGCTGGCGCATGCCCAGGGAGTAGGTGCCGGTGCGGCGCCGGGACTCGGCCTTGGACAGGCCGACCTTCTCGATCATCTCCTCGGCCCGGCGGTCGGGCAGGCCCATCATCATCGCGCCGAGCCGCAGGATCTCCAGCCCGGTGCGCCCGCTGTGCTGCGCCGAGGCGTCCAGCAGGACGCCCACGCGGCGCCCGGGGTTGAGGAGCTCGGTGTAGCGGCGGCCCAGCACGGTGGCCGAGCCCCCGGTCGGCTCGGTGAGCCCGACCAGCATGCGCAGCGTGGTGGACTTCCCGGCGCCGTTCGGGCCGAGGAATCCGGTGATCGAGCCGTGCGGCACGTCGAAGGAGACCGAGTCGACGGCCCGGGTGCCGCGGTAGTCCTTGCTGAGGTCCGCGACCCTGATCGCGGCTGTGGTGGTCATGAGCGCTCCCGTGGTGATCCGGTGACTGATACGCCTCCAGCCTGCGGCTCGGGCGCCTTCCGGTCGTCGGTGCGGGAACGTAACTTCGCGCTGCTCCGTGTGGACTACGCGGCAGGGGCCGGGGAGTACCGGCGGAAGTACGGGGTAACACTCGCCGCGGCATTCACGTCGCGGCACCTACTCCGCGCTCCTCAAGCCACGGGCCGCACCAACCCGGACTGATACGCGAACACCACCAGCTGCGCCCGATCCCGCGCGTGCAGCTTCACCATCGCCCGGCTGACATGCGTCCGGGCGGTCGCCGGGCTGACCACCAGCTCGGCGGCGATCTCCTCGTTGGTCATACCGAGCGCGGCCAGCCCCACCACTTCGCGCTCGCGGTCGGTGAGCAGGTTCATCGTCGCCGGAATCAGCGTCGGCGGGCCGGGCTTGGCGGTGAACTCGGCGATCAGCCGCCGGGTCACGCTGGGGGACAACAGCGCCTCCCCCTGCGCCACCTCGCGCACCGCCCGCACCAGGTCGGCCGGATCGGTGTGCTTGACCAGGAACCCGCTCACGCCGGATCGCAGCGCCTCGAAGACGTACTCGTCCAGCTCGAAGGTCGTCAGCACGATGATGCGCACCCCGGACAGCGCCGGATCGCCGCAGATCTGCCGGGAGGCGCTCAGGCCGTCGAGCCCCGGCATCCGGATGTCCATCAGCATCACGTCCGGCTGCTGCGCGCGGGCCAACTCCAGCGCCGAGTCGCCGTCGTCGGCGTGCCCGACCACCGTCATGTCGTCCTCGGCGTCCAGGATCATCGCGAAGCCGGCCCGGACCAGCGACTGGTCGTCGGCGAGTGCGACCCGGATCATGAGCGTGCCTCCCATCGGGCGCGGACCAGGAATCCGCCCTGCGCTGTATGGCCGGCGTGGAAGACCCCGCCGGTGGACGTGACGCGCTCGCGCATGCCGCGGATCCCGACCCCGGTTCCGGCCGCGGCCCCGAACGCGGCCGGGCCGGTGTCGCTGATCCGCACCGACAGCCCGGAGCCGGCGGTGGCGACCACCTCGACCCGGGCCCGCCCGGCCTTCGAATGCCGGATGACATTGGTCAGCGACTCCTGCACGATCCGATACGCCGCGGTTCCCACCACCGGCGACAGGTCCGGCGCCGTGCCCTCGGTGACCAACTCGACTTCCAGCCCCGAGGCCGCCACCGAATCCACCAGGCGCGCGATCTGTCCGGTCCCCGGTGCCGGCGCCCGATCAGGCTGCTGCGATCCGTCGCGCAGCACCGAGAGCATCGCGCCCAACTCCTCCAGCACCTCGCCGCTGGCCCGCCGGATGGCGACCAGCGCCTCGCCGGCCGCCTCGGGCCTGCGGGCGATCACGTGCGCGGCAGCCGCCGCCTGCACGTTGATCGTCGCCATCGCGTGCGCCACGCTGTCGTGCAGATCGCGGGCGATCCGCAGCCGCTCCTCGGCGACCCGGCGCAGCGCGACCTCCTCCTGAGTCCTCTCCAGGAACCGCGCCCGCTCCCGCAGCGCCTGCAACCGCTCACGCCGGTCGCGCAGCGCGTCGCCGGACAGGATCGCGGCGGCCGACCAGCCGATGAAGATCAGCGGCAGGATCAGGCCCGACGAGCCGAACACCATGGCCGCCAGGGTCAGCGCGGCCAGCATGATCCCGGCCCACGCCAACGCGGTCCGGCGGCTGGTCTGCCAGCTCACCCCGGCCAGCGAGACCCAGCCCACGGCCCAGACCGGACCGTCCGGATAGCGGCGCGCGATCTCGGCGCACAGCACGAACGTCGCGATGGCCGCGGCGGTCCGCGGTCGCCGGCGGATCAACGCCATGCCCGCTCCGGCCGCCACCAGCACTGCGTACTGCACGGCGTCCGCAGCGCGGTAGCCGGGACCGGCGGGCAGGTGCGCGGAGATCGTGATCAGCACTGTCGCGACAACCGCGCCGATCAGTGCGTCCGGCAGCCATTCGCGCAGGCGGCTCGGGAGGCTGCCGGGCAGGCGGCTGGCGATGCGACCGGCGATACGACTGGCGGTATGACTGGCGCTGCGGCCGGGCAGCCGCTCTGCTGCGGATCGGGACATGGCGACCTGGGTATCGACCATGCCACCACGCTATGCGCCAAGGCCGCCCCGACACGTCCTACCAGGGCAGCAACCGGCATATACGCCTGCCGGAGTAGCGGCGCCGCTTCCCGGAGTAGTACCGCTGCTCAGCGCCTCTATGCTTGGCGATCGTGGACGAGGAGCTGAGCGGTGGAATCACGAACGCGGGGGCCGTCTTCCGACGCGGCGAGCTCGTCGACCGACCCGCGCGACCCAACGCGGCGGCCATCCATCGCTTCCTGGCGGCGCTGCCCGAGCACGGTTTCACCGGCGCGCCCCGGCCCGTCGGCCTGACCGACGGCCGCGAGCAGCTGACGTATGTGTCCGGCGACGTCGCGCTGCTGCCCTATCCCGCCTGGTCGATGACCGATGCGGCGCTGGCCTCGGTCGGCGCGCTGCTTCGGCGCCTGCACCAGGCGTCGTCGGCGATCCCGGTGGAGCCGGGGGTCACGTGGGCGACGGACCTGGCCGATCCGCGCGGCGGCACGATGCTGTGCCACAGCGATGCCTGTGTGGAGAACATCGTCTTCCGCGACGGCGAGGCGTACGGCCTGATCGACTTCGACATGGCCGCCCCGGGGCGGCCGCTGTGGGACGTCGCGATGGCGGCGCGCTATTGGGTGCCGGTGTCCGACCCTGAGACGCGCGCGCTGTTTCCGTCCTATGCCGGTCTTGATCCCGCGCGCCGCCTACGGATCCTCGCCGATGGCTACCAGATGTCGGCCGCGGATCGGGCGGAGCTTCCCGGCGTCATCGAGGACGTGATCGTCGTCGAGCGGGCGGAGCTCGCGGCCCGGCTGGAAGCAGGCGGGGCGGAAATGCGTAGAGGGTTCGATAAGCATGGCGGATGGACTGCCTGGGACCGTCTCCAGGATTGGCTCGTGGATCAGCGTCCCGCCCTTCTTGCCGCGCTGATCGATTAGGAATCGGCAGGGGAATCGGCCGGGGAATCGGCCGGGGCGCGGGTTTTCCGCAGCCCCGGCCGTCGTCACTACTCAGATCTTGCTGATCGAATACGCCGGCAGCGTCAGAGTCCCGCTCGCGCTGACGGTCCCCGGGTTCAGCGAACTCGCGGTCCGGACCGCCGCGGTCGGGTCCCCGCTCACCTGCTGGTAGCTCCCGGCGGGCACCGCGCCGCCGACCGGGACGGTCACGCTCGTGCCGCTGAGGTTCACCAGCACCTCGTGCGTGCCGCCCGCGCCGGTGAACTCCACGCCGACCAGGCCCGGCGCCGCGTTCGCGCCGATCGTCGGCTCGTCGCTGAACGTCAGCGGGGTCGCCGACGTCGCCTTGTCACCGGCCTGCGCCAGCCACTGCATCGCCAGGCCGTCTGGGCTGAGGGCGACCGGGAGGTTCTTCGTGGGGGACGCGGTGTAGGCGTAGGAGTTCTCGGTGCCGAACGAGGACCAGAACTCCGCCATGTCGGTGGCGGTGGCGCTGCCGGCCATCTGCATCAGCAGGCTGCTGTTGTAGAGCGCCACGCCGTAGGTGTCCTGCGGCGGGTTGGCGGAGGTGTCCGACAGGCTGAAGCTGATCTCGGTCAGCCAGACCGGCGTGGTCCCGAACTTGCTCGTCGTGGCCGCGGTCTGGACCTTGCCCGGCCAGGTGTCCGGTCCGGCCAGGAAGTCCCCGACGTTGTCGGTGGTCAGCGCGTTCGGGTAGGTCGGGTGGACGTGCATGATGTACGCGTCGGGCTCCCGGCCGTCGCCGGCCGCGATCGCCGTCTTGACCCCGGTCTGCACGTCCGCGTTCCACGTGCGGTCGGTGACGCACTTGCTCGTGGAGTCCTCGAACCCGGCGACCGCCGCGATCTTCAGGTCCGGGTAGAGGTTGTGCAGCGCGTACGACCAGGGCCCCACGACCTGGGACCCGTAGTCCGTCCCGTTCGGGAAGTATTTCTGGTAGTCGCTGTTGAAGCACAGGTCCAGCTCGTTGCCCAGCTCGACGTAGTCGATCGGCAGCCCGTCGGTCTTCGCCTGGGCCAGCATCGCCTTCTGGTCCGCCAGCGTCGAGGTCATGACGTTGAGTACGAAGACCGGCGGCACGTGCGTCTGCGTGTAGGCCTTCTCCAGGTCCGACAGGTACGAGTGGAAGTCGGGCGTGGGATTCGGCGTCATGTACGGGTCGCCGACCGGCTGGCCCTTGGTCCAGTCCCAGTAGTTCGCCGAGGTCCCGGCCGGCCACCGCACGGTCGCCGGTGACAGCGCTGCCAGTTGAGTGTCCGCGGCCGCCGGGTATCCGGTGGTGCCCGGGTTGGGGTAGATGCTGCCGCCGCCGTAGTCGAAGGCGACGCCGAAGTAGCTCGGCGACAGGGTGCGGGACTGGCCGGTGCCGACCGTCACGCCGGCGGCGGCCTTGCCTGCCGCGACCGCGCCCGGGCCTGCCCCCACGACCGCTGCGCCGCCCGCCGCCTTGCCGGCCCTATCCGAACCGCCGGCCCTATCCGAACCGCCGGCCATGGCGGCCGTCGCCGTCGCCACGGCCAGCCCGGCGGCCAGCGTGACGCCCAGCGCGGTCCGCACCCGGATCCGTCGGTTTCTTGTCGATGACATGCTGAAAGATCTCCTCTTCGGAGTGGACGGGCCTTGCCCCCGTTGGCTTGAGCCGTCGTCCGTGCAGCACCGTATGGGGCCGCGGGTAGGGCACCGATAAGGACTCTGATACCTGGTCGAAAGGGAGATCCATTAGGCTTTGCGATCGTGCGAGCGCTCTACCCGGGATCCTTCGACCCGGTCACCCCGGGCCACCACGACGTCCTGCGCCGCGCGGCGCTCCTGTTCGATGAGGTCGTCGTCTGCGTGATGCTCAACCCGAGCAAGGCCGGCCGCTTCCCGGTCGAGGAGCGCCTGGACCGGCTGCGCGAGGCGGCGACCGGCCTGGCCGGCGTCGCGGTCGACTCCCACACCGGCGGCCTGCTCGTGGACTACTGCCGCGGCAAGGGGATCGACGTCGTCATCCGCGGCGTCCGCGACGGTCACGACCTCGACCACGAAGTGCCGATGGCGCTGATGAACCACGAGCTGGCGGGCATCGAGACAGTCTTCATCGCCGCGGATCCGGAGCGGGCCCACATCTCATCCACCCTGGTCACCGAGGTGGGCCGCCGGGGGCGGATCAAGCCGGCCGGTTGAGCTGCCGACCGTCGCTGTCCGCCTCCTGCCTTAACCGTTCGAGGAGCGCCGGGATCACTGGCGAGCGCCGGAAAGCCCGTGCCACCTGCGACAGCCACCGCACTTCGGAATCCAGATCGGTCGGGATGAGCCCGACGCTCCCCGGCCCCGCCCCGCCGGGCCCCGCCTCGCCGTTCGCCTCCGCGGCGATTCCGTCTCCGGCCGCCGACCGCCGCCCCAACCGCATGTTCTCCAACGCGATCGCGATCGTCGCCGCCTCGACAAGTGCGGCATCCGAGGACCTGGACTCGGAGCTCAACCAGTCCGACACCGCCGCATCCTGGTAAGCCCGCAGCACCAACCGCCCGTCGTGGATCTCGATCACCCGCCGGTACACCGCGAACTCGATCCCGGCCGGCCGGCCGACCAGCAGCGGCCGGCCGCCCGGCGGGAACGCGATCTCCGGCATCGCCTCGTGCAGCGCCGACCACAGCGGCCCCATCGCGAAGTAGCACCGGCACAGCCGTACCCACCGCCCCGCCGCCCCGAACGTCTCCGTCCACTTCCCGACCAGGGCCCCGGCCACGGCCAGCGTCGCGCAGAGCGCGCCCAGCGAGTTGGACACCGTGTCCTCGCTGCCGTCCAGCCTGCCGACTTGCAGCACCCGCACGAAGTCGTCGTACGACCACAGCGTCCACACCACCCCGACACACACCGCGGCCAGGATCAGCCGGACGCCCCAGCGCAGCGGACCGGTCGGGGCGATGCGTGCCGAGGGCAGCAGCGCGAGGAACAGCTCCACCAGTGCCCACACCGCGTATGCCGCGAACAGCACCACGCGGATGGCCAGCCACCAGCGGCCGCTCGGGGCGGCGATCAGTTTGTCGTCGGCGTCCAGCGTCGGCTGGGCGGCGACGAACAGCAGCACCATGCCGAGCTGGACCGCGATCGCCACGGTCGCCTGCCGGACCGGCGAGTGGCGGGGTGCCGGGTGCGGGGTCAGCAGGCAGGCCAGCAGCATCAGGAAGCTCAGCGCGGCGGTGCGCACGGTGTCGCCCAGGGCGATCACCGACAGCCCGTCGACGCCGGCGTGGCTCAGGGCGACGGTGCCGGGCGCCAGCAGCGCCAGCGAGCAGCCCTCGGACAGCGCGAAGGCCAGGGCGGCCCAGCGGATCGGGCGTCGCACCCCGCGCCGCTCGATCGCGAACGCGTAGGCGGCCAGGGCCACCAGCACCGCCGCTCCCAGGTAGGCGGCGAGGTCGGACATCGGCGGGTCAGATCCCGCCGAGGCCGAACATCGTCTCGATCCCGGACTGCGGGGACTGCGCCCGGGCCGCGGGCGGCCGGCCGCGCGCCACCCGCTGGTGGATCAGTGTGGCGATCAGTTCGGCCTCGCGTTCCTGCGGTTCGGTGTAGACGGTCCGGCCGAGCACGTTGCGGATCAGCGCCGGGGACAGGTGCGGCAGCAGTACGCCGATCCCGGCGGTGGCCGCCCCGCCGGTCGCGTCGTGCCCGCGCACCAGGTGCGCGGCCTCGTGCAGCAGGATGTGCTGCCGGTGCACGGCGCTGGTGTCCGCGGAGTAGATGATCAGGTCGGTGCGCGCGGTGGTGATCAGCAGGCCGCACGGCCGGTCCGGGCGGGCCGGCACGCCGAGCAGTTCGATCGGCCGGCCGCGCTTGTGGGCCAGCACGGCGATGAAGGCCTCGGCGTCGAACGGGTCCGGCAGGTCGAGCCGGTCCACCACGGTCTGACACCTGCGCCACAGTCCGGTGCGGCCCTCGCCCATCCCCTTCAGCCCATCTCTTCCGCGCCGGCGCCCTCGCCGGATGTTCCGTGCCTCAGTCTTGCGCGCCACCCTTGACCTGCACCGTCCGGGCCTTCTCCTCGTGCCGTACCAGGACGTCGATCATGTCGTTGAGGGTGTCGATGCCCTCCGGGGACAGCGTCAACGCCCGCAGCGCGACATTACGCACCCCGGCGTCGCGCAGCACGCCGAGGAGTTCCAGTTCGCGGGCGATGGCAGAACTCTGATCATCGTCGAAAAAATAGGCTACCGGGACTTCGAAGAACTGCGCCAGGGCTTCCAGATGTCGCATGGTGGGGTTGTCCCTGCGTCCGGTGCGCAATTGCCACAGATAGGTCGCGGAGAAGCTCTCCCCCGTCGCCTCCCGGCAGGCCGTGGCCACCTCGTCGTTGCTGAACAGCTCCCGGTTGGGCCGCCGTACAGTCTGGAAGAGGATGTCGATCTTCTCCGCGAGCGTCCTGCGTCCTGAGGCGCCCTCGCCTTGTGCCACCCCGTGACCCCCTCGGTTCTTTCCCCTGACCCCGATGCCGCGGTACATGCTAATCGATCGAACGTGAGCCGTCGTGGACGTTACTTGAGGTCTTGTCAGCCAGAATGAATTGTTCTAGGTTCCGAGACGAGTCAGATCACTGACTCATCCGAGATCCTCCCGACCTGGAGGTCGTCCATGCCCACCAATCTGCGTGAGCCCAAGCGCAATGTGCGCGAGCCCAAGCGGAACGTCCGTGACGTGCAGCGCAACGTGCGCGACGTCCAGCGCAATGTCCGGGACGTCAAGCGCAGCAACGTCCGCGACGTCAACTGCAGCAACGTCCGCGACGTCAACTGCAGCAACGTGCGGGACGTCCAGCGCAGCAACGTGCGGGACATCAAGCGTGAGGTCGTCAGCGGCGGCCTCAAGCGCGTCGTGAGCAGCAGCCCGAGCCTGGCCGTCAACAGTGACAGCCCGAGCCTGGCGGTCAACAGTGACAGCCCGAGCCTGGCGGTCAACAGCGACAGCCCCAGCCTGGCCGTCAACAGTGACAGCCCGAGCCTGGCGGTCAACAGCGACAGCCCCAGCCTGGTCGTCAGCGGCGCCGGCTTCGCGGCCGAGCCGGAGGCCGACCTGCTGGTCCTGGACGAGGTCCTCGGCTTCGAGGACGCCGACACCCGCGAGCACCAGGCCTGCCTGCCGAACCCGTACCCGACCGCCACCACCCGCGTCCTGTGCGAGCTGTGACCTCCTAGTCCGCTCGCGCTGATGGGTGACGCCACCACGGAACGCCGCCTGCGGACCGACGAGACCTGGATCCATCACGTCGATCCGCGGATGCCCGAGGTGGCGCACGGCTGGAAACTGCACGTCTCGGCCCGTCCGGCGACACTGGACGACGTGGTCGCCCGCGTCCTGCCGGTGCTGGACGAGTACGTGTGCCATATGAAGCACGCGCGGACCCCGGAGATTCTTCGGGCCCTCAACTCCGGGTTCCGCAGCCCAGGCGCGGTCGGCAAGGCCGTCACGGTCTACCCGGACCCCGGCGGCGCCGCCGAGCTCGGCTACGCACTGGTCGAGGCGTTGAACGGGATGACCGGCCCACGCGTTCTGAGTGATATGCGGATATCGCCTTCCGCGCCGGTCTACTACCGGTACGGGCCCTTCGAGGCCACGTACCGCACCGGGGCCGGCGGTCGGCTGGAATCGGTGATGATCGGCCCCGACGGACAGGCCTTCGACGGCCTGGCGGTCGGGAGGTATCGCTGCCCGCCTTGGGCCGTGGATCCGTTTCACGCGGTGCTGGATAAAGAACCATTACCGCCATTAACCCCAAAACCGGCCAAACCATCGGCCCTTCTGGCCGACGGCCGCTACCAGATCACCGCCGGGATCGTCCGAGCCGCGCACGGCAACGTCTACCGCGGCTTCGACCGCGCCTTGAGCCTGCCGGTCGTCCTGAAGCAAGCCCGGGCCTTCGTCGCGGAGGACGAATCGGGCCTGGACGCACAAGACCGATTACGTCACGAGCGCTCGGTTCTTGAGGCGCTGGACGGCATCGACGGGATACCGCGCCTTGTCGACTACTTCCCGCACGGGACCGACGAGTTCCTGGTGCTCGATGACCGCGGCGCGCGCGACCTACGGCGCGACGTCTTGGAGAACGGCCCCTTCCGGCCCGGCGACCCGGATCGCGATCCGCTGGCCCTGGCTGACCGGCTGGCCGGCATCCTGGACCGGATCCATCAGCGCGGCGTGGTCGTCCGCGACGTCAAGCCGAACAACATCGTTCTGGACGCCTCGGGGGACTGCCACCTCGTCGACTTCGGGATCAGCGCGCTGGACGGCGTCGCGCCCGGCGGCGCCACGCTCGGCTACACCGACCCCGACCGCCCGCGGGGCGCCGCCGATCCCGCCGACGACTTCTACGCGCTCGGCGTCACTCTCGGCTTCGCCGCCACGGGACTGGATCCGGTAGTCATCGACCAGCAACCGACGGTGAACCGCGACCGGACTTTAACCGGCTTGGAGGCGGCCGAAATACCGTCAGCGGTCGCGACCCGGATACGTACGCTCATGAACGTGTCGGGTGAGAGCCGCATGCCGCCGGTCCCGGACGAAGAGCTCCTGGACCAGATCATTTCCCACACGGTCGGGTATTGCGCCGAGGCCGCGCGGGAGATGGTCCGCGACGGCTCGACGCCGATCGATGTGTATGCGGGGAGTTCCGGGCTCGGATGGGAACTGCTTCAGCACCGGGAACAACCGGGCGTGGCAGACGTGGTCGATCTGTTGGCGCGCTGGACGGCGCGCCAGGATCGGGAACGGGACCTGTCGGCCAGCCTGTACTCCGGTCGCACCGGTGTTGCGTTATTCCTGCAACAAGCCGGTGTCTCGGACAGCCACGACGACTCGTACAACTACGACGACCTCGTCCCGCGCGACCGCATCGACGGGCGACCCCCGGAGGCGGACCTGATCGAAGGCGCGGCCGGGATCGGGCTGGGCCACCTGTTGTTGGCGCGCTCTTCGCACGCCCGGGACCGCCACCTGGCCGCCGCCGCCGAATGCCACCGCATCATCACCGGCGGAATCGCCACCCTCACGCCGACCGACGCTGCCAAACCGGGCAACGCCGCACTCGCCGAGGGGATCGCGCACGGCGAGGCCGGGGTCGCGTACTTCCTTACTGAATACGGCCACGCCGCCGGTGATCCCGAGGCGGTGGCCGCGGCGCGCGCGGCGTGCGAACGTCTCGCGGCCCTGACCCCCGCGATCATCGCGCGCGCTCTGGCACCCGAGGGCAGCCGTCGCTATGGCTCGTGGTGTCGGGGGCTGGCCGGGATCGGCGGCGTATTCATCCGAGCTGTCGAACGCCTTGGCGAGCCCCGATATCTGGAACTGGCAGAACAGTGTGCTGATGTCTGTGTGCGCATCGCGCCGCGCATGCCGCAGGTGGTGCAGTGCTGTGGCCTGGCCGGGGTCGGCGACTTCTTGATCGACCTGGCCCGGGCCCAGGCCGTCCGCGGCGTCGTCGGTATGGCTGGTGCCGCCGACGCCGACCGGCGCTGGGCCGAGGCCGGAACCGTCGCGCGGCTCATCCTGGCGCGCAGTGGCGGTACGTGGTCGCGTCCGGTTTTCCCTGATGTCGAGCTTACGCGGGCGAGCGCAGGCTGGGCTGGAGGCACATCGGGCGTGCTGGGATTCCTGCGGCGGCTGCGCGACCGCGGCGGGGTCCGGCTGGCCACGGCGTGACGACAGCTGATATGAATGCAATCCCGTAAGTCCATTCACTTCAGTTTACAGGGGCCGCGTTGACCAGTAGGGTCGTGGCCTGATGAAGCCGTGATGGCGGCAGGGGGCGGATCGACATCTATGACTGAACGCGCGACTCTGCGGCACCGCAGGATCGGAGCCTCGCTGCGGGCGCACCGCGTCGCCGCCGGGCTGACCCTGGAGCGGGTGGCCCACCGGCTCACTCCCGCGGACGCCATGTCCGCGGCCAAGATCTCCCGGATCGAGAACGGCCAGTACGCGGTCAACCCGCACGACGTGCGGGCCCTGTGCCGGGTCTACGACCTGGACCCGACGGCCACCGACGAACTCGTGGAACAGGCCTCGCAGGCCCTGCGCCGCACCTGGTGGCAGGAGGGCGAGGCCGGGACGCTGCCGGCGCCGTTCCGGCGCTACCTGGAGTACGAGGACACCTGCGTCCAACTCGACGTGTTCGCGCCGGTGTTCGTCCCGGACATCCTGCAGACCGCCGCCTATACCAGGATGCTGATAGCCGGGCTGTGGCCGGACAAGAACCCCGGCGAGCGCCAGGCCCTGGCCTCGGTACTGACCCGGCGCCAGACCCGGCTCGCGGTCGACGCCGGGCCGCGGGTACAGGTGGTCCTGGACGCGCACGCGGTGCTGCGCAGCTGGGGCGACCGCTCGGTCGCGGTGCGGCAGGCGGCGTACCTGTTAGAGGCCTCCCGCCACCCGCGGACCGAGGTACGTGTGATCCCGGACGGCCGGGTGTATCCGGGGGCGAACACCGGGTACACGCTGATGACGCTCGGCTCCGGGGACCGGCACGCCAAACAGGCCGAGCACGTCGGGTTCGTCGGGGGAGTGGTCGGCTGGTGTCTGGTCGACGGCGGGGATGAGATCGACCGCTACACGCTCACGTTCCAGCAGCAGCGCGCCGCCGCTCTCGGCCCGGAGGAGACCCGTCGATGGTTACGGCTGGCGATCAAGAGCATGGGCGGGGTGGGGTGACGGTGTCCCCGACGCCTGTGGTGCCTTCGGTTTCCGCGACCGGCGCGGCTTCGCCGGCTGCGGCGACTTCCGCTACCACCACGATCATCGCGACCGAGACGATCGAGGTGCCCTTCGCCGGCGACGGTGCCGGAAGCGGCGGCCTGAACTGGGGCCAGCAGCACATCCTCGGCGTGATCCAGCTGCTCGGCTCGGCGATGAACATGTGCGCTCTGCGCGAGCTGAAGCCGACGGACACCGTCGAGGACTTCGCCGACGAACTCCGCTTCTACCTGAACCGCTTCCAGGCGATGCGCACCCTGCTCCGCTTCGCGCCGGACCGGCCGCCGACGCAGGTGGTGCACGCCCGCGGCGTCGCCCCGTTGCGGATCCACGACCTGCCCGCCGACGCCGACGCCGCGACGGTCGCCGTGACGCTGGCGGACCTCGTCGCAGAACACGAACAGCAGCCCTTCGACGAGGAGCACGAGTTCCCGATCCGCATGGTCCTGCTACGCCGCGCCGGCGTGCTGACCCACCTGCTGACCGTGCTGAACCACTTCGCGACCGACGGCGCCGGGGCGTTCGCGATGTACGAGGACTTCCTGCACCGCGACCCCGTGACCGGACAGGCGCGCGGCCCGGTCCCGACCCACCCGCTGGACCTCACCGCCCAGCAGGCCACCCCCGCCGGACGGAGGCAGAGCGATGCGTCGCTGCGCTACTGGCAACGGCAACTGGCCGCGCTGCCCACAAGACGACCGACCGCAGCGGTGCCCGAACCGGGACCCCGCTACCGAAGGGCCACCCTGCGGTCGGTTCCCCTCCTGCTCGCCACGACCAAGATCGCGCACCGCCTGGACTGCGACCTCAGCGCGGCACTGCTCGGTCTGTTCACGACCGCGCTGGCCCGCCTGACCGGCGAGCACCCCACCGCAGCCCAGATGCTGGTCAGCAACCGCTTCCGCCCCGGCCTGGCAGACATCGTCGGCAACGTCAGCCAAAGCGGCCTATTCGTGGTCGACGTCCGCGACGCGACCCTCGCCGAGGTAGTCGAACGCGCGCAGCGGGCAGTGACCCGCACATATAAGTACGCGTACTTCGACCTGCAGCAGTGGAAGTCGCTACTGGCCGAAACCGAGCGCACCCGCGGCGAGCAACTGGCGCTGTGCTACTACAACGACCGCCCCTCACAACGCAGCGCCACCGCCCCCGGCCCCGAACCAACGATCGAGGCCATCACCGCAGCCACCCCACCGCAGATCGAGTGGAGCGAACTCCCCTTCTTCAACGAGCGCCTGATGGTCACCATCGACAACGCGCCGGAGAACGCCGAGGCGGTGACGGTGCTGGTGTCGGCGGATACGTGGCACGTGTCGCGCGAGGATATGGAGACGCTGGCTCGGACGATGGAGTCGCTGGCGGTGGCGGCGGCTTGTGATGCGGGGGCTTGTGATGTGAAGGCTTGTGATGCGGAGGCGGGGATGAGGATGGGGGTAGGGACGCCGACCGGGGCCGGTACCGCCACCTAGTGCTGTTGTCGTATCAGGCGACGTTTGCCCTGGTGATGTGTTGGTGTTGGTGTTGGCCTAGGTCGTCGGTGTGCTGGCATGGGCGGCGTGCGGTGCGGCAAGTCTTGCGCCCGGGTGTGGGTTTCAAAGCTTTTTACGGCCTTCGGTCATAGTTGTGCCGGTTCGGGGTTCGTGGCGGCGGGTGTGTTTGTCGGCTGCCGGTTTCCGCGTTCACAACCCCGCCCCACCTCAGGCCTCTTCAACTCCGGCAAGTCAGAACAAGGACACAGGCCAGATCAAAAGCAAGATCAACAGCGCAGGCCAGATCAAGAGCTGAAGATCAAGAGCTGAAGGTCAAGGTCAAGGGCTGTGGTGAAGGGCCGGGCCTCCGGCGGGCCTCGGCAACCTCAGGGAAACTAGCGCGGTTCCCTGGGGTGGCTGATCTAGTCTCAGCGGCGGCGGTTTGTGGGGTGGTGCGGTCCGTTCCCCTCGGTCGCGTCGTCAGCCCGGGGGGTACAGCACCGGTGTCCGGGGGTAAAGTCCGCGCGCGGCGGTCGAGCATTTGACCTGCGGTTTCGTTCAGCGCGAACTTGACCCCCGGCCACCGGCACTGTAGG